>JAVFAO010000012.1:0-43022 GCA_034002465.1 Myxococcota bacterium
GCACCACCTGCGATCAAACCGAGCAGGAAGGGGGGATGCACGATCGAGAGCTTCTCGAGGTCAGTGGTCAACCCGTGGGTGAGCATGACGATGATGGAGAAGATGAGGGTGGTGGCTCCGACCACGGCCGTTCCGATGAGCACTGGCTTTGCCGTCGCTTTGAAGGTGTTGCCCGCGCCGTCGTTGGACTCGAGGTGATGCTTGGCGAGCTCGAAATCGGGCTCGAAGCCGAAGTCACGCTTGATGTCTTTCTGGATATTCGGCAGCGTCTCGATGACGGAGAGCTCGAAGACGGACTGAGCGTTGTCGGTGACTGGACCGTAGGAGTCAACGGCGATGGTGACGGGTCCCATCCCAAGGAAGCCAAAGGCGACCAGACCGAAGGCGAAGACGGCGGGCGCGAACATCAGGCTCTCGAGGCCCATGGTGCTGATGAAGTAGCCAAAAGCCATCAAGGCGATGATGACGAGGCCCAGCCAGTAGCCGCTGAAGTTGCCAGCGACCAAGCCGGAGAGCACGTTGAGTGAGGCCCCGCCTTCACGAGAAGCGGTGACGACCTCTTTGACGTGCTTGGATTCGGTGGAGGTAAAGACCTTGACCACCTCAGGGATGAGGGCTCCAGCCAGCGTACCGCAGCTAATGATCAGAGAGAGCAACAACCACAGCTTGCCTTCTCCCAGCTCGGGGATGAGCAGGTAGGAGATGGCGAAAGTCATGACGATGGAGACGATCGAGGTGAGCCACACCAAGTTGGTCAGGGGCTGCTCGAAATTCATCGCCGAGACGTTGAGATAGCGACGGCGCGCGAGCCACTCGTTGATGGCGTAGCTGCCGACCGAAGAGATGACCATCATGACACGCATCGCGAAGATCCAAACCAGGAGCTGGATCTGAACGGTGGGGTCGAAGACCGCCAGGATGATGAAGGTGATGAGCGCGACGCCCGTGACGCCGTAGGTCTCGAAGCCGTCGGCGGTGGGGCCCACGGAGTCGCCAGCGTTGTCTCCGGTGCAGTCGGCGATGACGCCGGGGTTACGCGCATCGTCTTCCTTGATGTTGAAGACGATCTTCATGAGGTCGGAGCCGATGTCGGCGATCTTGGTGAAGATGCCGCCAGCGATACGCAGTGCGGCGGCGCCCAAGGACTCGCCGATCGCGAAGCCGATGAAGCAAGGGCCAGCGAGCTCACCAGGGATGAAGAGCAAGATGGCGAGCATGATGATGAGCTCGACGCTGATCAGCATGGTGCCGATGCTCATGCCTGCACGCAGAGGAATGGAGTAAGCAGGGAAAGGCTTTCCGGCGAGGGCCGCAAAGGCGGTGCGCGAGTTGGCGAGAGTGTTGACGCGGATGCCAAACCAGGCAACGCCATAACTGCCCGCGATTCCGACCAAAGAGAAGAAGAGGATGAGCAGGACTTTGCCTGCACCCAACTGCTGGAGCCAGCCAAAGTAGGCCAGGATCACGGCACCAATGAAGAGCTCCAGATAGAGGATGAACTTGCCCTGGGTGAGTAGGTAGGTCTTGCACGTTTCATAGATGAGCTCGGAGATCTCCCTCATCGAGCGATGCACCGCCAAAGCGTTGAGCTGGCGATAGATGAAGTAACCAAAACCCAGGCCGGCCACGCAAATGATGAGCCCAAAGAGCAGCAGGTTGTGACCGCTGATGGCTCCCAGGAATTGCACGCTGCCCAGATCGGGCAGCTTCAGGTCAGCCTCACCCGCCCATGCCGAGGCGGGCAGAGCCAGCGCCGCAGCAAGGAAGGTGGCCGCCTGCACGAAGCGACCCAGTATTTTGGGAACTGCTCGACGACGATTCTCCAAGACCATGGTTTTTTCTCCTGATGCGATTCGCTCGAGTGGCCGTCGCCGGAGCGCATACGGTATTCGTCCGACGTTGAGCGAGGCCAATGACACTGTTCAAAACCCTTGAACGCGAGAACTCTGCAATCTGCGAGAAAGTCTGAAAAAACGAGTCGTTCAACGAGCGTTTGGGAAAGAGCCAGTACAGTACCCTGTCTGGCCGCTGAGACCGCTGCCAGCGCTCGGTTCATAGCACCCTAGCCTGACTGTGTCGAACAGCAAGCAATCAAGGAAGTCGTGCTACGACAACGCTCGAAGCACACTGGGATGGAGTGCTCGCCGCTCACTCACCATGACGCCTTAGCGCGTACCAACAGCCGAGAAGCACGATGCACGACCCGCTCTGGCTCTTGTAGCGGGGCATCGCCACTGCCTTTGTCGTGCTTGTTCGCTCTCCTCGACCTAGCAATGCTACGCCTGCGTCGCCCTCTGGGCGCACTTCGCGGCATTGGCGCGCCGCGCTGCAAAGCGCCGTCGAGCGGCCGGTGAAGCATGCTTCGAGAGCTCGAGATTGACATCCTTTCCGCATCGTTTACAACGCGGCAGCAAGACCGACTGGAACCGCGCTCAAATCGGGCGAGCGAAGTCCGGTGGGTGCCTCGACACCGCCACGAACTCGGAGCATGGACATGAACATCCTCCTCATCTCCCCCCACTACCCGCAGCGCCTCTACCATTTCGCCATGGCCTTCAAGGCCCGAGGCTTCAACCTGGTCGGCATCGGAGACACGCCCTACCATCAGCTCAACGATGAGCTCAAAGCCTCCCTCTCGGACTACGTGCAGCACGATCTGAGCTGTTACGCCAGCAGCGGCGTGATCGATCCCGCGCGCTACGAGCCCCTCTACCGAACCGTCGCCTACCTGGTGAGTAAACACGGTCGCTTCGACGCGATCGAGTCCCTCAACGAGTACTGGCTGCCCCTGGAAGCTCAGCTACGCCTGGATTTCAACACCCCCGGTCCCAAGCCCGAGGAGCTCGCCCATTTGGTGCGCAAGTCCCTGATGAAGGCTCACTTTCAGGAGGCGGGTGCGCTCGTCGTGCCCGGCGAAGTGCTCCTCGACCAAGCCCAACTGGAGCGTTTCTTCGCCACCCACCAGGACATCGTGGTCAAACCTGATGTGGGCGTCGGCGCGTCCGATACCCGACGTCTGCGTACAGCGGCAGAAGTCGACCAGTTCTGGCGCGAGAAGAATCCGAATGTCACTTATTTCATTGAGAAATTTGTTCATGCCGAGGATCGCGAGCTGATCAGCTTCGATGGTATCGCCGACAAGGACGGCGAGCTCGTCTTCTTCTGTGAGCACAGCTACTGCGCAGGGATCATGGAGGTGGTCGGGGGCATGCCCCTGACCTACTTCAACTACAAAAACGCTGAGATCCCACCCAAGCTCATGGAGCTTGGCATTGCCACGGTCAAGTCCTTCGGGCTGCGCAAGCGCTTCTTCCACATCGAGTACTTCCGCATTGGCGATGATTACTACGGACTCGAGATCAACGCCCGCCCACCTGGCGTGCTCACCCTCGACCTGATGAACCACGCCAAGGCCATCGACGTCTGGGCGCTCTTCGCAGCCGTCATGGGGGGGGAGAAGCCAAAACCCCAGTTTGGCCGCGATTGGACCTGCGCCTACAACGGCCGCCTCGAGCGTCTGCCCTACCGACACCAGCACCACGAGATCATGGCAACCTACGGCGAATTCATTGGCCATTTCATGCCCATGGACTCGCCGGTGATGGGCGACTTCGCCTACGTCGTCGTGGCGCCAAGCCACGAGAAGCGGCGCGAGGTCATGGATTTCATCAACGCGCTCCACGACTGAGAATCGTCGGGCAAAGCTGCTCACACTGCGCTCCCACACCGTCGGGGCCATGGTGAGCTTCCCCGAAAAGAGTCGCAGGCTCGCTTCTCGTCTGCATGACACAGTCTTGCAGGGGCGCTGCTGCGAGGCTCGAGAATTGACAGGAGCGCTCGTCACCTCCAGTCTAGGAGACTGGTGTCGAAAGGAGTGTCGCAATCGTTGCGGCATCCATAGACCTGCACCATCGCGCTCAGCTCGCAGTCGTCATCCAAAGCACGAAGAGCTGTCGTCTCCTCTGATGGTGCTCGAGGCGCCCTCAGGCTTCGAGTATCCCCTCGCAGACGCCGATGAGATCAGAAGATGAGTTCAATCAAAGATGATTCTCTGACCGAAGACAACGATGTGGTGGAAGACGGCACCATCCCCGCGATGGAGGCATTCAATCCCGCTCCCAGCGCAGGCGTCGCTCCCAAACCGCTGATTGGGCGCTCCACTCCAATGGCAGCACCGGTCAAACCTTTGCCCCTGCGTCACAGCGCCCAGGCTTCGCGGCCCGCACCTGCACCGCTGGTTCAGCCCAATGCACCCGCAGCACGTGCACCCGCGCCGCTCGTCCAGCCCTCAGGTGCCCCATCGCACGGACCTGCGCCCCTCGTTCAGCCCTCAGCTGCCCCATCGCACGGGCCTGCGCCCCTCGTCCAGCCTACGCCCCCGGCTGAGCAAGTCTACGCCGCTTCCACTGGCGGCTATGGTGCAGCTCCAGGATACCAACCGCCTGCGTACCAAGCCCCTGCTCCAGGATACCCTGCTCCAGGATATCAGTCTCCCCCAGCTTATCAGCCCCCTTTGCCGGGATATCAGCCCCCGTTGCCGGGATACCAGCCGCCGTCGCCGGGCTACCAACCCCCTCCGCAGGGTAACCAACCCCCGCCGCAGGGATACCAGCCTCCGCAGGGATACCAGCCTCCGCAGGGATACCCGCCGCCAGGCGCACAGCCAACGTACCCCCCTCAGCCCGGCGCACCAAACCCGTATTCCCCTGGCGGCTATGCACCCACACAACTCCCCTCCCCGCCCGGCATGTCAGCGCCCCCTGCACCACAGCCCAAAGGGAGAAGTCGCGACGTCAACAGCAGCATCTCCTATACCATAGACGTCCTGATGGCCGCGCTTCACGCACCCAACAAAAAGCGGAAATGGTGGGCTCTGATCATTGGCATCATCGTCGTCTTGGTGGTCGTGCTCGGCTTCGTCATTGGTGGGCCGCGTATCGGTGAGCAGCTCGATGGTGGCGCTGAGAAGAAGGAAGGTGAGCTTGGGGCCCCCGAGTGGGTCGAGCTCGAAATGATCGAGGTCTTGGTGCGCTCTCAGCCAGCCGGTGCGAGCGTCGTCATCAACGGAATCCTTCAGGAAAAGCCTACCCCAAATGTATACAAGATGGTCAAGGGAAAGCACAACACCGTCGGCGCCTTCGCTGCCGGTCAGCTCCCTGCCTGGACCATTGTTCCGCCCGATATTCAGCCCAGTGCAGGTGTCGAGCTGGAGCTCGCTGCCCCCACGGAAATCGAAACGGGCATCCTCAAGATCACTGCTAGCGTACCTGAGGACGTCGCCGGCTCCGAGGTCTGGCTCGATGGTAAGTTGGTCGGGACACTGCCGCTGCTCCTCGAAAACATCCACCTGGGTGTCTACCACCACGTCTTCGTGACCTCGCCGCGAAAAGCCTCCTTCGTTGCCATCATCCGGCCTCGCGAGGAGCAGAACGAGCTCATCGTGCCGATGATGGGAACTGGCGTCTACCTCGACAGGAGCACTGACTTCGAGCTCATCGTCGAGCAAAAGAGCGCCAATGCCCTCGTCACCGTGGGCGAGGACAAGTTCACCGTTCCCGGTCACGCCACCTTCGACAAGGGACAGCTCGTCGAGGTGCACCTCGATTTGGATGAAAGGGAGAGCTTTCATCAAACCTTCCACACCTCACCCGTCGGTTCGATTCGCGTCGTCCCATGGCTCGATTGGGCCGATCTCGGCAAAGCCAAGGTGCAGTTCAGCTCGCCCCCCAAGCGAGAGCTCTTCGTTTGCCTCAAACGACCCGGACGGGCCATCTGCTGGACCGACAAAGCAGGCGACGTGAAAGAGATCCCTTCGGGACAGTGGAAGCTACGTGCTTTCGAGCTCGACCGCGGCAAGCGCGCCTACGCCAAGGGCAGCGTCGAGCTCGACTTCGAGGCAAACCAATTCCACAAGGTGCAGCTCGGCTTGACGCCAGAGCTCGAGCTCGAGGCCAGCATCAAAGACAGTTCGCCTTGGAATCCTGAAGCAGCTGAGCCATGATGCGCCCTGGCTTTCGCCCTTGGCTGCCTGTAGCAGCCGGCGATGTCTGCTCAACTGACGCCATCAATGGAATGCCAAAGGTGAGCCCTTTGGTGACCTGAGGGCGAGCCCAAAGGTGCGCTGTGATGAGTGCTCACAGCCCACATCACGCCGCCCTCGTCCACGCGGAGTAGTGCATGTCCTATCTCGTCCTCGCACGCAAATGGCGGCCACAACGCTTCGAAGACGTGGTCGGTCAGCAACACGTCACCCGAACCTTGGCCAACGCCATCAAACAGCAGCGCGTCGCCCACTCCTTTCTCTTCACTGGTTCCCGCGGCGTCGGCAAGACCAGCACCGCGCGCATCCTTGCCAAGGCCCTCAACTGTCAACAGGGACCTAGCCCGGAGCCCTGCAACGTCTGTGAAAACTGCATCGACATCACCGCCGGTCGCTCCGTCGACGTGATCGAAATCGATGGCGCCTCCAACCGCGGCATCAACGAAATCCGCGAGGTCCGCGACGCCGTCCGCTACGCCCCAAGCCGCTGTCGATACAAGGTCTACATCATCGACGAAGTGCACATGCTCACCACCGAGGCCTTCAACGCCTTGCTCAAGACCCTCGAGGAGCCACCGGCACACGTGGTCTTCATCTTCGCCACGACTGAGGCCAACAAGATCCCTGTCACCATCCTGAGCCGATGCCAACGCTATGACTTCAAGCGCGTACAAGTTCGCGATTTGATTGTCCTGCTCGAAGGAATCGCCGACGCGGAGAAGCTCTCCTACGACGACGGTGCCCTCTCCCTCATTGCGCACCACGCCAGAGGTGGCGTGCGCGATGCCCTCAGCGCCATGGACCAGGTCATCGCCTTTGCCGACGGCCGCCTGAGCGCAGAGCACAGCGCAGAAATCCTCGGTATTGCTAGCCGCGACAAGTTGCTCGAGCTCGGACGAGCACTGCTGCGCCGCGATGTCCATCGTGCCCTTGCCTTGCTCGACCAGGTCGAGAGAAACGGTCAAGATCTGCTCCAATTCGCCATGGCGCTGCTGCAACACCTACGCGACATGACCGTCGTTGCCGCCGTCAAAGATGCCCGCGACGTAACCGACCTCTCCGATCGCGAGCTGCAACAGCTCGCCGAGGACGTCAAAGGCGTACCCATCGACCAGCTCCAGCGCATGTTTCAGCTCTTCGCCGAAGCCATCGACGGCATCGCACGCTCCCTCTTTCCCAAGCTCATGCTGGAGATGACGCTCATCAAGCTGAGCGCCGTCGAACCGCTTCTGCCCCTCCTGCCGCTCATCAATCGCCTCGAAGCGTTCGAAAAGACCCTGCACGCCGGACAGCTCGGCGATGACCAGACCCTCCAACGCTACCGAGAGAAGCTCGCTGAGCTGCACCGCGAGAGCACGCCTGCACCCGCAGCGAGTACGCCAACACCCGCGGCAAGTACGCCCGCTGCGAGTACGCCGACACCCGCGACGAGTACGCCCGCTGCAAGTACGCCAACACCCGCTGCAAGTACGCCAACACCCGCGGCAAGTACGCCAACACCCGCGGCAAGTACCCCGTCGCACGCCGCAAGTACCCCGTCGCACGCCGCAAGCACCCCGTCGCACACCGCAAGCACCCCGTCGACTGCGGCAAGCACCCCGTCAACTGCGGCAAGCACCCCGACGACTGCGGCAAGCACCCCAGCGACTGCGGCAAGCACCCCAACGACTGCGGCAAGTACACCGACGCACGCCGCAAGTACCCCGTCGCACGCCGCAAGCACCCCGTCGACTGCGGCAAACACAGGTGGGGGGAACAAGCCAAGCGCCCAATCGACAAGACCGTTGCGAGGCGTCGAGGTCGGGAACTGGCGAGCGCTGGTGGAGAGCCTGCCTCCTCAGCTTGGAAAGCTGCTCGAGCAGGCACATTGTGCGCGTCTCGAGCAGGAACGGATTGAGCTTGTTCTGTCACAGCAGTATCTTACGCTGCTGCTCGACGGGGCGCGCCGTGAGAACCTGCTGCGCGCCATCGAGCAGGCCTGGGGCTGGACACCGCATCTCGAGCTGAGCGCGGCGGCGGCAGATGCGGCCTTGGAGACGGTCGCCGAGCGGCGTCGCGCAGAGCGCGACGAGGCGGAGGCGGCGCTGCGCCGTCGTCTGCAAGAGAACCCTTTGGTTCAAAGAGTGATGGATGAATTTTCAGTGAATCCGGAGCGGATTCGCATCGACCCAAGCGTAGTGGACAGGGAGGATGGAGCATGAGGAAATCGAAGAGCAGCGGCGGCTTGAACCAGATTCTTTCTCAAGCACAGCGGCTGCAGTCGAAGCTCGAGAATTTGAAAGAGGACATGAAGAGCAAAGTGGTCGAGGCCTCGGCAGGCAACGGCAAGGTGACCGCTGTGGTCAACGGCAACCGAGAGCTGCTCGCCTTGAACATCGATCCGAGCATCACCGGCAACCCGGAGCTGCTCGAGAACCTCATCATCTCGGCGGTCAACCTTGCGCTCGAGACGGCAAAGGAGATGGTCGACAAGGAGATGAGCCAGCTCACCGGCGGGTTCTCCATCCCCGGCATCATGTGAGCCGAACTTGAACCGCGATCCCCTCTCAGAGCTCGTCAAGCAGCTCTCGTCCTTGCCTGGTATTGGCGAGAAGACGGCGAGCCGTTTGGCGTACCATATTGCACGCTCTCCTCGTGACTACGCCGAAGCGCTGAGCCGCGCGCTGCTCGAGGTCAAAGACAAGGTCACACACTGCGAGTTGTGCGCGGATCTCACCGAAAGCTCACCCTGCGCTCGCTGCCTCGATCCGCGACGAGAGCGTCAGCTCCTGTGCGTGGTCGAATCGCCTCAGGACATCCGCGCCATCGAGGCGACCGGTGAGTTTCGTGGGCTCTATCATGTGCTGCACGGCGCGCTTTCGCCGCTTGACGGGGTAGGGCCCGAGCAGCTCAAGATCGTGGAGTTGCTGCGGCGACTCGATGAGGTGGAGGAGGTGGTGCTCGCAACCAACCCCTCTGTCGAGGGCGAGAGCACCGCGCTGTATTTGCGCAAACTCATCTCGCCGCTCGGGGTGAAGCTCAGCCGAATCGCCAGTGGCTTGCCGATGGGCAGCCAAGTCGAATACGCAGACAAGGTGACCCTGGGACGCGCCTTGGCCGATCGTCGACAATACTGAACTGTCCTATTCCTTCTCTATCCAGTGGAAGTCATTGGAAACGGTTCAGGATTTGCTCAAGCAGCTCCTCTCTGCGCTCTCGCCACTGCGCTGGCGTCACCCGTAGAATACTCCAGCCCGAGCGGGCCCAGAACTGCTGCGCATAGACATCACGCGCCAGGGTATCTGCGGTCATCAGAAATTCGCCGCAATCCAAGCCCAAGCCCTCAGTATCGTCGGCGTCGACTGCCAAATCGATGCGCTCGCCACCCAAACCCAAGCCGCCACGCACGTGCACGCCCCGCGCCTTCAATGCTTGTTCGAGCTCCTCGCGCAGGCGAAGACCCAGTCTGCGCTGCTGACGACGCATCAAGGTATCGCTGCTGCTGTCACTGTTCCCGAGTTGTGCTGCTTCTGCCAGGACCGCCTCGGCCCCTTGTCCAGCGCTGAAGTCCCGCACGAAACGCAGATACTGCTTGAGCAGCTTCGGTCCAGGATGCTTGCTGCCATCGACCCGCAGCTCCTCGGGCTCGAAAGACGCAAGCAGCCAAATACCCAGCCGGGCGCGGGTTATGGCCACGTTCAGGCGCTTCTCTCCGCCCTCCATCGCAAGCGGGCCAAAGCGGGCATGCGTTATCCCCCCCCGCTGCGACGGACCGTAGGCCATCGAGAAGATGATCACGTCGCGCTCGTCCCCCTGAACGTTCTCGAGGTTACGCACGAAGAGCCTGTCGATGGGCTCACGCTTCTCACTCGCCTCGTGCGCGGCTCGAAACCCCTCATCAACCAGAATGCGCTGTTGAATCCGAGCGGCAATCAGCTCCGACTGCTTGCGGTTGAAGCTGACCACTCCCACCGAAGGCGGCTCGGGCAGCGACCAGAGCATCGCGAGCAGCTCCACCACCCTCTCGGCCTCCGCCTGATTGCACTGTTCCTGCCAAAGCCCGTCGACGCGCTCGAAATGTAGGCCCTCGAACTCAGCCCGCAGATGTCGCGCCGCCCGAGGCGCCGTCACCAGACGATTGCCGTAGAACGCTGTATTCGAGAACGCCACCAGCTCCTCATGACGCGAGCGGTAGTGCCAACGCAGGGTGGTCGAGGCAAAGGCTAGGCGCGCCAACGCCAATACGGAGGCACTGGCGAGCAGCTCGCTCTCGTCCTCGTCTGCATCGTCAGCGCTGGCCTCGAAGAAGTGACTTGGCGGCATCTGTTGCTCATCCCCTGCAATCACGGCGCGTTGGGCACGCATCAGGGCAGGCACTGCCGACTCGACCGGACACTGGCTGGCCTCATCGAAGATCACCAGGTCAAAGAGCTGCGCCCTCGGCGGAAAGAGCGCCGAGACCGCTTCGGGTGAACAAAACCAGAGGGGCCGCAGCAGCGGTAGACCCTGTCCCCAGTATTCCTCGATGAGCTGACGCAAGCTCTTGCGATTCCTGCGCTTCCTGCTCTCGGCGGCGAGGCGCCGGAAAGCCTTGAGCTGCGCAGCACCGCCTGGCCCCCGGCAGGCCCGCGACAGACGCTGTCGATGACGCAAGGCCACGCCCTCCTTGGCCAAGCTCATACACTCCTCGTATTCTCTGGCGAGCACGGAGAGCTGCAGGTCACTGGTCAGCGGTGCCTCCACCGCCAGCGGCTCATCGCCCTGCAGGCGCTCCAGCTCCCAGGCCCGATACATCGCCCAACGGGCCCACTGTGAAGGCCGCGTGTTCTCGATGATGGGCCAGCGCAGCAGCCACCTACCCCACTCGGGCAGATCCTGCGCGATGCGATCCAGGCGCGCCACCGCTGGCGCCGCGTCGGCTACCCCCAGCAGGGCATCGAGCCTCTCCAGCAAGCTGTCGAAGCGCTCGTCGAGCAACAAATTCCACCAGTTTTCGATGGTCTTGGCATCGAAAGCTGGCGCGAGTTGGTCGAGCTTCTCCCGGAGCCGCTGTAGCGTTCGCGCTGCGTGCACATCCTTCCACAGCGCCTCGAAAAAGGGGGTTTGCCGCAACTCGAGCGCGCCATCGAGCTCAGGCAAACGCGCATAGGCCTGCGCCTGCTCGGCGAGGGTTGCATGCAGCGCGTGCACCGCGGTCAGCAAGCCATGGTGCTGCTCCAGGGTCTCGATGGCATAGACGAGGTCTTGACGCCGCCCCCTGAAACCAAAGGAGAAGAAGGCGTTGTCCGTGGGCATCGCCGCGATGAGCTGCTGCCACTGCCGAGCGGTCTTGCACATGGCGTCGACGTCGACGGGCAGCGTAGAGGAGAGCTCACCACACTCGGCGAGGATCGTCGCGGGCAGCTTGCGCAGCCGCCAGTAACGCGGCTTGAAGAAGCGGTACCATTTGGTGCGCAGCGTGACGAGCTCAGCGAGCTGCTTTTGCCAATGAACGAGCTCAGTGCGATTCTTGAGCACCAGAGGCGTCGGGACATCCGCGAGGGTCTGCAGGGCCTTGCGTAGCTTCTTCATGACCTTGGCCCATTGTCCCGAGCTGCGCTCACCGCCACACCACATCCAGAAGAGGGCAAAATCGTGTTGCAGCGCGAGCGCCGAGCTGTCGAGCAGCGCGAAGAGCTCTGAGTGCTGGTCCCACAAGCCGAGGTGCTCCAAAGCGCGGCGGGCACCGAGGCGTGGCGGCGGCGCTGTCGGCTCGTCTGCGTGTACGCACGGCTGCAGACTGCGACGAAGCGTCTCGACCTGCTCTCGGAGCTGTCGCAAGGCCAGGAAGCGCGCCTGCAGGGTGGCTGCGCTGTCCGCCGCCCAGTCGCTGCGCTCGACGAGCGGATGCGGTCTGACGTAGGGCGCGAACTCTGGCCAGAGCACATCGAAGCGCGGAAGCGCGGCGTCGAGGGTGGCGAGCTCGACTGAGGACGAAAACGCCCTCAGGTCGGGGAGCGCGCTCAACTGCACGCCGAGCAGCGCCTCCTGCAGCTCGACCAGCGACGGACGGCCCTGGTCGGCCGTGCGTAGGCGTGCGAAGGCGGCGTCGCTGATGTCGATTCGGGCCCTCAGCCGTCCGAAGGCGAGTCGATGCGGCGAGGCCTCGGCGCGGGGGTCTTGCTCGGCGTGGGTGACCTTGGTGAAGGCGTCGATGCTGCTCTCGAGGCTGGCGCAGAGCGCGTTGCGATCGCGCTGGACGTCGTGGACCAGGGCCACGGCGTCATCGAGGCCGAGGACCTGGAGTCGTCGATGAACCACGTCGAGGGCAGCGCGCTTGGAGCAGACCAAGAGCGCGCTGCGCCCCTCGGCGAGATAGGCGGCGAGCAGGTTGGCGATGAGCTGGGACTTGCCTGTCCCTGGTGGCCCTTGCACGACCAAGGCTCCTGCCTGCAAGCCATCGACGTAGTCGAAGACCAGGTCCTGGCTGGCGTCGGAAGGGAGGACCTGCCAATCGCGCAGGCGGGCAGCTCCCGACTGCGAAGCCATGGCATCGACGCCAGGCGCGGGGGCCACAGCCGCGTTCCAGTCGGCGCTCTCGTCGACGCTGAGTACCGCGTCGAGGATGGCCGAGCGCGTCGCTCCCTCGAGCAGCGCCTCGTAGTCCCCAAGGATAGCGCTCGAAGAGCGGGGAAAGCGCCCCAAGATCAGGTGCTGTCGCAGCTGGAAGCGCGCTTTCGGCGCGGCATCCCTCTCGGCGCGGGTGCGCGTGGCGAGCGGCTCGAAGCCGAAGGCAGGGCTGTCCTCCAAACGCAGACCAGAGCTGCTGCACATGCGCTGGATGGCCGAAAAGGTTTCTGGGTCTGGCTTGAACTTACCGTCCTCGTCGAAATGGCCCAGGGTCTCCAAGTCGAGCTGCACGCCCTCGCTGCGGCGCAGCGCGCGCAGCAGCGACTCGTTCAGATCTGGAGCACCGAGAAAGCGCAGCTCCCAGCGCAGCCGACCGCTTTGGCTGGTGTTCAGGTCGACGGGGTAGAGCAGCAGAGGCGCCCGCAGGTAGGTGCCATCGGCGGCAGCGCCCTCGATGAAAGGCCAGCCCACAGCCAGTTCTTGAGCGCCGCTCTCGAGCCAGCGCTCACGCGCGGCGCGCGAGAGCTCTGCGAGCTCGTTCTGGATGGCGCTCAGCTCGGGCTGAACATTGACCAGGTCGACGAGTGGGAGCGCGCGGTTGCTGCTCTCCCCCAGCGTTTTTACCAGGGTCGTGAACTCGCGCGGCGCATGGGCCTGCAGGCGCAAGCAATCGAAGGCACCTTTCTGGGTGCAACGCAGCAGCCGCAGGCTACGGCTGCGGATGTCGGCGTTGATCAGGCGCCCTCTGAGGGCCTCGATGCGGGGCTGGTTTGGGGACATGGGGTTCAGGTTTCGGGGTTCAGGGTTCAGGGTTCAGGGTTCGGGGTTCGGGGTTCGGGGTTCGGGGTTCGGGGTTCAGCCAGGGCCCTGGGCGCGCCCCGCTTTCCCTGGAGCTAACTGGGGTTGCCCCGCCCAGCAGGGAAGGGCTGGAGCGCGCGTGAGCGCGAGACAGACAGGGGTCGGACAGAGCGGGACGGAGGCTTTCGGTTGACGATCGACTTGAAGGTCTCACGCAGAGGCGCAGAGACGCAGAGGCACAAAATAAAAGAGTTTTTGCTTGGCATGGATGGATGCTCGACGACGACTTCGTGACGAGGGTTCAGGTTTCGGGGTTCAGGTTTCGGGGTTCAGGTTTCGGGGTTCAGGTTTTGGAGTTAAGCCCAGGCCATGGCGGTGATAGCGCCCTGCGCCCGCCCTCGTTCCTCGCTCCTCGCTCCTCGTTCCTCGCTCCTCGCTCCTTCCCTCATCCCCAGAGGTTGACCCGCAACGGCAGGCGTCCGCTAAAGGTGCGCGCCAAGACCGCCACGAAACGCCCATCGGGGGTTGTGTCCACGTTCAGCGCCATCCACGGCGGCGGCTCGAAGAAGCTGCGCACCCTGCTCTGGGGGCCCAACACCTGATGCGTGCTGTCTGGCTCCAGGGTTCGGGCCCGCAGGATCCGATCCTCGAAGCTGAACAGCACGCTCCCGTCCTCGGCGAGACGCAGAGAGCTCGCCCGGCAGCCATCAACGCTGCCAAGCGAGCGGCCCTGCGCATCGTAGACCGCGAGCTGCGTGCGGCGCGCGTGACCACGGATCACGGCGATGCGCGCAGCGTGTCGTGAGAGCTGAGCGTCGAGCAAGGGACCAGGCAAGAGCAGCGCCGGCTCGAGGGCCCTCGAGCTGGGCTCCCAGAACGCCACATTTCCCTGCTCCAACACACAGCAAACGCGGCCATCCGCCGCCCAGGTCGCAGCGAGAATGTCGCTGCGCTCGAGCCGGGCGAGCAGGGACAGGTCCTCCAGGGCATAGACATAGATGGCCTTGGGAAGCTGCAACAAGAGGTGCTCGCCAGACGCGGCGACCCTCATCTTGTTGTGCCCCTCCAACACCCCAGAGGCGTTGAGCAGCTCCTCATCCACCTGCCTCGACGCCGAGTGACGCGCGCTCGCCAGAATGTCCCCAGTTCGACTGTCGATGATCCGAAGATGAGGGCCCACCAACAAGGCACGCTGGCCATCCAGAGGCCGCATCACATGTTGGCGCAGCTCGATGCGTTGCAGGGGCTGTCGCGCTTCGCGATGGCGATACACGTGAAACAGTTCGTCATCGATGGCGAGCAGCACACATTCGCTATCCTGTGCCGATTCCCCCGCCACGAAACAGGCCCCCCGGGCCACCCCCGGCTCGAAGCTCCAAGAGCGCAGGCGCGTCATCTCCAACACGTTCAGCGCCTCGGCGTGGAGAGCGGTCCACTGCTCTGAGTGGCCCAGCTGCAGACTGCGTCGACAGAGACGGGCAGCAGCTTCGCCGAGACCAAAGCGGCGATAGTGTCGAGCCAGGTCGAGGCCAAAGCGAGCGAGCTGCTCGCTGTCGTCGGTGAGCGCGGCGTCGCGCATCTCTCGCTCGAGGGTTTCGTGCAAGTCGGAAGGGAGGTCGTCGAGTGGAGACAGCGGCAAGGCCAAGGGCGGCTCGACCTGCCAGGCCATGCGGCAGCGCGCCACCAGGTGGCGCAGAACGCTGCGCAGCAACTCCGGGCCAGGCTCTTGGCAGATGGCCAGGAAGACGTCCGGATCATCTGCATCCCAAATGGCGCCCAAGCCGAGCTCTCGAGGCATCGCGGCGAAGATGACCTTCGCCCGCTGCCGAGCATCTCGTTGCTCTGGGCGGAGCTCGAGCAAGCTCTTGCGCGGCTCCTCGAGAAACACCAATGCTCGCGGTATGCTCTGTGGCTGCAGCAGCGCCAGCACGCGCTGCATGGTCTCGAAGACGAGCCTGGACTGCATGGCCATGGGCCCACTGACATCGGCGAACACCATGAGGGCGTCCATGGGCGCGAGGGCGTCCTGATTCTCGTCATCGAAGGCGTGGGCCAGAAACTGGAGCTGTGGGATGTCGGGATCGAGCAGCGGACAGTGCCGCAGCTCGAGCTCGAGCTTGCCGTCGCTGTGGCTCTCACGTTGCGCCAGCACCAGCTCATCGCCACGGGTGGCGTTGGCTATCGCCCGCAGCCCCTCCCAGGAACGAGAGAGGGCAGCGCTGCTGCCCGTGACGGCGAAACGCGCCCGCCAGGTGGGCTCCTCTTGAAGAGCGTGCTCGCCCAGCAGACTGCTCGCCAGATGCGGGCTGACCCACGCGCATTTGCTTCGAAGAAACCTTGCCATGAACGCCTCGTCGACTGCGCCAAGAGGGTTCTAGCATGGATACGGGCTGGACGAGTAGCGCAATCCAAACAACGCTGTCGTTCGAGAGCGGGTCAGCGGCCATTCCTTCGAAATGGCCGCTGAGGGTTCACGTCCTTCGCTCGCGTTCAGCCCAGGGTGGCTGCCATATCGGCCTCGACGGTGGTGGTCGGGGCGATCTGGAAGGTCTTGACCAAAACATCCAGCACTGGGGGCGTCACGAAGGCAGGCAGCGTAGGCCCGAGGCGGATGTTCTTGATGCCGAGGTGGAGCAAGCTGAGCAGGATGACCACTGCCTTCTGCTCGTACCAGGAGAGGATGAAGGAGAGCGGGAGGCTGTTGACGTCGGTGTCGAAGGCCTTGGCGAGGGCGACGGCGACCTGGACGGCGGAGTAGGCATCGTTGCATTGGCCCATGTCGAGCAGGCGGGGGATGCCTCCGATGTCTCCGAAGTCGAGCTTGTTGAAACGGTACTTGCCGCAGGCGAGGGTGAGGATGACCGTGTCATCGGGCGTCTTCTGGGCGAAATCGGTGTAGTAGTTGCGCCCGGACTTGGCACCGTCGCAGCCACCGATGAGGTAGAAGTGCTTGATGGCGCCAGCTTTGACGGCGTCGATGACCTTGTCGGCCACCTGCATGACGGCGTTGTGGGCAAAGCCAATGGTGATGCGCTTCTCGGGCTCATCTTCAGTGAAGCCAGGCGCGGCGAGGGCGGCTTCGATGACCGGGGCGAAGCGCTGCTCTGGTACGTGCACGACGCCAGGGAATCCGACCAGGCCAGTGGTGAAGATTCGGGCTTTGTAGGTCTGGCGCGGCTCCTGGATGCAGTTGGTGGTCATCAGGATGGCGCCGGGGAAGGCATCGAATTCCTTCTTTTGGTCCTGCCAAGCGCCGCCGTAGTTGCCGACGAGATGGGGATACTTCTTGAGCTCCGGATAGGCCAGCGCAGGCAGCATCTCACCGTGGGTGTAGATGTTGATGCCCTTGTCCTTGGTCTGCTCGAGCAGAGCGTGCAGATCCTTGAGGTCGTGGCCAGAAACCAGGATGGCCTTGCCTTTGACGGCGCTGATTCTGGCGCTGGTGGGTTCGGGGTGACCGTAGGCGCCAGTGTTGGCGTCGTCGAGCAGCTCCATCACCCGCAGGTTGACCTCGCCGATGTGCAAACACAGGCCAGTGAGGGACTCAGCGCTCTGCGGTTGGCAGAGGGCATCGAGGGTTTCGGCGAAGAAGGCGAGCACCGCTGGGTCTTTCTTGCCGAGGATGTAGGCATGATCGACGTAGGCGGCTGCACCCTTGAGTCCGTAGGTGGCGAGCTCGATGAGTCCGGTGATGTCAGGGCCAGCGCTCTGCATGCGCTCGGCGATGGAGATGGCCACGGCATCGGCAAGCAGCGCAGCCTCGTCGGCAGGCGCTTTCCAGGTGGCGGCACCGCTCAGGCTCTCGGGACGAACACCGTTTTGTTGGCAAGCCTCCAGGTACAGTGCTCTGGCCGCGTCGCGTAGCTCGAGGGCGCGCTCGATGAGGCCACGAATGCGGTCTGCATCGAAGTTGACGTTGGTGACGGTGGTGAACAGGGCCTCGACGATGAAGAGGTCGAAGTCTTCGTTTTCTGCCCCGAGTTGACGCGCGCGGTGCGTGTACTGCGCGAGTCCCTTGGTGGCGTAGACCAGCAGGTCTTGCATGGCCGCGGTGTTCTCGTCCTTGCCGCAGACGCCGCGCACCGTACATCCCGTCCCTTTTGCAGTTTGCTCACACTGGTAACAGAACATGGTATCCCTCCAGAGATGGCTCCAGCGCCATTTCGGAATTGAAATACCAATTACCTGCTTCTCTGTCAATCCCCTTCCTGACGAGATGAGGGAATCGATCGAGAGCGCCAGGCCAGCCAGAACACTCCCGAAGCAGGGAAGCCTCGAATCTGAGGATTCATGCCCCCACCTGAATTCTCAACACACATTCGGAAGTTGGAAGCGGCCAAGTGCCCAATCGACAAGAAGTGAGGGGAGTTGCTTCGTGTCGTCATCGACTGCGAACGAATCAGAACTGAGCGAAGGGCACGCTTCCTCACGCGTCATCGAGCTCGGTGCCCGAGAGCGAACAGCTGCAATCCACTCAGCTCGCTTTGCCAGTGTCGCCTTTGGCGCGCCTCGCCTTTCGCTTGGCCCTGCTCGGCTGGACCTCATCAGCAGCGAGCCCCTCGAGCGGAGACGAGAGCTGCGCATCGTCGCCTTGACTGGTCCTCTCAGGGATGAAAACACCTGGCTCTCGCATCAACGTGGCGAGGCTGGTTTGGCTCAGGAAGGCGCGCAGTTGATTGGACAAGGAAGCGACCAGGCCACCCATGATGCAGCCGTGCATGGGGCAGTCCTCCCGCCCCAAGAGGCAGGTGTTTTGCCGGACTGGACCATCGATGGCCTCGTAGACGTCGAGCAGGGTGATGGCCTCGGGGTGTTTTCCGAGGCTGAACCCGCCGTGTGGACCGCGCCTACTCTCGATCAGGTCGAGCTTGGCGAGCCGCTGCAGGACCTTACTCAGGTGGGCCTCGGAGACGTCGAGGTACTGCGCGAGTGATGCCGCCGAGAGCGGACGACCAGACTCGGCGGCAATGATGAAGATGGCGTGCAGAGCAAGGGTGGCGGCATCAGAAAACTTCAACATCAAGGCACTCTCAACAGAATCGGCAGCTCGCGCCGCCGACACCAAAGTGGCGTCACCTGGAAAGCTCTAGCAGGCAGGTTCTCGCTCGAGGCTGTGCACAGCCACCGTCCCAATCGGGCCCAAAAGCCCGCTCACGACGACATCATGATGCGGCCCTCGTGCAGTCAGGTCAATGCAGGATACTGGTCTCGATTGAGAAGCCACAGACGCGCTGCCGAGCATTCCCACGGGTCAGAAAAAAGGGCGCGGACCTAGACCTCGGCGACGAGGAACAAAACACTCTCGCACTTGACACAACGGTCTCAAGACCGTAGATCTCGCGGCTCGTTTGGCATCAGTCTGGCTGTGCCAATCGTGCTCAGAGCTCCTAAGATAAGAGCTCAACTCGGTTTTCCGTACCCACAAGAGTCGAGGCAGATGGTGATGAGCATTCCCCCAGTGGTCAACAACGCGGGCAAACTGTTCAACGAAGACGCGCTCAACAAGATCGACAAGTACGTCGCGCTATCGGACGAAGACCTGCAGTCCATGCTCGACCAGATTCGTGAGCACTACGATCGTCGTCGCGGCCAGCTTGGCGAGAACGATACAGGCGATCACATGAGCTTCTTCTTCCTGAATCGGACGCTGCACTTGTTGGGCTTCACCCACAGCCACAACGAGCCGCTGCCCAACGAGACGGGCAAGGTGGACTATACCCTCTTCGAGTCACCCGAGGATTTCCTCGCCCATGCCAACGGCCGCGCCACCAGCCAACTTTTCTCAGGTGCCCTGGCGCTCGCCAAGACTGTCGGCTGGGAGACGGACCTCGATGGCGGCAAGCCCGATGAGGCCACCCCTGATCACCCCGCCTTCGAGCTCGACGACCTGCTGCGACAGACTGGCTTGCATTGGGCCATCCTCACCAGCGGCTCCAAGTGGCGTATGTACCATCGCAACACTGCTGCGATGTTGAACACCTTCTACGAAGTCGATCTCAAGACCATCATCGATGAGAACGACCTCGAAGGCTTCAAGTACTTTGCCATGATCTTCACCAAGTACGGCCTCATCCCCGACAAGAGCGGCCGCTGCGTGGCACGGAACCTCCTGGCGTGACAGTCCAGCCGAAAGGCGAAGACCTGCTGCAAACCAAGACCAATGGCTGCGCGACCCAGACGCTCAACTTGGGGAAACGGGCCAAGCGCCCAATCGACAAGAAGTTGGAGAACAGGCCAAGCGCCCAATGGACAAGAAGTTGGGAGAACAGGCCAAGCGCCCAATGGACAAGAAGTTGGGAGAACAGGCCAAGCGCCCAATGGACAAGAAGTCCGGAAGCGCCGAGCAGCTCTTCGTTTCTGAGCGACTCGCCATTGAGAAGGCCCTTGATGAGGCCTTGCACGCCCGTATTGCGTCTGCGCTGCAATTCGAGCTCGGCACCCCAGACGGTGTGCTCCTGAGCATCGCCGTGGGACGAACGGCTTTCGACGAGCTCGCGCCTGCGCAGCCCATCGAGCAAGACACACCCTTCGATGTGGCCAGCGTCACGAAGGCCGCCTGCACCTCTCTGCTCTGCCTGCTCGCCTTTCAAGAGGGCAAGCTCGCGCTCGCTTCCACCTTGGCAGAGTGCTTGCCCAATGTGCCTGCAGACAAGGCCCAGCTCTGCATCGCCGACTTGCTCTCTCACCGCAGTGGATTGCCTGCCTGGCAACCCTTTTTCGAGCGCGTCCCGCCTACCCTGCTCGGCTCCGATAAGGCGCTTCGCCACATTCGTGAGGCCGTGCTCGAAACCCCACTCGAGTCGTCAGCGGGAATCGAACGCTACAGCGATCTCGGCTATATCCTGCTGCATTGGGTTCTCGAACGCGCCTTCGCAGCCCCCCTCGACGAGCTCTTCACACAGCGCCTAGCCGCGCCGCTCGGGCTCACTCACAGCCGCTTCGTCAGACACGGCAGCCGCCTCGACGGCGCGCCCGCAACAGAATACTGTGCGCTGCGCAAAGGCTTTGTGCAGGGCGTGGTGCACGACGAAAACACCTGGGCAATGGGGGGTGTCTCAGGCCACGCAGGGCTGTTCTCGACGGCCTCGGATTTGGGATGCGTGGCCCGCGCGCTGCTGAACTGTGATGCCAATCCTGCCTGCGACACCCTCTTTTCGCACCAGATGCTGCGCACCATGTGGGAACCCATCCAAGGCGGAAGCTACTGCCTTGGTTGGGACTCGCCCAGCTCGGCAAGCTCCAACGCCGGCCCAGGTCACCGCCCGAGAGATGTCAGGGGCCATCTGGGCTTCACGGGCTGCTCACTGTGGATGCGCCGCAGCTCCCACCCCAAGCCAGGATACGTCGTCTTGCTCAGCAACCGGGTCCATCCAAGCCGCGACGAAGCACGTATCCGTGCGCTGCGGGTAGCCGTGCACGAGCTGGCGTGGCGACTGCTCGAACGACACTGAATCCTGGGCTCGTTTTTTGTCGGGCCGTGTGTTGCCCATGAAATGCTCGCGTGTAAGGTGGCCAAGCTATCGAGCCCAAATGCCTGCGCTACCATCGGCATGTGTGGCAAGGTGCTACCTGATGGCGACGCTGCACAGCGCAGCGAACACAAACCCACAGCCTTCGCAGTTCTGGAGCGCCAAATGTCCATCGACGACGCGAGCTTCTTTCAGGCGCTTCGGCCGTTGACGGCGCGCATCGAGGCCTCGGGCTTTCGCCCCATCGAGGAACACAGCCCAACCTGGCTGCGAGAGCTCGTGCCTGAGCGCCTCGACCGGGTCGTACTCTGGCGGCATCCGCGCCAGCCCACTCAGGTGCACGGCTACTTGGCCAGCAGCCAGAGCCCAGCGATGTTGCACCTTCGTCTGCTCGACCCAAGCTGGTGTCCACAGCAGGTGCTCCCAGGTCACCTCGGCAAAGGCTGGGACTTCGCCGATGTCGACGAGCTCGAGCAGCTCGCCGCAACGCTCGCCCAGCTCATCTGGCCGCGGGCCTTGGCCTGGTTCGAAGCCCCTATCCCTGGCGATGAGCTGCTCGCGAGCCAAGGCCGAGTGGCCAGCGGCGTGCTTCGGGGCGAGCTCTTGGAGCAGCATCGACGACGGGCAGCCTGGCTAGAACAGAACGGAGAGCATCAAGAGGCCCTCTACGTTCGGGGGGTCGTCGAAGAGCTCGAGGCGATTCTCCGCCACCAAAGCGACTGAGCCACAGCGCCTCTCGATATCAAACCGTTGTCGAGGGCAGCGCCCCTTGGCGGTCAGCGCTCGAACTTCTTGTCGATTGGGCGCTTGGCCTGTTCTCCCAAGTTGGCAAAATGTCCGCGCCGCGCTTCTCAGGGGGTACGCACGATGGGTGTGAATTGCCCGGCGCCAAGCTTCCAACCACCGCTCGCCAGGAGCTCGTCGAGCCGCTCGAAGAGGGCCTTGCTCACCACCACATTCCCTTTCTCGGTGGAGAAGATGGGCTCGTTGCGGCTGACGGGGCTGTCGATGATGAGGAAGGCGTATCCGGCGAGCCTCGGCGGCCGCAGGGAGACGGCGGGAAACACGGCGTCGGCGTAGCGGTTCATGCTCCACTCGCACTGCATCACAGGCAGGCTGAGGCGGTAGAACATGGTCATGGCGGGCTTCAAGACGAAGGCGTTGCCACCGCAGCAGGCATTGGCGTAAGCGAGGGCGTCGTCGAGGAAGTGCAGCTCATTGCGGGCGAGCACCACACCTGCGTCGAAGGCTTGGCCGACAGGGCACTGCTCGAGGAGCAGCTCCTCGGCCCCTGGTGCGCTGACGAGGCATCGGCCGTCGACGGTGGAGACGAGGGCTTCGATCTCTAGCTCGAAGTCATCAGCTAGGGTTTCGGCGAGCTCCCAGTACATGGCGATGTCGCCATTGGGGAGAAAACCGAAGGGCATGGGAGCGTTGCTCTCGGGGCGCAGGATGGCGGGCGGCTCGATTTGCGCGCAGTTGTAGCCCACAGTGAGCTGTGGGAAGTGCCACTCACAGAGCTCTTCGGCGAAGACGGGCAAGTCGGTCCACAGTCCTTGCTTCTTGTCCCAATCTGAAGGGGGTTTGAGGCTCAAGCCCGGCTCACGGCACATCTGAACGTGCACGCTGAACTGCAGACCCATGTTCTGGATCTCGCCGATTTCTTGGTCGACCGGCGCATCCTCTCCGAAGGCGAGGGCGAAGCGACGCCGAGGGTAGACCTGATCGCGCTGCTCTGGGAAGAGAAAGGCCGATGGGTAGAAGAGCGAGTCATCGACCTGGCGCGGCTGATTCTCTTGCTCGCGCAAATAGGGGGGAAGTCGTCGGCCCGTCATCGTGAACTCCAGACCGGAGCGCAGTGGCTCCGGGCACGAATGCAGCAGTCAGCATAGCGCGAGAGAGGGCGCAGGGCTAGTAGGAACGAGGAGCGAGGGGCGAGGGGAGAGGGGCGAGGGCCGAGGAACGCGTCCTGCCCATGCTTGCGTGCTTGCGTGAGAGCAAGACCAACAGCAACTAACTGATGATCATTGATTTTTCTCAGAGCCCCCTCGAAATGAGAGAAATCTCGTCCACATCGTTCGACAAGCGGGTTGAACTAGGATAAAGGAGCTTTCTCGAGCTCGCTTCGAGCCCGCGGCCCTTCCTGTTCTTGCCGCGATGTCGTCGAGGCGCTGCCCGCCTTGGCGGGCTTGATGGTTTAGTGCGGACACGCATTCGCATACGCATACGCGCGTTGCACGGACAGCGTTTCCACCTGTAGAGGATGTAGCGACAGGCACTTTCGTCGCGCACCCTTTGGGTGAGGAGTGAATACATGGAAGGCAAGCAGCCCCAGTGGGAGCAGGCAGGATCGACACAGCCCGAGCGTGCATTTTTGGGTATCGACATGGGCGCCGAGACCGTCAAAGTGGTCGAGTTGCTTCTTTCTGGCTCGACGCTGAAACGCGCTCGGCAGCGCAGTGTGGAGCACCACAAACAACCGGATGTGGCGCTTCTGCAGCTGCTCAGTGAGCTGGACTGGAAGGCGGTGCAAGGCGCGGCGGTGTGTGGTCGCTTCAGCCGTTTGCTGAAGCTGCCGCGGGTACCGACCAAGCAAGCCCAGGTCAGAGCATTCCATCACCTCTTTGGCAGCGAGCCAGGCGCGGTGGTGTCGATTGGCAGCCACGGCTTCTCGGTGTTGCAGATGGGCCCTGGCGAGGTCGAGCAGTATCGGGAGAACGCGCGCTGCTCCCAGGGGACAGGCAACTTCCTCCGGCAGCTCGTCGAGCGCTTCGACCTCGACCTGGCCGCAGCCGACGCTCTTTGTGACGAAGTGCTCGAGCCGGCGCCGTTGTCGGGGCGCTGCCCTGTCATTCTGAAAACGGACATGACGCACCTCGCCAACAAAGGTGAGAGCCGCGCACGAATCTTGGCGGGCTTGTACGATGCGGTGTGTGAGAACGTGCAGGTGCTGGTCAAACCAGCGGTGCTGCCCAAGCGCGTGGCGCTGGTCGGCGGCGTCAGCAGAGCCGCGCGAATTCGCAGGAATTTCGAAGGCTACCTGCGTCCTCACGGGATCGAGCTCTTGGACTGTGGAGAAGACGCGCTCTTCTTCGAGGCGCTGGGTTGCGCGCTGAGCGCGATGGAGCTCGAGCCGCTCTCGCCACAGCCCCTCGAGGCGCTGCTCCAGCCCCCAGCCGCGACCGAGCTGGACCGCTTCCCTGCCCTGGCAGCATCGCTGAGCCGGGTCAAGCGGCAAGCCAAGCAGCCCTTCCGCAGCGACTCCACGGCTCCAGTGCTCTTGGGGTTCGACATCGGCTCCACCGGCTCGAAGGTGGTGGCGCTGGATCTGGCCTTGTCCGAGCCGGTCTGGGAGAGCTACATCAACACCAACGGCAACCCGGTGCTCGCCGCCCAGACCTTGATGCAGCACTACGTCGAGCAGCTTTTTCCCCGCCAACCCTTGGCTGCAGTGGCGGTCACAGGGAGTGGACGCGAGATCGTCGGTTCCTTGCTCTCCGTGTGTTATGGCAGTGAGCACAGCTACGTGCTCAACGAGATCGCGGCGCACGCAGAGGGCGCGCTGCACTTCGACCCACGGGTGGACACGATCTTCGAGATCGGTGGTCAGGACGCGAAGTACATCCGGCTCAGTGAGGGCCGCGTGGTCGACGCCGCGATGAACGAGGCCTGCTCTGCCGGCACCGGCTCCTTCGTCGAGGAGCAGGGGCGCAAGTTCAGTGGTATTCGAAACGTCGTTCACCTGGGGGAGGAGGCGCTCTGCGCCAAGGGCGGCGTCTCGCTGGGGCAGCATTGCTCGGTCTTCATGGCCGAGATCATCGATGAAGCCGTGGCCAGCGGCGAAGACACCCGTGCCATCATCGCCGGGATCTACGACTCAGTGATCCAGAACTACCTGAACCGAGTCAAAGGTGCCCGCTCGATCGGTCAGGTGATCTTCTGTCAGGGGATGCCCTTCTCTGCAGATGCGCTGGCCGCCGCAGTAGCACGTCAGACCCAGTGTGAGGTCATCATCCCCCCCAACCCCGGTACGGTGGGTGCGCTGGGTATCGCCTTGCTCGCCCGCAAAGACGCCCGTATTCAACTGGATGCGCAGCTACAACCCGAGCGCTTCCTGAGCGCCGAGGTAGTGAGCAAGGACAGCTTCGTGTGTCGCTCCACCGTGGGCTGTGGCGGTACCGGAAATCGCTGCAGGATCGACCGCTTGGGGACTCGTGTGGAGGGCGTCGCGTCGCGCTTCACCTGGGGAGGCGCTTGTTCGCTCTGGGATCGCGGCACGGGCAAGCAGAAGCTCCCCGACCTCGCCCCGGATCCCTTCCGCGAACGCGAGGCCTTGATTGATGCCCTGATTGCAGCCATGCCTGCCCGCCAGGCGGCGCGCATCGCAGTGAGCGACGAATTCCAGCTCAAGAGCCTCTTCCCCTTCTTTGCCACCTTCCTCTATGAGCTGGGTTTCGACCTCGATGTCTACCGTGGCAGCTCGCAGAAGGCACTCAAACAGGGCATCGAGAAGTCCAACGTCCCCTTCTGCGCCCCCATGCAGCACTACCACGGGGTCGTGGGCAAGATGGCAGAGGCGCAACCGGAGTTCCTCTTCTTGCCGATGATCCGCTCCCTGCCGCGCATGGAGGACGAGCCACACTCGGTGCTCTGTCCAGTGGTGCAGGCAGGCCCGGATATCGTTCGGCTCGACCTCAAGCACGAGCTCAAGTCCCGGATCCTGTCGCCGGTGATCAACACTGGCGTCGGTCAGCTCGAGTCGGCGGAGTTCATCGAGAGTTGCCAGAAGCTGGCCAACGAGCTCGGCGTATTCACGGTTCGCTGGGTCAAGGCCTATCAGGTGGCTCTGCAAGCCCAGCTCCGCTTCGACCGACAGTGTCTCGACCTGGGCAGCGAGGCTCTGGATTTTTGCGCCCGCGAGGGCATCATCCCGGTCCTGGTCTTGGGGCGGATCTACACCACCTACAACACCGTGCTCAACTCGAACGTGCCCGCCATCCTGCGTGAGCAGGGGGCGATGGCCATTCCGGTGGACTGCTACCCGATCGCTTCGGACACGCCTGTTTTCCACGACATGTTCTGGGGTTACGGACAACGCAACCTGAGGGCAGCACACCAGATTCGTCGGACCCCAGGACTCTACAGCATCTGGTGCAGCAACTACTCCTGTGGTCCCGACAGCTTCGCGCTGCACTTCTACGCCTACCAGATGGAAGGCAAGCCCTTCGCGGTCATCGAGACCGATGGGCACTCGGGCGACGCTGGCACCAAGACCCGCGTCGAGGCCTTTTTGCACTGTGTTCGCGAAGACTTGCGGAATCCAGGCCTGCGTCCCGAGCCCAACTGTCTGCTGCACATCGAGAAGGACAAGCGACGCTTGCCCGAGGTTCGGCGCAATGACGAGCTGGTCTTGGTGCCGCGCATGGGAGCGGGGGCCGAGGTCATGGCTGCAGGCATGCGGGCGGTGGGCGTGCGTGCAGAAGCGCTGCCCATGCCAGACCGAGAGACGGTGAGGCTGGGACGGCGCCACACCTCGGGCAAAGAGTGCGTTCCCATGACCATCACCTTGGGTTCGCTGCTTCAGCGGCTCGAGAAGGAGCCCGATCCCAGCAAGAAATTCGCCTTTTTCATGCCCACTTCGATCGGTCCCTGCAGGTTCGGCGTGTACAACCTGCTGCACAAGATCGTCATCGAGAAGCTCAACTACCGAGACCGAGTGCGGGTCTGGTCGCCTTCGGATCTGGACTATTTCGAGGGTCTGCCTGCGGGCTTGTCCGCCTTGATTTTCTCCGGTTTCGTTGCAGGTGACTTGCTTCAAGCCGCGCTCTACGACGTGCGCCCCGTGGAGACCACGCCCGGCGCGACCCAGCGCCTCTTCGAGCACTACTTCGCCGAGCTCATCGCGCTCATCGAAAACTCCAATCCCAATGCGTTGACCACGGCAACCACGCTGCAACACATTGCCACAGGCAGGCTCTTCGGCATCAGCGCCTTGCTGCGAAGCGCCGCTCAGCGCTTTGCGGCCCTCAAGTCGCCACGAGAGATTCCGACGGTGTCCATGGTCGGCGAGATCTACGTGCGCTGTGATCCTTTCTCCAATGATTTCGTGATCGAGAAGCTCGAGTCCCACGGCATCCGGGTTCGCTTCGCACCCTTCTTCGAGTGGCTCGAGTATACCGATCACGTCAACCTCAACGTCATCAAGCTGGACACCAGTCTGAGTACACAGCTCGCCAGTTTCCTGCAGCGCGGCATCCTCAACCGCCTCTGGAACTGCATGTCTGCGCTCGACTGGCCAGCTCGTACCAAGGCGGTGGACTCGATCGAAGCGTCGCGCGGCTATCTGCGCAAAGACCTGCTGGGCGAGGCGGTGCTCACCCTGGGCGGCCCACTGCACGAATACCGACATGGTGAGATCGACGGCGTCATCAGCGTCGGCCCCCTCGAGTGCATGCCCTCCAAGATCGCAGAGGCGCAGTTCCACCACGCAGGGCAAGACGAAGGCATCTTGTCGCTGACCTTGTCCCTCAACGGTGATCCCATCGACCCGGAGACCCTCGACACCTTCGCCTACGAGGTCCACGCGCGGTTCAAACGCCGAGCCCAGGCACCCGATGTGCTGGAAAGCACCCGAGAACAAAGCGAAAACAGCATTCTCTTCAGCAAGAAACTGTGGCAGCGACGCTGAGTGAAAAGCTGACGACAAGTGAGCGAAGCGAGGCACGAGTCAGCGTCTGTCGCGGGCGCATCCGATGCGCCAGCGCAGCGCTGCGAGGGTCTCGCCAGAGCGAGCGAATGCAATCGAAAGTGAGCGAAGCGAGGCACGAGTCAGCGTCTGTCGCGGGCGCATCCGATGCGCCAGCGCAGCGCTGCGAGGGTCTCGCCAGAGCGAGCGAATGCAATCGAAAGTGAGCGAAGCGAGGCACGAGTCAGCGTCTGTCGCGGGCGCATCCGATGCGCCAGCGCAGCGCTGCGAGGGTCTCGCGAGAGCGAACGAATGCAAACAAGAATATCTGGCATCGCGCCGTCGATTGTAGTAGCTCTAGAAACTGGTCGTGGCGGGTGTCCGGTGCCGTGCTCTGCGAGCTCGCTGGAACGGGAGTCTCGGGTACGTGTTTGCGTGGAGTCTGTCGGGAAGAGCTGGGAAACACTGCAAGAACAGTCCTCCCCGTGGAGATGACGCGCAAAGGATCGTCATCAACGCATTCATTTGAGGTGAAGGATCCCTCGCCCCATAGTGTCGACAAGGCGACACTGCTTCTCGGGGGCGGGTAAGAGGTGAGTCGCTGCCGTGATAACAAAGGGTTGACGCAAGAGGCAGCGGGACGCGGCGGTTGCTTGTCGACACCGCCATAGCAGTGCGTAAGGGAAGAAGGACGATGGGGAAGAAACTCTTTGTGGGTGGTCTTGCATGGGCGACAACGGACGAGGGTCTGCGAAATGCCTTTGCAGAGTTCGGTGAGGTGACTGAGGCGAAGGTGGTCTCTGACCGCCAGACCGGCCGAAGCCGAGGCTTTGGCTTCGTGACCTTCGCGAACGACGAAGATGCAGCACGTGCGCGGACCGAGATGAACGAGGTCGAACTCGACGGGCGCTCCATTCGCGTTGACGAGGCCGAGGATAGCCATCGCGGTGGAGATCGCGGTCCACGCCGCTCCGATGGCGGTGGGCCTCGCAGCTACGGCGGTGGTGATGGCGGCGGCGGCTACGGCGGCGGCGGCGGTGGTGGCGGCGGTCGCCGCAGCTACGGCGGTGGCGGTGGTGGCGGCGGCGGCGGTGGCGGCGGCGGCGGTCGTGATCGCGGCCGTGGTGGTCGCGGCGGTCGAAGAGATGATTCCGACTGGTAGTTGGCACGCCCCTTTCGAAGTCGTCTGACTCGAACCAAGGCCCCGAAGGATGCTCCTTTCGGGGCTTTTCTTTTGAGCATGAGCACTGCCCTCGGCAGCGACCGAGCGCCAGTCATGCTCACGCACGGTGGATGGACATCCACCCATCTCGAAGCCTCGAGCTGGCTCGCGCCGGGCAAGCAGCGAGAACATTCCTCTGTTTGCGATGGGTGGGGCAGCGCCCCATACCCCGCCAAAGGGCTAGCCCTCTCGAATCCCTTGGCTTTCTTCCTCTCCGCAAGGAAACTCCCCCTCAGCCCATCCCGCTGCCCCTCTGCGATACGTCACCATGCAATCCCGCGCCCACCACATCATCAAGCTTCCACTGGCCCTGCTTGCTCGCCTGCGTCTGCACCGCACCCTGGACCTTCGACAGGGGGGTCAATGGCTCTTCTTCGGCTGTGCCGTCGGTCTCATCGGCGGCCTCGCCGCCATCGCCCTGGCAGCGCTCACCAAGCTCCTCGACCGCTTCCTCTGGACTGGCCTCGCGCTGCGCGGTGAAGGTGGCGATCCCCATGCCCTCCTCAGCAGCGAGCCAAGCTTCCTGGGCGTGCTGTTCGCCACCGCGCTCGGCGGCCTGCTCTCTGGTTTGCTCTCACAATACTGGTCCAAAGAGGCCGCTGGTGCAGGTACCGAGAACATCATCGACGCCTTCCATGCCAAGCTCGGCCGGGTACGTGCTCGCGTCCCTTGGGCCAAGCTGGTGGCCTCGAGCTGCACCCTCGCTGGCGGCGGCTCCTGCGGCCCCGAAGGTCCAATGGCGCAGATCGGCGGCGGCTTGGGCTCACAGCTCGCCGACCGCCTCCACCTGGGCACCAAAGGACGGCGCATGCTCTTGGTCGCAGGCATGGCGGCTGGAATGGGTGCCTTCTTCCGAGCCCCCTTGGCCTCTGCAGTCTTTGCCGTCGAGGTCCTCTACCGCAGCGAAGACCTCGAAACCGACGCCCTCATGCCCGCCACCATCGCCTCCATCGTCGCCTACAGTATCTTCGGCAGCGTCTACGGCTTCGACCCGCTGATCAAAGGGGCGAGCGCTCTGCGCTTCGACAGCCCCATCGAGCTGCTGCCCTACACCGTCCTGGCGCTGGTCACCATTGGTGCTGCCGCCATGTTCGCCGCCATGATGTTCACCTCACAACGCATCTTTGCAGGCCTCCCCGGTCCAAGCTGGTATCGTCCAATGCTGGGGTGTGGCCTCGCCGGTGCCTTCGCCCTGCTGCTGCTGCTGCTGCTGCGAGACCCCGCTATCCTCGCCGTGCTGGGTAGCGGATATCCCGCCATCGACCACAGCATCCCCGCCGAAGGTGTGCAGCTCGGTCTTCTGCTCATGGTGCTCGTGGGCTTCGGAAAGATGCTCAGCACCGCGCTCACCTTGGGCTCCGGGAGCGCGGGTGGTGTCTTTGCGCCGAGCATGGTCATCGGCGCAACCCTCGGCGGCTCGGTGGGCCACGCCATTCACAGCATCGCACCGTCGCTGGTACCCAATCCCAACGCCTTCGTCCTCGTCGGCATGGCAGGCTTCTTCACTGCCGCCGCGAAAACGCCCATCGCCATGGTCATCATGGTCAGCGAGCTGAGTGGCAACTACGGCCTGCTCATCCCGTCGATGTGGGTCGCCGCCATCGCCATGATCTTTGGACGACGCGTCTCGCTGCTGCGCAATCAACCCTCGAGCCGCTTCCACTCGGCCGCGCACATGGGCGAGCGAATCCAGAATATTGCCAATGAATTCAAGGTAGACGACGTCTACAAAAAGCGTCGCAAGCTGGCGCTCATCCCTGAACAATGCTCCCTCGACGAGATCGTCAAGCTCACAGCTCATAGTCACCAAAGGATCTTCCCTGTGGTCGACGCAGATGAGCTGCTCATTGGCGCGTTCCGCATCGAGGACCTCAGCCACGCCCTCGAACAGGCGGGCACCCGAGCTCCTGTGCACGCCGCAGACCTGGTGCGCCACCACGGCAGGGTCCCGACGCTCACGCCCAACACATCGTTGGCCAAAGCCATCGGCATCGTCTGTGTCGGCTTGCGTGAAGAGGTGCTCGTCGTCGACCCGAGCCAACCCCGGCGCGTGCTCGGCCTCCTCACCCGCGCCGATGTGCTCATCGCCTACAACCGGGCGCTTGCCAAACGCACCCAGAGGACCTAAGCGCTCGCCAATAAAAGGGATTCCAAAGGGCGAGCCCTTTGGCGGGGTGTGGGGCAGCGCCCCACATTCGAGGAACGAGGATCGCGAGCGCGCTTGGCGCGCAAGCCAATGGCGTTTGCCAAACGCACCCAGAAGGCCTAAGCGCTCGCTAATAAAAGGGATTCCAAAGGGCGAGCCCTTTGGCGGGGTGTGGGGCAGCGCCCCACATTCGAGGAACGCGAGCGCGCTTGGCGCGCAAGCCAATGCTGTTTGCCCGCTCCTCCCCTTTGGAATCATTACTATTTCATATTCTTTCTCGTCTCCGACTGGCAACCCTCCTCAAGCGCCTGGCCTTCCGCCTCACCCTCACAGAGCAAGGCGGCACGCACCCGCCGGTTCAGCGCCCGAAGCTCTGCCTGCTTGCGCCGCCGCTCGCCTTGCGCCGCCTGCGCCGCACGCAGCTCTTGCATCGAGAGCACCCGTGACTTCGGGTCTTGCCAATGGTCGATGTCCCGGCTCAGCGAGGCCGAGAGACCCGCTGGCCGCTCGAGCTGCTCGGCGAGCAGCTCCCCCCACGAGCGCCGCGCGAAAAACCAGCGCGAGCTCGCCTGACGCTCGGTCGCCAGCAGCCCCCAACGCGCCGACACTCGCTCATCAATGCCTTTCACAGAGCCAGAGAATACCGGCTCGTCACCGCTTGGATCCGCGGACGCTTCGGACGCAGCACCCTCCTCCAGCTCGAGCGCACCCAGAAGCTGCCGTTCCAAGCCCGCCAGATGCCGCTGATAGTATTCAGAGATGCGCCGCTGCCGCCCCCACAGCCGCCACCACTGCAGGTAGACCCGCGCGAGAAGACGCAGACCGGCAATGAGCGCGAAGAGCAGCGCGCTCTTGTTCGATGACCATACGAATCCAGTATACAACGGAAAGTCAAGCAAACGCTGAAAGCAGGACAGCTTCTCGCTCATCACCTGGTCATCGATTCGCTCGCGCCGACGACGCAAGGCGTTGAGCTCCTCGCTCAAATCCACGAGCATCGCTTGCACCAAGAGCTCTGCGCTGCGGAGCCGCCGCAGCTCGAGCTCCCCGGAATGGCTCAGGCTCGCGTTCAAACGCTCCAGCTTCTCTCCAAAAGGCAACGCCAAGAGCACGGCAAAACGCAATGGATCCGAGAAGATGAACGCATCGTCGTTGGCGCGTTCGGCATCCACCACCAGCAGCACCGCCGAGCTTGTCTCCAAATCCAAGGTCCGACGTAGCTCGAGCTTGCCCAGATGCCAACGCCAAAACGGCCAGCGCCCCTTGGGCTGCGCCGAATCGCTACCCTGGTACACCACCACGTAGCGGCGATTCGGATGCATGGCCACCAACTTGCGCTGCAGGCGCAGCGCCCGCTTCAGCAAGCGCTTGGTGGCCCGGTCAGCTTTGAGTGGCAGCGGCCAGAGCTGGGAGAGCTCGATGGTATCGACGAAGCTGCTCGAGTCCTCGCGGAACAGGTCCTCCACCAACGCCCCCGCGCTCAGACGCGCCTTGCGCAGGAAGCCTCCCGTCCCATCGAAATCGTCTCCACCGCTGCGCTCCTCGACCAAGGGCGTGAGCAGCTGCCGCATGTCGAAACGATCCGAGCCCACGATACACAGATGCGTACCATAGGCGGTCGCCCCTTCGCGGAAATCGTGACCGTCGAGGTAATCGGTCGGCAGATCCTCGTCGTCCTGAGTGGCCCGCGGGTTGAACGGCTGGTTGAGCACGATGGCCAGCTTGTCCTCCAAGACCAGGCGCAAGGTACTTCCATCCTCGAGCTCCTCTCTCATGTCGAAGTGCCCGTACCGGCTGATGCTCCAGTAGTTGGGCGGCAGACCGAGCTCGTCTCGCAACAGCCCCTGCCAGCTCTGATAGGCCTCGCGCGTCGTGTTGTTGTGCGCAAGCACCAAGACCTTGCTGTCGAAATCGTGCACGAAGGCAGGTTCTGCTCGAAACTCGGCCATGCGTCGCTGCACCACCCGCAGCTCGCCGCCCTGCAAACGCTCCAGCCAAAGGGTGAAGCGCAACACTGCCGAACAGTAGGGCTGCACCTCGGCAGTGAAGCCAAAGCGATTCTCGAAATACTGCGTTTCCCCGGCCTGGATAAGCGGAAACTCAATGAAGTAGCCCGCTTTTCCCTGCATCTCCCCGGCCAAATCGACCCGCCTGTCGTCGCTATCCAAAAAAACGAGCTGCTCCGCGAACAACTTGGGGGAACAGGCCAAGTGCCCAATCGACAAGAAGTCTCCACCGACCAACTCGACCTGCATCGCCACGCGACGACGACGCTCAGACTGCGCGCCGATGGCCAGCTTCGAGATGTTCGACACCGGAAAGGCCAAGCGGGTCTGTTCTCCCGGTGCCAGTGAGCGCAGCGCAATCACCCCATCGCGGTTCTCGATGGGAAACTGAGCCCGCAGTCGTCGACTCAGGTCAAAGCCAGCGTAGCGACGGCGAAAAGGCGTTTGCGCTGCTGGCCTCCCAGCGAGCTCGTTGCCAAGCTGATCGGCGCGGGGGTGCACGTCCTCATAGACCACCAGAGGGTCGCCCGCTTCTTCAATGACGGGATCGGCGATGCGAAAGCGCAGACTGCCATCGAGCAGCATACGCTCTCTCGGCTCGAGCGAGCGAGAGATGAAAAGCTCGTCATCCAGAGGCAAGACCCATCGCCCCTTCTGAAGACTGAGTCGAATACGCTGCCGAGAAGGGCTCGGCATGCCTCCACATTGGTGAACGAGCAGGGCTCGCGCGTGGATCAACTCTCCAAATTCGAAGATCCCATCGTCCTGCTCATCCTCGTCCTCGACGAGCGCGAAGTCGAGCAGCTCCAAATCATAGCGCCGCGAGTAGCACTCGGGCTGCTGCGGGAACAGGATCTCGAAGCGCCCTGGCGCGCCGTCTCGGCCGCGCTCGAGAGGGTCGGTGGGCGTCCACCCGCGGCTCCCGGAACGCCCCGAGTGACCACCCGGCTGAGAGTGGTGGGTGACGTGGCTCACCGTCCGGGTCTGACTGTTCCCCTGCGCGTCAGTGTAGTGCTCAGTCGTGTGATGCGTTTCAGTCCAGGAATACGACGAACCGCCGGTTCCACCCGCGCCGCCCGAGCCCCCTCGTCCATGCTGTCCCGCTCGCCCACCGGTGCCTCCGCGCACCGTGTCGCGCGGTGCCTCAGCGGCCTGGACCGCCATCAAGAGATAGGACACAGCGGGATCGATAAGAATACGGGTCAGGCCGCCGTCTCCAGCGGCTGCGCCGCTGCTCCCGCGGCCCCCAGGACCACCGTCCCCACCAGGACCACCGTCTTCGCCAGAGGAGTGGCGGCTCGCGTCGCGGCCAGAGCGGCCGCGGCCACCTTCGCCACCGCGCCCACCTGCGGCGCCATCCCCCCCATGACCACCGCGCGCCGTGCACCAAATCGTGCCCAAAGCAACCGCTTCGAGCTGCTGCTGCCACTCGCGTCCAAGCCCGTTGGCGAGCGTGCTCTGCCCCTCGAGGCGAAGCGAGAGCGGCTCGGGCGTGGCGGCGATGCGCAGCACGTTCCGACCACCGTCCTCACCTGCACTGGGCCAGCTCGCGTCCTCACCGGGCTGCCCGTCTTGGCCGGTGCCCCCATCACGACCATCACGACCATCACGACCATCGCTACCGCTTCGGCCATCTGCGTCGAGCTCGAAGTCCAGCGCCATCGTCACACTCCTTGGACAGGCTCACCTCGTCGCGCAGCTCAGGTCATAGTCCAAGCCGCGCGCGCCGCTGATCCGCAGGGTCACACGCCGATTCTGAATGTGACAGGCTTCACCGGCATCCGCTGCACAATCGACCTTGGGCGCTACACTCCCTAGCCCCACGCTCTGCAGCTGCACACCATGCCCCGCACCAAGCAGAGCATCCAGAGCTTCCGCGAAGCTCTGCGCCCGCGCCGCCGAGAGCGCCGTGTTGTCGCCAAAGCGCTTCTGGCAGGCCCCCGTGGTGATCGGGCGCTGATCCGAGTGCCCCATCAGCAGCACCTCCGCGGCCCCCAAAACCTTGAGCACTGCGGCGATTTCCTCGAGCTGCGGCTCATGTCCGTCTTCGATTTCCGCCCGACAACGAGGAAAGAAGCCCTCTGTTTGGAGCTCGAGCTCGAAGGGAAGGGTCGGCTCGCAGAGCACCCGAGCCGACACCCTAAGCTGCGGATACAGTTGCGAGACAAGGCTCTCATCGAGGCTGCTCTCGCAATCGACGCCTTCCACGCCGAGCGATTCGCGGGCAAAGCTCAGGCGCGCTTGGCGCGCCCGCTCCATGGCGGTCTTGCACTGGCTCATCCCCATCAGCAGCGTCAGCACGTCACGCCGGAAGCCCTCGGCGCGCTGCGCCTCCAGCTTCGACGCCGCAAGCGACGCATCCAAGCGCGCTTGCACCGTCCCGAGCTCGACCCTCAGGCTCTGCACCTCCTGTCGCATCTGCTCAATGCCCGTCGCGTCCTGCTCGACGCGCTGGGCGAGCGCAAGCTGAGCCTCGAGACCCGCAGGCCCTCCATCGGCGCTGCTTCGTGCTTGCATCAGTCCCGCGAGCGCCGCCAGCTCATCGATGGCGCAGTCCTCACAGAGCGCGACGGCAGACCTCCAAGTCTGCGTCTGCTCCTGCGATTGCGCTTCGACGGCGGCCTCTTCCTGATGAGGGGGAAGTTGAGGTTGGATCGCGTCGTACTTGTTGGGATCGTCAAAGAGCCAGGTGTCTGGAAAGCGCTCTTTCAAACCGACCTCGTCGACGATGTCGTCACAGACCTCTCCATCGTCGAGCTCCTTGCACAGCGAGCTCATCAAGTAGGGGGAGCGCGCCTGCGCGAGCTCGAAACGCAAGATGAGGCGCTTCATCAGGCGAACCGAGACCGTGGGGCGAGCAGAGGCGCTCGCGTAGAGCGCGCAGGCCGAGCGCGCCACGCCGGTGCGGCTGACGACGCCGCGTCGCTCCAGCTCGATGAGCACCTCTTCGATGCTCATGGCGACGAACTCTGCCGCGAGCTGCTCGATGACCAGCTGCGCCAAGCCCGCCGCAAATCCGAGCGAGGAGACCATGCTTTCACTGTACTTCGCGCTCTGATCGGCGAAGTAGATCACCCCCGCCACCACCGCAGGCGAAAGATCGATGGCCGTGAGCAGCGCGCGCGGCTGCTCCCAGAGACTCTCGATGCCCAGACCAGCTCGGTCCAGGCTCTGCAGGAGCTTGAAACGGTCGCGTTGCAGTTCATCCTTCAAGAGGCTGTCGCAGGCCTGCTTGCCCGAGCCAGCCTGGATGGTGCAGTCTTCCATGGCCGAGAAGGCGTCGCGCATCTTCGCCAAGTCGGCGAGGCAGTCGGTCGAGGGCTGCCCATCGAGCAGCGCGCGCGCAGGGCAGAGTGTTGGCTGCACGCCCAGCACAGCCAGAAAAGCGTCCAGACTGCGCTCGGCTTCCGCCTCGAGCAGCCTCCCGGTCTGCGGGCTGAGCCCCTGCTGCTCCGAGAGCGCTCTGCACGTCGCCAAGACCGCGGCGTCCTCGCCGCTGAGCTGCTCGACCAGGATGCGACTCGCATCTTCGGGGCTGAGCAGAGCCTGACTGCACGACGCGCAACACAGCGCAAGCACCACGATCTGTTTCCTCATTCTTCACTCCTCTGAAACGACCTTGTCTGGAGCCAGGCGCGAGGCGGCAAGCGCGTAGCTCGTCGTGCGCGCATCGCTTTGTGGGGCGCTGCCCCACACCCAGCCAATGGGCGATGCCCTTTGGAATCCCTTTGATTTCAGCCCCTTGCTGACGACAGCGCAATGCGACCATGCCCAGTCTGAGCCAACGAAACCGGGAAGCCCCCGCTGCAAGAGCCAGAGCAGCGCTAGCCCAACGTCGCCATTGTCTCCCTTCAGCTTCGAAGTCGCAAAGCTCAAAAAGATGACAGCGCGCGGACCGGTGCTAGGGTCAGGAAAGGTGGCATCCGCCCTCCACCCGAGGACCACGACACCCCACCCGCCAGGATGGCCATGAGACACCCAAGCCAGAGACCAAGCTTCGAACGCAGCCTCGCGCTCCCCTTGCTCTTCGCGCTGATGCTGCCCCTGGGCTGCGCAAGCGGCATGGGACAGCTCGAGCAGCGCTCGACATTGCTCGAGAGTCGCGTCAAGGAGCTCGAAAGCGCCAATCGCCACCTGCAAATCCGCTTGGACGCCTACGAGGCCTCGCTCACCCTGGTCGAGGACGAGGTCGCGGCGGTCTCCAACCAGCTCAAGGCCCCCTCCAAAGACAGAGCGCTCGAGGTGGTCCGCATTGCCCCCGGACGCAGCCACGAGGAGAGCGTCTACGCCTCGACCCTGAACACCCCGTCGCTGCGGGTCGAAACGCTGGAAGCAGATTTCGGCAACGCTGACGATGAGGGCTATGAAGACATCGTGGTCTCGCAGGACATGATTGATCACTACGTCCGAACAGGCGCCGGCAGCAGCGCTCGCCCCGTCAAGTCGACGACGACGAAACGGGAAGCGCTACCCGACGTGGTGCACGGTGAGCGACTTCCCGTTGCCGGGGGCAGTGCAACGCCGTCACCATCGGCGAGCACCGATCCGTACAAGGAGGGCTTGAAGTACTATCGGCAAGAGCAATTTGCCGAGGCCATCGAGATGTTTCAAAGCTACCTCGGCTCCAACCCCCCAGAAGACTACATCGACAACGCCTTGTACTGGCTGGGCGAGTGCTATTACGGTTTGGGTGAGTACGCCGAGGCAGCCAAGCATTTCCACCGCATCGTCCAGGACTATCCAAACGCCAACAAGGTCCCCGATGCGCTGCTCAAGGTGGGCTTGACCTACCAACGACTCGGCAAACCCGACTCGGCGAAAGAGGTCATGTTCTACCTCATCCAAGCCTATCCCGGCAGCGACGCAGCCCGCATGGCCCAAGAACGCGTCGATGACAATGCTTCCTGAGCCGCTCCTCTCGCCACGCTCCTGCGTGTATTCCTAGTGAGTTTGATCATGCATCAGAGAACGCTTGATGATTCGCTCGGCCTGGGGCCGCCGTCGCCACGTCGGCGCATCCTTCGTTGCGCGGCGTTCTTCGCCCCTTGGCTCTTGCTCTTGTTGCTTCCCAGCCTCGGCATGGCCCAAGATGAATTGGCCGCGCCGGCCGCTGGCGAGGCTGCACCCGCAGAGGGCGGTGCCGAGGAGGGTGACGCTGGCAGCGGTGAGCTGCTGGGGGACTACACCCCCACCGCGCGCATCAGCAAAGTGCGCGGGCTCAGCCCTGGCCAAACGGCCAACACCCACGTGGTGAAGAGCGGCGAGACCCTGTGGAGCATCACCCAGACCTACTTCCGCGATCCCTACATGTGGCCTGCCCTGTGGGCGATGAACCCGCACATCACCAATCCTCACTGGATCTTTCCCGGTGACGTGGTCTTCATCCGTCCAAGCGCTGGCGTCGCCGACAATGACGGCGGAGACCGCAGCTTGGGCGCGCTGATGCGCTTCACCCGTGAGTCTGGACTGGTCGTGCTCCCTGCAGGCTACTACACCGAGGCGGACCTCGCCAACGCCGGCCGCGTCGTATTCTCGCCCGAAGAGAAGCGTATGCTCACCTACACGGACGAGCTGAACGTCGACTGGGAAAAGGAAGAAATCCGCAAACAAGTGGCACCAGGGCAGCGCTTCATGGTGTACCGTGAGCTCGATTCTGCGGTCAACACCGAGACAGGCGAACCGCTGGCCAAGAAACTCAAGCTGGCCGGGCAGGTGGACATCATCCACAATGACGGCAGCAAGCTCCCGACGGCAGTCGTCAGCGACGCCTTCATCGAGATCGAACGTGGTGACCTCCTCCTCCCCGCCGAAGAGGTCAAGCTGCGCTTGATCCCCATCACCTCCTCGATTGATAGCGAAGGCTACGTGATTGACGTCTTCGAGGTCATCACGCAGCTCGGCGAGCAGCAAATCATGCTGATCAACCGAGGCTACTCCGATGGCGTCTCGCTGGGCAATCGCTGGCTGGTTTTCGAACAGCGAGAGGGCATCCATGACCTGCCCGAAGGGGACCAGACCCACACCAAGAGCTGGGCGGAACGTCATGCGGAAGCCCGTCAGAAAGAACGGGAAGGGAAGCGCGACCGCGACGTCAAGCTCTCCCGCGCCGACGATCTCGAATGGCCGCTCGGCTATGAAACCCGCGCCCCTGCCTATCCCGATGAGGAATACCCCGAAGACGATTTCCGCACCGAGCGAGAGTACGAAATCGACGACATGCCGCTGCGGCTGATCGGTGAGGCCATGGTGGTGAAGGTGTCCGAGCGCTACTGCACGGCGATTGTGATGGACAGCTCGCGTGAGTTCACCATTGGCACCCGCGTGGTCACTGTCGCGGGCTATTGAACGAGGCTCCGCTCGCTCCTCGGTTGCCCATCCAACGGGCGAAGCTGTGACGCAAACCGCACCTCCCCGACCCGACCCAAGCAGATGGCTGGGTCCACTGAGCCTGGGTTTGGTGCTGCTGCTCGCGCTGGGGCTCCACGCGCTGCTCGAGCCACCGTCTGATGCGGCGTACTACCTGCTGTGGTCGCGGCAGCCCTCCCTCTCCTACCTGGATCACCCCGGCGCCATCGCGTGGCTGGCCTGGCCTTGGCCCGACGAGCAGCTGCTCTGGGCGGCCCGACTGATGCCCTGGCTGCTGGCGCTGCTCGATGGGCTGGTGCTGCTGGCGCTGCTCCGGGGCTTGGGTCACGCTTCGAAACTCGCTGTGGCCGTCTTCTGCTCTCCGGCGTTTCTCGGCAGCGCTCTGTTGTGGACACCAGACGCTCCGCTGATTCTTGCGTGGCATTTTGGCTTGCTGTTCCTCGTGCGGCGCTGGCACGGCAGCGCACTGTTGCCGGTGGCCCTCGCGCTCTGTGCGAGCAAGCTGGTGGGTACCTACCTGCTGGTTTTACTGGTGATTGCGCGTTTGCGTCAAAACCAACAAGAGGCACGGGGAACAGGCCAAGCGCCCAATCAACAAAAACCCAAGGAGTGGCTCTGGGGCGTCGCGGCACTGCTCCTGGGAGCAATCGTCACTTGGCTCTGCGGCACCGAGTCGCTGGTCTTTCAGAGCACGCGCTTGGGTGCAGCCCAGGCACCCTCGCTGTGGCGGCTGCTCAGTCCGCTGCTGCTCGTCGCTGGGCTCCTGGCGCTGGCCGGTCCGGGGCTGATGCTGGCCATGGTCAAGCTTTGCTGGTCGAGACTGCGCCTTCCCCGGAGCCCCACCGCTCCTCCGCAGCACCTCGGCGCAACTCCTCCCTTGCAGCGCCGCTGCACTGCCGCGGCAGCTCGCAGAGCAATGCGCTTGGGCCGTACTAGAAGGCTTGCGAAAGCGCTACTCGAGCTCAAGGGATGGATGCTGGGTAGCGCCCAAACATGGAGATTCTTGACTCTTTTCAGCATCGGACCGTTCTTGCTGCTCGCTGTCTTGGTGCGGGTCGAGCTCAATTGGCTCCTGGTGGGGCTGCTCCCCCTCGTATTCTGGGCAGGCGCAGAGAAGCTGGTCTTGAGCAAAGCAATGCTGCGCCTTCAAGTCGCCGCGGTGGTCCTCTTGGCAGCCTTGGCGCTGGCCGCTCCCGTTGCTGGGCATCACCCCTTGCGGCGTCTGATGGGTTGGCGAGCCTGGGCCTCGAGCTTCCCTCGAGCAGAGGCAGTGCTGGCAGATCGCTACCAAACGGCTTCACAGCTCGCGCTCTACCAGCAGTGCATGGGCAGCACCTTCGAAGCCATTGAGCCATCTTCTGCGCTGCGGCCATCCGCCTTGGACAAACTCGACACGAGCCCCCTCGAATGTATTCTCATCATCTGGGATCGAAAGGCTCCACCGGCTTTGGTAGGACAGCAGTGGCCCATCGTGGTTTCTGCGGGCAGCGTCCACTCCTCGCCTGCCCATGGACCGCCAACACGAACCTTCTTCGAGCTTCGCGCACGTTCCGAGTCAGCTTGTCCTCAGCATTGAGCGCAGCCACGCAGGATCTGCCTCTCGGAGTGTGAGCTCTTGAAGTTCTTGACCATCCTTGCGAGGATGGACGCAGGTCGCTGACGAAGCGGCGAAGAGACGCTCCACTTCGAGGACAATCATGAATAGTAGCTTGGCGGTGGCGCTGCGGTGGTCTGGTCTGCTCTTGTTGACGAGCATGCTAGGGTTGACACTCTCGTGCAGTTTCGACGACTCGGTGCTCACGCCCCAAGCCTGCAGCACAGATCCAGATTGCCCCACCGGAAAGAGCTGTGTTGGCGGCTTCTGCTTGGCGCTCTACGATTCCACCGTCGATGGAGAAGACGGCACGGAGACAGGCTTCGCTTGTGGCCAAGCGCTCTGCCTCGACACGGAGCGATGCTGTGGAGAGAGCTGCATCTCGGTGGCGGCTGACCCACTCAATTGTGGTGCCTGTGGGCGCGAATGCGCCGACTCCGAGAGCTGTGTGGACGGGCAATGCGTCTGCGGCGGCGCTGCTTGTGCCGTCGGCGAGCTGTGCTGCGACGGGAGCTGCAGCAACCTCAAGAGCGACGACGCCAACTGCGGCGCCTGTGGTGCGAGCTGTTCCGACTTCGAGTTTTGTGTGGATGGGACTTGTGTCTGCGAAACCGGAACAGGTGCAGTGCAGATCTGCGTAGGTGATCAGACTTGCTGTCCCTCGGGGGCGGGGTGTCGTGGGCTGCTCAGCGACGCTCGGCACTGTGGCGCCTGCGGCATCGCCTGCGGCTCTGGCGAGGTCTGCGACAACGGTAGCTGTCGCTGTGGAGATGCCGTAGCCAGCGGCCAGCCGGTCTGCGGATTTGGCGAGTCCTGTTGTGGTCAGGGCGAACGCAACTGTGTCCCAAGTAACGATCCCATCTGCGACTGCGGTGGTGCCGAGTGCGGTGTTGGACAGCTGTGCTGCATCATCGAGCCCGACCCAGGCAACCCCATCGAGTCCTGCGTCTACACCGCCATCAGCGACGAGCACTGCGGCGACTGCGGTCAGGCCTGCGGTCCTGCCTCCTACTGTGACGGTGGACAGTGTATCTGCGACCAAGGCTTCCTCGATTGTGATGGCGATCCCAGCAACGGCTGTGAGACCCGGCCTTCGAGTGATGTCGAACACTGCGGTGCCTGCAACGCCCCCTGCCCCGATGGCTATGTCTGTGATGGCAGCGGCCAGTGCGCGCTGAGCTGCCAAGCCCAGCTCACCGACTGCTCAGGGAGCTGTATCGACACCGCCGTCGATCCCAACAACTGTGGGCAGTGTGAGCGCCCGTGTCTGGCTGGCGAGCTCTGCAATGGCGCGGGTGTGTGCGCCCTGACCTGTCAAGCGGGCTTGGAGAACTGCGGTGGTGTCTGCACCGACCTCCAGACCCATGCCGAGCACTGTGGCGCTTGCAATGACCGCTGCAGAGACGACGCCAACGCCACGGCAGATTCGGCCTGTGTCGGTGCACAATGTGAGTATGCCTGCGCGAGCGGATATGGCGACTGCGACGGACTCGACAATGGCTGCGAGACCAATCTGCGCACGTCTCTCGAGCATTGCGGTGGTTGTGGGCTGAGCTGTGGAAGCAGCACCGACAACGCCACGGCAAGTTGTGTCAACGGCGTCTGCCAACAGGTCTGCTCGGCCGGCTGGGCCGACTGCGACGGCAACCCTGCCAACGGCTGCGAAAGCAACGTCTACACCACCACCAACTGTGGTGGCTGCGCTATCAGCTGCGGTGGTGGCACCGACCACGCCAGCGAGTCCTGCCCGAGTGGCGTCTGCACCCTGGTCTGCGACGCCGGATGGGAAGACTGCGACGGCATCCAGTCCGCCAACAACGGCTGCGAAACCAACATCTACACCACCACCAACTGCGGAGGCTGCGGCCTCAGCTGTGGCGGTGCCCACGCCAGCGCTTCCTGCAACGCCGGAATCTGCAATCTCGTCTGTGACGCCGGCTGGGAGGACTGCGACGGCAACCCAGCAAACGGCTGCGAGGTCAACATCTACACCACCACCAACTGTGGCGGCTGCGGCATCGCCTGCGGAGGCGCCGCCGACCACGCCGCGGCTAGCTGCGCAGCCGGAGTCTGCTTGCTCATCTGCGACGCTGGCTGGGAAGACGTGG
>JAVFAO010000013.1:0-608 GCA_034002465.1 Myxococcota bacterium
CTCCTGCTGTTGGCGCTGGAGGGTGCTGTATCCCTCCGAAGCAGCAGGATGCCGGTGGAGGTGGCGCGGGTCAAGCGTGCGGGCGTTCGTGTATTTTTGGACCTGCAGACCGGTTGGCAGGCTGGAAGTCGAAGCCAGGAGGCGGAGACTCGCTGCGAAGGCAGCCCGAAGGGTGCGTGCCAGGGATGGCACGCAACAAAGCCTGCCCCACGTTGTGTCCTGCGCCCCCGCTGCCCCACGTTGTGTCCTGCGCCGGCCAATGCCGAGGAACGAGGAACGAGGGGGCGCCAATCCCTGCCGTTGCGACTCTGCGACTTTGCGGCTCTGCGTGAGACCTCGAATCCAACGTCAACCGAAGCTTCGCTCCTGCGCTCGACCCACCCTGGGACCGCCAGCGCATCGCCGGACTCCTGAGCCCCGGTCGGCCGGCTAGAAGCCGGCCCCATGTCACCTCTGCGAAGCATCAAGTGAGGGGAACAGGCCAAGTGCCCAATCGACAAAAACTCCAGGGAACAGGCCAAGTGCCCAATCGACAAAAACTCCAGGGAACAGGCCAAGTGCCCAATCGACAAAAACTCCAGGGAACAGGCCAAGTGCCCAATCGACAA
>JAVFAO010000013.1:618-42997 GCA_034002465.1 Myxococcota bacterium
CCAAGTGCCCAATCGACAAAAACTCCAGGGAACAGGCCAAGTGCCCAATCGACAAAAACTCCAGGGAACAGGCCAAGTGCCCAATCGACAAAAACTCCAGGGAACAGGCCAAGTGCCCAATCGACAAAAACTCCAGGGAACAGGCCAAGTGCCCAATCGACAAGAAACTTGAGCCAAGCTATGCTGTCTGCTCTTCGACACGTCGGAGCTTCGACACAGCGTCGAACCCCGCGCGCACCCGCAGCAACGGGAGAAAGCATGAAGCCTCGAGCACTCAACAACGCCCAAGTCGTCCTCTTCGGCTGCATCCTGGCCATCGCCTCCTGCGGACCACAGTCGAGCGCCGTCGACCCCGTCGAGCCCCACACCGAGCTGCAGCGAAAACTCCCCAGGCCCCCGCCACCGCTGCCCACCGCCCCGGTCAAAGCCCACTACGCGCTCATCGAGACCCTCACCGCCACCCCCGTCGACGAGCAAGAACGCACACCAGAAAAAGGCGACGGCCACCTCAGCGTGCAGAGCTCCGTCAGCCGCGGCTCGCGCCTTGCCACCCCCAACGACGTCACCGCCGAGCCTCTCTCCAAAGAAGCCCGCGCCGCCCTGCTCGCCAGGCTCCCCGAGTGGGCCGAGCAAGACCCGGCACAGCGCTTCGCCTTCCGCCAGAGCACCCTGAAAGCACCCATCACCGGCGCCGACCTCCTCACCCCGTTTCCGCCCGCCGAGTCCCTGCCCCCGCCACCACAGGCCGCCCCCAGCAACGAGCCGCTGCGCATCCTGCGCGCCATGCCCAGCGGTGAGGTCGGCATCAACGAGTTCGTCCACATCGGCTTCTCCCAACCCATGGTCGCCCTCAGCGACCTCGACAGCAGCAATCAGACTATCCCCGCCACCATCACGCCCCTCGTCCAAGGTGAATGGTCCTGGACCGACCCGCGCACCCTGAGCTTCCGCAGCGAAGGCGGCCTGCCAATGGCCACGGAATACGTCGTCAGCGTCCCCGCCGGCACCCGCAGCGCCCTCGGCAACGCCCTCGCCGAGGACTTCGAGCTGCGCTTCGCCACGCCTCCCATCTCCCTGGTCGCACACCTCCCCGACAAATACACGCCCACCAGCACGCAGCCGCTGCTGCTGCTCGAATTCGACCAGCAAATCGACCCAGACGCCCTGCTCCCCTTCATCCAGCTCAGCGCCAATGGCAAAAACTACCCCTGCGAGCGTGTCGAGGTGCTCACCGACGAGGTGCTCTCCGAATACTGGACCCCGACCGAAGGCCGCTGGCTAGCCCTGCGGCCCCTGCGCCCCCTCCCCACCTCCACCGAGTGCAAACTCACCGTCAAGAGCGGCGCCCCCAGCGCCGAGGGCCCACGCACCAGCCAACGGGAGTTCGACTTCATCTTCAACACCTACGGGGACTTCCGGATCACCGAGCGAAACTGCGGCTGGGGGGAATGCTTCCCAGGTGAGCTCAACTACGAGCTCGTGCTCAGCAACAACCTCGCCGAGACCTTCCAAGACGACGGCGCCCTCGACAGCCTCGTCCGCGTCGAACCGCTGCCCAAGAACCTCGATGTCCACGGCAGCTGGGACTCCATCTCCATCGGCGGTCACTTCGAGCCCAAGACCAAGTACGTCATCAGCGTCGACAAGGCAGTCGAGGACGAGTTCGGCCAGAAGCTCAGCGGCAACCGCCGCTTCAGCTTCACCACTGCCGACGCCCGCGTCATCCCCGCGGTCTACCCAGACAACGACTCCACCTGGATCGCCGATCCCTTCGGAGCACCGACCTTCGAGTTCTACAGCGTCGGCCTCCCCAAAGTGCACAGCTGGATCTTCGCAGTCGACCCCAAGGACTATCTCGACTTCAAAAACAACTGGCTGCCCACCTACCGACGCGACGCCAACGCCCGCACCTCCTTGCTCGAGAACTTCCCAGGGCGCCTCATCGCCCATCAAGAGCACCCCTTCACCCAGCGCAAGAACGAGGCGCAGCTCACTCGCCTGGACCTCAGCCCCGCGCTGCACGAGGGGCACGGCCAGGTCCTGGTGCTGCTCGAAGGCGAGCGCCCCACAGACATTGATGAACAAGACTGGTGGCTCGTCCACAGCAGCTCATGGATTCAGTTCACCGACCTCGGCATGACCGTACTCCGCGACCAAGATGGCGCCCAGGTCTTCATGAGCTCCCTCGCTACCGGCGAAGCGCTCAGCAGCGTCGAGGGCAGCAACGAAGGGGGCTTTCAGTTCGGCTTCTCCGATAGCCGCGGCGTCCTGAGCTGGGATCCCAGCGGTGACCTGCTCATCGCCCGCAAAGGCAACGACGTCGCCTTCTTGCATAGCCGTCAAATCGCCATGTCACCCCGTGCCCACGACTGGACCCACCGCTGGTTCTTCTTCGACGACCGCCAGCTCTATCGACCTGGCGAGACGGTCACCATCAAGGGCTGGCTGCGCGCCCTCGATCTGCGCAAACAAGGCGACCTCGCCCTCGCTCAGGTGGGCGAACAGAAAGCGCAGTGGACCGCCTTCGACCCCAGGGGTGCCAAGCTCGCCAACGGCGAGGCAGAGCTCAGCGCGCTCGGCGGCTTCGACTTCCAGTTCACCATCCCTGACGGCGCAAACCTCGGCACCGCGCACATCGAGCTGCGCGTCGAGGGGCTCCCCGGTGACAACCCCACGGGAGCACACTGGATCCGCATCGAGGAGTTCCGACGCCCCGAGTTCGAGGTAGGCATCGAGCTCCCTGCTGGGCCCCATTTCGTCGGCGACAAGACGGAGGCGCAACTGCAGGCCAGCTACTATGCTGGCGGCGGACTCGGCAACGCAGAAGTCGAGTGGCACATCAGCAGTCACCCAGCCTCCTACACACCTCCGCAACGAGAGGACTTCTCCTTTGGTGAGGCGAGCTCACGCTCTCCCTACCGCCACTACGCCTATTTCGTCGGCTATCAGGGGCAGCGCAGCTACACCGACCCAGACGGCGTCGCCAGCCTGCAGCTAGAGTTCAGCGCCATCGAGCCGGCCTTGCCGCGCGTGCTCGACATCGAAGGCGTGGTCACCGACGTCAACCGACAGCAGTGGGCCAGCAGCAGCTCGGTGCTGGTACACCCCTCGCGCGCCCTGCTCGGCCTGCGCAGCGGCACCTCCTTCGTCGATGTGGGTCAACCCATCGAGATTGACACCATCGTCAGCGACGTCGACGGCACCCTGCTCAACGGGCGCGACTTCGAGCTGCGGGCGCTGCGTCAGGAGTGGCGTCGAGACGCTGGCGACTGGGACCTGGTCGAGGTCGAGAGCCAAGTCTGCGCGGGCCGCTCCGCCGATGGCATCGTGCGCTGTGTATTCCCGGTCAGCATCGCTGGCTCCTATGTCATCCGCGGCACCGTGACCGACGCCGAAGGGCGCCTGAGCCAGAGCAGCCTCAGCATCTGGGTGGCAGGTGAAGACAGCATACCCCAATTCGGCGGCACCGAGCTCGAAGCAGACGCGCTGCTCCTCACTCCCGACAAGGACTTCTACCAAGCTGGCGACACCGCTCGTATTCTACTGAGCACGCAGAACTACCCATCTCATGGACTCATGACGGTGCTGCGCTCGGGCATTCTCAGCCAGCAGAGCTTCGAGCTGACGAGTGCCAGCCACGTGCTCGAGGTCCCCATCCTCGAGGAGCACGTGCCCAACCTCGCCGTCTGGGTCGAGCTCGTCGGCACGGGGCCTCGACAGAACAGCGAAGGAGAGCTCGATCCCAAGCTGCCGCCGCGGCCAAGCTTCTCCTCGGCCAGCGTCAATCTCTCTGTGCCCCCCCTACAGCGCCGCCTCAGCGTGATGCTCTCCCCGCACCAAAAGGAACTTCAGCCCGGACAGAGCTCCAGCCTCGACGTGATGGTCTACGACAGCCAGGGGCAAGCCGTGGCCGACGCAGAGGTGGCGCTGGTGATGGTAGATGAAGCAGTGCTCGCCTTGGCAGAATACGAGCTTGGCGACCCGATCGCGACCATGTACCGCCCGCGCGACGCCGAGGCCAGGGTCTACCACAACCGCTCGGAGGTGTTGTTGGCGCTGCCCGAGTTCTTGCCGGACTTCACCGTCATGGAGGACGGTGATGGCTTTGGGATTGGCGCGATGGGCAGCACTGGACGCGGTGGAGGAGTGGGCGAAGCCAAAGGAAGCCTGGGCGCCCGAGGCAAAAAGCAACCCAAGAAGCCAGGAGATGCCGCTGAGCAAACCCCACTCAAGATGCGCAAAGACTTCGACCCTCTGGCCCACTTCGAGAGCAAGGCCCAGACCGACGCCAGCGGCCACGCGCAGCTCGACTTCACCCTACCCGACAACCTGACCCGCTACCGCATCATGGCAGTCGCCGTGGCTGGCGCCAAACACTTCGGCACCGCCGAGTCCTCCCTCACCGCACGCCTCGAGCTCATGCTGCGCCCCTCGGCGCCAAGGTTCCTGAACTTCGGCGACACCTTCGAGCTCCCGGTGGTGGTCCAGAACCTAGGCGAGGGCCCCAGACAGGTGCAGCTCGCAGTGCGCGCCCGCAACGCCAAGCTCGACGCGCTCGACGCCGTCTTGGTCGAGGTTCCCGCCAAGGAGCGGATCGAGCTGCGCTTCCCCGTGAGCACCCAAGAGGCAGGCAAGGCCGTGTTCCAGTTCGCCATGGCCTCGGATGAGCTGGGCGATGCGGCGGAGCTCTCGATCCCCGTTTGGACACCCGCCACCAGCGAGTCCTTCGCCATCTACGGAGAGCTCGACGAAGGCGCGGTGGTGCAACCCATCAAGCCGCCAAAGGACGCCATCCCTGCATTCGGCGGTCTGGAGCTGAGCACCTCGTCGACGGCGCTGAGTGCCCTCACTGACGCCGTCATCTACTTGGTCGAATACCCCTACGAATGTTCGGAGCAGCTCGCCTCTCGTATTCTCGGAATCGTGTCACTCCAAGATGTGCTGGCCGCCTTCGAAGCACCCGGGCTGCCCTCGGCCGACGCCCTCCGCAGCGCCTTGACGCGCGACCTCGAACGACTCGCCAAGCGTCAGCTCCCCAACGGAGGCCTGGGTTTCTGGTACGAACACCACCACCCCTACGTCAGCATCCACGTCGCCCACGCGACGCGGCGCGCCATGAACAAGGGTGTCAGCGCCCCAGAGGAACTGGTCAAGGGGCTCGACCGATACCTTCGCGACCTCGACAACAACATCAAAGACTACGAGCGTCGCATGGGCTTCACCCTGGACGAGCGCAGCCGCGCCTCGCTTCAGCTCTACGGCCTCTATGTCCGCAGTCTGGGCGGTGAGAAACTAGGCGCACAAGCCGACCTCATCCTGCAGCGCGTCGGCCTCGACAAACTCTCTCTGGAGAGCATGGGTTGGATGCTCGCGGTGTTGGCACGCGATGGCGGCTATTCGACCCAACGCGCCGAAATCCTCCGCGAGCTGGGCAATCACACCGAGGAAGGCGCCGCCACAGCCAACTTCGTCAGCGCATACGAGCAAGGCGAGCTGGTGCTGCTCGCCTCGAACCGGCGCACCGACGCAGTCATCCTCGACGCGCTGATCGAGGCCGACCCGCAGAGCACGCTCATCCCCAAGGTCGTCCGCGGCCTGCTCGCCCACCGCAAGAAGGGCGCCTGGTCGAATACGCAGGAGAACGCCTTCGTGCTGGTCGCGCTGGAGCGCTACTTCAGCCGCTACGAGGCCAACACTCCTGACTTCGTGGCGCGCATGTGGCTGGGCGAGGACTACGCAGGGGAGCAGCTTTTCGAGGGACGCAGCACCGATCGGCAGCACCTCTTGATCCCTATGGACGTGGTGATGGACGGCGGCGAACGCTCACTCGTCCTTCAAAAGGAGGGCACAGGGCGGCTCTACTACCGCTTGGGCCTGCGCTACGCGCCGAGCAGCCTGGAGCTGGAGCCGCTCGATCGGGGCTTTGCGGTGGAACGAAGCTATCAAGCCGTCGACGACAACGCAGAGGTTCAGCAAAACGAGGACGGTACTTGGCGCATCAAGCTGGGCGCCACGGTGCGAGTGACGCTGAAGATGGTGGCGAACAACCGCCGCTACCACGTCGCCTTGGTCGACAAGCTGCCCGCGGGCTTCGAAGCGATGAACGCCAACTTGGCAGGCACGCCCGAGGCTGCCGGCTCCAGCGGCAGCGCGCATCGGCGCAACTGGCAGTATTCTTATCACTGGTTCGAGCACGAAAACCTGCGAGACGAACGCACCGAGGCCTTCTGCTCACTGCTCTGGGAAGGTGAGTACAGCTACAGCTACCTCGCCAGGGCGACGACGCCGGGAGACTTCGTGGCGCCGCCAGCAAGCGCGGAAGAGATGTATTCACCGGAGGTCTTTGGACGCAGCGCGTCGACGCGGGTGGTGATCGAGTAGAGGCCCGCAGGGCAGCGCAGGACAACACGTGGGGCCGGCTTCCAGCCGGCCGACCGAGGCTCAGGAGTAGCCGGCGAGCCGCCGGCGGTCCCAGGGTGGATCGAGCGCAGGAGCGAAGATTCGGTTGACGTCGGATTCGAGGTCTCACGCAGAGCCGCAGAGTCGCAGCGGCAGCGATTGGCATGCCTCGCCCCTCGCCCCTCGTTCCTCGGCGGTGGACAGCGCAGGACAACACGTGGGGCCGGCTTCCAGCCGGCCGACCGAGGTTCAGGAGTGGCCACGGCGTGCCGACGCCCTACAAAAGATGGTCGGCCTCTCAAGCACTCAACAGGTTCTGGAGCCGCTCGCGGGAGCTCGACTCGATGCGCTGGATTTCCAAGCGCGTACAGGGGTGCATGCGGCCTCCAGGGGAACGTTCGTCACTTCAGTTGGCCACGATACACCTTTGCGTCCGCAGTCGAAAAGGCAATTCGACCGCCCTCTGCGTCGAGCGAGGGATAAAGCGGCATCAGCCCTTCGGGCGTGCTGAGCTCGAACACTTGCTCGGGCTGCTCGAGCTCGAGCAGGAAGAGCGCGCTGCCGGTCAGCGCTTGCCCATCATCCTCGACGCGGGCAAAGACGAGGCGCTCGCCGTTGGCGGAGAAGCGGCCCTGCGTCGCCTTCTGTCCCAAGGAGAAGCGGCGACCATCGTCGAGACGCATCAGCCACAGGCCACTGCTCAAACCCGAATACAGCACGAAGCGGCCGTCAGGGGAGAGCTGTGGCTCGAAGTAGCGGTCGTCGTCGCAGGCGAGCACCGTCTCGACCTTGCCGAGGCGAAGGACCACCTGGTCGTCTCTTTGGAAGACGGCGAGCCCAGCCAGCTTCGAATACGGGCCTTGGAACTGTCCATCGAGCTCATAGGCGAGCCATGGCTCATCGGCGAAGGGGCGAGTGGGCAAGCGCAGCGCCACACCGGCGTCCTCGGGCATCCATTCGGGCATGTAGGCGGCGCGGGTCTGTTCGACCAGCAATCGTGCGTCACCGCCCCGGCTAGGCATCAGGTAGAGTCGGCCCAGGTCTTCGCTGCCCAAGAGCAGGAGCTCGCCCGAGTCCGAGAGTACGGGGGCCTGGTAGCCGGTGGCGACGAGCTCGAGGTCTTGGAGCAAAGGCTCTTCGGCCTGGCCAGGGCTGGGCAAGGCGAGCAGGCCGAGGCCAATGAGGAGGGCGCCGCGTCGACGCAGGAGGAAGATGGCGGGCAAGAGCAGCAGGACCCAGGGGACGGACGAGGCGCGCTTGGAGAGGCTGCAGCCGCAGGCCGACTCGGTGCTGAGGGTGGGTGCTGGTGTTGCTTCGGCCACGTCGTTCTCCTCGCTGACTTCGCTGTGTGTATCAAGTTCGGGGCTAAGGTCCGGGAGCACGTCTTCGCCGTCGGGGCTTGGCTCGAAGGGCTCCCAGAGATCCTGGCTCAGGTCGGGCTCCTCGTCCACGAGCTCGGTGACGTCGGGCTGCGGCTCGAGCTCGGGCTCTGGCTCGAGCTCGGGTTCTGGGTCGGGCTCGAGCTCAGGGTCGGGCTCGACCACCTCTTTGAAGAGACCGATGGAGCACCAGGCGATGTCATTGGCGAGCACGGTGCAGCTTCGTTGATTGCTTTGGTAGCCTGGCGCTTGGGCGCGAAGGGTGTAGTTGCCTGGGGGCAAGGTCAGGGTCCAAGCGGCGGAGGGCTGGGTGGCCTGCACGCTCTGTCCGGTCTCGACGACGGTGATGGTGGCGCCGGGGAGGCGCACGCTCATGTCGTCGCTGCCCACGCCAAGGTCCTCGAACACCACGCCTCGAGCTTCCCCTGTACCCGGTCCGATGGGATCACCGAGGGAGAGCTGCAGTGCCCGGAGGTGGGCGAGGGCCGCGGCTTGACGTCGCTCGGGCTGGGCAAGGTAGCTGGCGTCGACGCTGCAGTTGACGATGAAGCCGAGCTCCGAGAGGGTGGCCGGCATGGAGGTCGCGGTGAGCACGGTGAAGTTGGCGCTCTTGACCCCGCGGTTGGCCAGGCCCCAGGTCGCGATCATCTCGGACTGGATGCGGTTGGCCTGATCGATGGACTTGGACGAGGCGCTGGTGGCGTGGAAGGTCTCGGTGCCGGTGGCGCTGGAGACGGACGCCGAATTGCAGTGGATGGAGGCGAAGCGCGCAGCGCCATTGGAGTTGGCATAGTTGGCGCGGCCGGTGAGCGAGACAGTCGTGTCGGTGCTGCGGGTCATGTAGACCTGGTAGCCGGCGGCTTGCAGCAGGTCACGCAGGCGCAGGCTGACGTCGAGGTTGATGGTGGCCTCTTGCAGACCACAGCCAATGGCGCCGGGATCGTCCCCACCGTGGCCCGGATCGACGCAGATTTTGGTCTGGCTCCAGGCAGGAGTGGCGCACAGCAACAGGATAAAGGCAAACATCCATCCCACAGAGCGGCCCATCGTCATCCTCATCTTCTCACCCATTCTCTCGTTGTGCCGGCACACCCGCGAGCCGGCCTGCACTCAGCTTAGTGCATTGCCTTCGTCCAGCTCAACGAATGATCGACAATGGTGGCCGATTGAGCCACTTCTTGTCGATTGGGCGCTTGGCCTGTTTCCCCAACTTCTGGTTGTCGGGGCATCAAGCGCAGCGAGCAGCATCCATGTCTTGCGCGGCTTCGCAGGCGCGATTTGCAGGGTCATGCCTGCCAGCGCTTGCGGACACGGCCGCAGGCTGCTATTCGAAGTCGCGTGGACGACTCGAAACGGACCGCCTGATGTCGCACGCCCACCACTTCCTCTCACGCCTCGAACGCGTCGAGCCACGTGAGCAAGAGCTCGCGCTGCAGCTCTATCGGACTCCCAACCTGGTGCGGGAGCTCATTGCCTTCATGCAAGAGGAGCTCGAGCTGCGCTCGGAACGCTATGCCATCGAGCTTTTCCCCGATCCACTGGCCCCCACACTGATCGTGACGGAGCATGGAAGATTCGTGACCTGTTTGGGTGAGGGCATGGAGTCCGCGGGTTGGCCGCGCATCCCCTTTCACCTGGTTCGTGATCGCGCGGCGCGCACAGCCAACGGCGAAACGGCTCACCGTAGCGGGCTCTTGGAGCGCTTGGTCCGGCATCCCTCTGAGCTCAGCCAGGATGAGTTCCAAGAGGCGAGCCTCATCAGTCCCTTCCTGCACCAAGACATGCTGCTGCTCGCGGTGGAACTCGCCAAGGACGTAGCGAATCGGCTTCCCCACATCTCCCGCTTGTCTCGCGCAGCGCGAAAGCAGCGCCAGGGCTCGGCAGCGAAAGAGCTAGCCCGCGACTGGACCTCACGTTGGGCCATCGGGGTGCTACACTTGTGTACCGCTCAGGCCCAGCTCTGGCGAACCCGGCGCGGAGAGCCTCTTGTGCCATCTGCAATCCCGAGCATTTCCGGGCTCCTCGTCTCGACGAACATGGGGCTGTGGCTGGAGTCCCGCATCGGTCACCATTTTCTCGAGCACATCTTGGACGAATTCCGTGACTTTGGGCACACCTCGGTGGGGGCTTCACTGGCGACGCTGGCCATCCGCCACAGGGGACTGCGCTCGAGCATCGTGCGCCAGGTCCAACGCCTCATGGGCGAGAGCTCCGCTTTTGGTTCGAGTCGCGCGGGTTCGCTGGTGCTGTGCAGACACCTTCTCGAGGTGATTGAACACCCCATTCCGGCATTGAGACGTACCCTCGCACGAGGTCACCGCCTACTCGACCTGCATCGCCCTGCGTTTGCGAAGCTGAGTCCATTGCCTCATGAGGAGCGTCTCGTTCGAACCTTTGCGCTGCGCGATCCTCGAGAGTTGACGCGCGAGACATGGTCCGAGCTGGTCGACAACGCAGCGTTGCTCGCCGAGGTCGATGCAGAGGAGTTCTTTCTCCCCAAGAATCTGCAGCCCTTGTGCGCGATTCCCTTCGACCTCAGGTGGTACGAGGAACACGTTCGACTGTACTCGAGCACGGTCAAAAAGCCTGAACAAAGCGCTCGAAACGCCCCCTGCCCCTGCGGCAGCGGGAAAAAGACGAAACACTGCACTGCCTGCCAGAGCGCACGCAAGCGCTGAGTCCCGGACAAGGAAGCACAAGAGGAAGCAGAATGGATGGTAGCACGCTGTTGGCCTTTTCACTGACGCTCTTTGCGGGTCTGGCGACCGGCGTTGGCAGCACCATCGCCTTCTTGTCCAAGCAAAACTCGCCGCGCTTCCTGTCGCTGGCCTTGGGCTTCTCTGCGGGTGTCATGATCTACGTCTCGATGGTCGAGATCTTGGTGAAGGCCCGCGACTCGTTGATCGCGGCCTTGGGCGAAGGTCCTGGCTCCTGGACCACAGTGGCGGCGTTCTTTGGCGGCATTGGGGTGATCGCGCTGATCGACAAGCTGGTGCCCGAAGCAACCAATCCTCACGAAGCCCACACCGTCGAGGAGATGGATGGCTCGCCGAGTAATCGCGACAAACACCTGATGCGCATGGGTGTGGCGACGGCCTTGGCCATCGCCATCCACAACTTCCCCGAGGGCCTGGCGACCTTCACCGCGGCGATGGAGAATCCCTCACTCGGCATCGCGATCGCGGTGGCGATCGCCATCCACAACATCCCTGAAGGCATCGCCGTATCGGTGCCGCTGTATTACGCCACGAAGAGCCGCAAGAAGGCCTTTTTCTGGTCCTTTTTGAGCGGCCTCTCCGAGCCCGTCGGGGCGCTGGTGGGGTGGTTCCTGCTGCGCTGGTTGTTCAGCGACACACTCTTTGGCGTGCTCTTCGCCGGGGTGGCAGGGATCATGGTGTTCATTTCGCTTGACGAGCTCCTGCCGACCGCTCGAGAATACGGAGAGCATCACCTGTCCATTATTGGTGTGGTGCTAGGCATGGCGGTGATGGCGGTGAGCCTCTTGCTGTTGATGTAGGGCTCCGACGACATACTCCGAAGCTCTTGCGGCCCAGACTGTCATCGATCGCATTCGTTCGCTCTCGGGCACCGACCTCTCGACAGCGGCACTTCCTCTGGAAGGTCGAGAGGATGCGTGCCCTTCGCTCACTTTCGATTGCATTCGTTCGCTCGAGGGCACCGACCTCTCGACCGCTGCAATTCCTTCGGAATGTCGAGAGGATGCGTGCCCCTCGCTCACTTTCGATCGCACGAGCGCACTGCCCTCGTCGGCCGAGCGCGCGCGCATTGCGCGGGAGGAGTCGAAGATGTAATAAGGCGTTCGTCGCGCTGACCGGAAGGACGGCGAAGGCGGACGAATGGGTGTCATGGTCGAGTCTGACGAGCAGCCAAGCGAGCGAGCGAAGGCGCAGCAGGCAGCGGAGCGCGCCGAGCGACGTCGGATGTGGCGGCAGGCAGGTCAATTTGGCTCGATTGGCATTGAGTTCGTGGTGGCCACGGCGATCGGTTTCCTCGCGGGTCGTTGGTTGGATCGTTGGTGGGGCACTTGGCCTTGGATGGCGCTCTTTTTGACCTTGTGTGGTATTGCGGCTGCGAGCAGGGACTTGTTTCTGCTGGCGCGCAAGGCAAAACGTGAAGCGGAGCAGGATGGGCCTTGACGGCTTGGTCGATGAGACTGACAAGACGCTCTCCAGCGTTTGGGCACAAACGCAGATCCGGAGCTGGCGATGATGGGCGGCGGCAAGCAGATGAGAGCTGTGGAAGGAGGCGCGGCAGCGGTAGCGCTGCTGGCGTGTCTGCTCTCCTGGCTGCTGGCGCCGTCGGCGTGGTTCAGCTTGGGGGTTGCAGCGGGCGCGTTCCTGACCTTGCTGGATTTCGTCTTGTTGCGCCTGGCGCTGTCGCGCTTTTTGGCTCGGCGCGAAGGCGGAGTGGCGCGTTGGTTGCTGCTCTTGCTTGGCAAGTGGGCGTTCTTGGGCTTGCTGCTCTATGTCGCCGTGAAGACGCTCAATTTGGATGCCATGGGCTTGATCGTGGGCGTGTCCGTCGTCGTTTTTTCGTTTGTGACCTTGCCTGCGCTGCTGGGTCCAAGTGAAGGCGATGCCGAGCATTCTTCGGCGACGGCTCCATGAGAAGGGGTAGACCGTGCTCTCAGTGGCGAGTGGCGATGCAGTCCATAGCTGGCTAGACCTCATCCCCGGAATCCACGACTGGGGCCAAGGATTGGGTGGCACCTGGCTCAAGGGCGAGGTGGTGTCCGTCATCCACGTGATTCTGGCGGTGCTGGCAGTGGCCCTAGCCAGTATTCTGATCTTGCGGGCGAGCCGACATTTCTCCGCTCACGCCGAGGCGCGTCTCAGCCCTCGTACCTTCTTCGAGCTGGTGCTCGACGCGCTGCTCGGCATGCTGAGCGAACAGATGGGGCGCAAGAACGCCGAGCGATTCCTTCCGCTGATCGCCTCTCTCGCCGTGTTCATCTTTTTCTGCAACGCAATGGCCTTGATCCCTGGCCTTTTGCCCCCTACGGACAACCTCAACACCACCGCAGCGCTCGCCTTGGTGGTCTTCGTCACCACCCACGTGGTGGGCGTCAAGGAACACGGTTTCGCCAAGTATTTCGGCCATTTTCTTGGCCCCATCCGGGCCTGGTATGCGCTGCCGTTGATGGCGCTGATGCTGCCCATCGAGCTCATCGGCCACTTCGCTCGACCCCTCTCTCTCTCCCTGCGTCTGCTCGGCAACATGTTTGGCGACCACGCGGTGCTCGCCATTTTCCTCGGCATGCTGCCTTTCTTGTTGCCGCTGCCGCTCATGGTCTTGGGCATGATCGTCGTCGTCGTGCAGACCATGGTTTTCTGTATTCTGTCAACAATATACTTCGCGATGGCTGTCGCCCATGAGGAGCACTGAGCCATCGGCTTTTCTCGCGCCCTCGACCCAGGAGAATTTGGAATGTCCAAGAAGTTCGCCCTGTCCATGCTCAGCGTGCTGGCCGTGATGTTGATCGCTCTGCCCTCCGCGTTCGCCGCCGACACCGCAGAGAAGCTCGCACAGATCGACGCCAGTAAGTGGCGCGCCATCGCCGCCGCCCTCTCCATCGCAATTGCCGCACTCGGCGGCGCCTTGGGCCAGGGCCGCGCTGCCGCCGCCGCCCTCGAGGGCATCGCACGTAACCCCGGCGCCGCAGGCAAGATGTTCACTCCGATGATCCTTGGCCTCGCCCTCATCGAGTCGCTGGTCATCTACGCCCTGCTCATCTCCTTCTTCATCATGCCCTGATGCTGAAAAATGGGAGGAGCTGGCTCGACCTTCGCCCCTCCCGGATTGCCCCCGACACACGCCGAGCCACAGGGCGAGCCGGCTAGAAGCCGGCTCCACGTCGCCTCGTCCCTCGCCCATCGTTCCTCGTTCCTCCTTGATTCTGCCCCGACATGGAGTAGCATCGTGAACGCCAGCTTGCGCTTGGTGCCGCTGTGGTACCAGCACCGTCAGCAGGGAGCGCGCGATGTATTCTCAGCAGTCAAGCCCTACCTTGTCCCTGAGCCCAGCACTGGGCCTCCTCGGTCTGCTCCTCGCCGCCGCGCTCGCCCTCGCCTCCTGCGCCGACGCCAAGACCCAAACACCCAGCGATGCCACCGATACGGCTGAGCAAGAGCTCGACGAGCAATCCCCTGAGCTCGACGGCGATGAGCTCGACACCCCTGAGCCCGATGAAGAGGACGCCGACGCCCCTGACCGCCCGGATCCGCCCGATCAAGAGCTCGACCACCACGAAACAGAGCCCGACGAAGCAGACGAACAAGAACTCCCCCACACTTGGGTCGCCTGCACCCACCCCCTCAGCATCCCCGAGCACCTGCTCCTGGAAGAACAGTTCAACGAAGAACTCGAACACGACTGGGTCCGCGTCGAACGCTGGCACGACAACCGCGAGCTCTACCCTGTCGATGACTACGTGCCCGATGGCCGCAATGACCAAAGGGGAGAAATGGAAACCCTCTTTGGCAGCCCAACGCCGCCCTCATCCAGCTTCCTGCTCCACTACGCCCCAGGTTGGGACGCTCTCGACCGCTCAGAACAAGCTCCGGTCCTGCTCGTCCACGGCACCGCCAGCAACGCAGACCACTCCTGGGCCGATCCAGGGGTCTTCGGCTACTGCGGTGCCTTGAGCTGCCCCGACGAAGGGCTGATGCAGTTCCTCGCATCCCAAGGCAAACGCGTCTTTGCGGTCAGCTTCGCCCAAATGCAGGGCGACAACATTGCCTGGGCCGAGCAAATCGCCAACGCCGTCGCCATCGTCAGAGAACGCACAGGCTCCCCGGACGTCGACCTCATCGCCTGGAGCAAAGGCGGCTTCGCCACGCAGCTCTTCGTCAGCGGTCTCGAGCTCTCCGACAACGCGCGCATGGCCGACTGCGTGCAAAAGCTCATCTTCATCGGCACCCCACACAAGGGCCTCGACTACCCCTTCCGCTACGGTATCCTCCCCTCCACCGGCATCTATACCATGTGCGGCGTCGGCGCCAACGCACCCTCACCCCACACCATGATGACCTGCTACTTCGTCCCCTACCAACAACCCGAGCTCACCATCTACGCCACCGAAGAGGGCGACTTCTACCCCGGCCAGCGTCAAATGCTCTACCGCTGGGACGAGCTCTACCCCGTCTCCACCATCAACCAAGACTACTACACCACCTACTACGGTGGCCTTGGCTTCGTCTCCGAGAGCCTCGGCATCGACGCAGCCATCGAACAAGGCTCCCTCGTCGCTGGCCTGCTCGAACGCTCCATCCCCTCACACATCCAGGTCTACTCTCTCTGCGGTGGCGCCGCCGACATCCCCCTCGTCCTCAACGAAACCGCCGGACCCAGCGACGGCGTCTTGCTCCTCGATTCCTGCTCGTACCACGACAACATCCCGCGCCTCGCCGAAGCCTTCGTCGACGAAGAGCTCAACCACTTCGAGCTCGGCTGGGCCGAGAGCGCCATGCTGCGCATCGATGGCTGGCTCGACCAGCCCTGGGAGTAGACCATGGGCGCCGCCGAAACCCGAGAAGACCTGATCGACGCCGCCTGGGAGCTCTTCGCCGAACACGGCTACGCTGGCACCTCCGTACAGGCCATCATCAACCGCCTGCAGCTCTCCAAAGGCGGCTTCTACCACCACTTCGCCTCCAAATCCGCGCTCCTCGAGGCACTCGCCCAACGACTCGCCCAGCGCGAAACCAGCCTCCTCGGCAGCGCACTCAGCGCCGCCGACGGCGACCCCGCCCTGCGCGTCTCACTGCTCCTCAGCGTCTGCCGTATCTGGCATCCCAGCCTGCTCGAATGGACCCCACAGCTCGCCAAGGCCCTCTCCAGAGACGACAACCAACACATCGCCCAAGCGCTCGAAGAAGCTCGCGCCAAGCTCCTCTCTGCCCTGCTGGAGCGCGTGCTGCAAAGCGGTGCCAGCCAGGGGCTCTTCCAGCTCGATGAACCCCAAATGAGCGCGCACATGCTCATGCTCTTCTCCGAAAGGGCCTACACCGAGCTGCTCATGCGACTCGTGCGTGGAGCCTCGATCGAAAGCTTGCTCAGCAGCTCTCACGCCTACATCGGAGGCGTCGAGAGACTGCTCGGGACACGGCAGAGCTTGCTGCCTCGCGTCGCCGCCGAACACATCGCCCAGATCGTCGAGGCTGCCCAGCGCCGCTGATGGCGGTCCTCTCGGATACCGTTGAAAAGGGATTCCAAAGGGCACAGCCCTTTGGCGGGGTGTGCGGCAGCGCCCCACAAAGACAAATCAAAGGCAATCGAAAGTGAGCGAGGGGCACGCATCCTCTCGACATTCCGAAGAAATTGCTGCCGTCGAGAGGTCGGTGCCCGAGAGCGAACGAATGCATGTTCGAATCGCTCGCAGAGCGCGAGCAATGTCGAAGCGGTCGAGATTGCTGGCTCGCCATCCCCACCACCGCCACTCACTCACTCTTTCCGAAACAGCCCGAAAACACTCGTGAACAACCCCTCACCATGCGGCTCGACATGTCTATGAAGCGCTCCCTCCTCCTCCTCTGTGCTGCCTCCCTGATGGCCTGCTCCGCGCCTGCCCCCAAGACGACGGACGAGCCCATCGCCACACCACCTGCGCCTCGCGGACCTGCCGTGCTCTACGTCAGTATGTCCACCGTCGTCCCCGCCGCCTGCGCCGGGCTCGATGCCGACAGCCCCAGCGAGGCCTGGATGGACTGCGCCTACCAGCAAACCGAAAGCGACGAGCTCAGCTTCGTCGCCCTGCCGCTCGCCTGCTACGACCACAACAACGCGGCCTGGCTGCACACCGATGACCCACAGTGCCGACGCCCCTTCTCCTCCGTCGCCAATCCACGCGCCGGTAGCCTCAAACTCGGACCCTACTCTCCCGTATTCTGTCTCGCCGCTGGTGAGATGTTTCACGCCGCCTCGCTGAATGAGCCCATCCCCGATGGCACTCCGCTGCTGAGCATGCCCGAGTCCCAACACTACCTCACCCTCGATGCCGTCCCACCCAGCGACACCGTGGACAGCGAACCCTTCTTCGCCGCATTCTCAACTTGGCTGCAGAGCCTGCCTGAACAGCCAAGCTCGCCCCCTGAGCTGCTCCAATCCCTAGAGCTCGACCTCGACGGCGACGGACTGCCCGATCAGCTCGTCGTCCTCCACGCCCTCTCTGAGGATGACTTCGCCTTCAGCGCATCTGCCCTCTACCTGCGCCGAGGTGGCCCAGGCCGAGAGCTCGTTCGCATCTACGAGCAGAGCTGGCAGTCCTTCATGCTCCTCGGGGCCGTCGACCTAGACGGCAACGGCGTGCTCGAGCTCTTCGTCCAGTCCTGGGGCATCGAGAGCCACGCCCTCTCGGTCCTGCGCCTCGAGTCAGGGCACCTCGTCAGCGTCGGCGAATACTGGTGTGGGGCCTGAGCGCTGTTGGATCCTGGTCAATGAGCTGCTATGCTCTCCGAAGAAGCCGACGTCGCGCGCCGGCTGTCGTATTCACACACACTCATGCACTCCCTCTAGGAGGAGCTCTCATGAACCGTCGACTCCTGCTCATCTTGCTCTTGCTAGCCTCCACCGCCTGGGCCTGCGGTGATACCTCGAGTACCGTCCCTGAGCTCGATACCGCCCCTGAAATCAACGACGATGCCGACCAAACCGAGCAGCCCGAGGCCGATGCCGAACAGAGCGACGAGCTCGAGCCGAGCGTCTGTGGCGACGGCGTGCTCGACACCAACGAAGCCTGTGATGACCGCAACACCACTGACGGTGATGGCTGTAGTGCAGACTGCGGCAGCGTCGAGCAGGGCTTCCAATGCCCCGTTCCAGGCCAAGACTGCATCCCCATCGACGACTGCGGCAACGGCACCATCGAAGCGACCGAAGCTTGTGATGACCGCAACCAAGTGGACAACGATGGCTGCAGCGCCGACTGCACTCGAATCGAAGATGGCTTCATTTGTCCACAGCCAGGCAGCCTTTGTGTGCAGCTCGACATCTGTGGCAACGGCTTGCTCGAAGAAGGCGAGCTCTGCGACGACGACAACACCACCGACAACGACGGCTGCAGCGCCGACTGCAGCAGCATCGAAGAGGGCTACCTCTGCCCCATCCCCGGTCGCCCCTGTGTGGCAGACACCTGCGGGAACGACCGAGTCAACGACGGCGAGGAATGCGACCTCGGCGCCGAAGCCAACACCGGAGAATACGGGGGCTGCAACGCCGACTGTACCCTGGCCGCGCACTGTGGCGATGGCACCGTGGATGCCGAACACGAAGCCTGCGACGACGGCAGCAATGACGGTGGCTACGGCGGCTGCCGCCCCAACTGTCAGCGCGAACCCTACTGCGGCGATGGCCTGATCACTCACCAAGAGAGCTGCGACGACGGCAACGCCAGCAGCGAGGACGGCTGTGATGCCGGCTGCCAAGTCGAACCAGGCTGGGTCTGCTGGCAGCCTGCACAGCCCTGCGCCATCGACCGCTGCGGCAACGGCAGCCTCGACCCCGGTGAGGCTTGTGACGATGCCAACCAGAGCAGCGGTGACGGCTGCACCGCCACCTGTGCCGCCATCGAAGCAGGTTGGGACTGCCCCTTCGAAGGAGAAGCCTGCATCGCCAGCTCCTGCGGCGACGGCGTGGTCGCTGGCAAAGAAGAATGCGACGACGGCAACATGATGTCCGGTGATGGCTGCAACCGCTTCTGTAAACTCGAACAGGGCTTCGTCTGCCCCACCCCCAACCAGCCCTGCCTGCCCATCACCTGCGGCGATGGCCTGGTCGAAGGCTTGGAGCAGTGCGACGACCACAACACCAACGACAACGACGGCTGCTCCGCGAGCTGCAACATCGAAATTGGCTGGGCCTGCCCCAACCCCGGCCAGCCCTGCGTCAGCGCCACCTGCGGCGACGGCGTGCGTGAAGGCGCCGAACAGTGCGACGACGCCAACGCCAACCCCGGCGACGGATGCTCTCAACAGTGCCAACTCGAGTGGGGCTTCATCTGCCCCACCGACGGCGCCGCCTGCGTCCCTATCGCCTGCGGCGATGGCCTCATGCAGGGTCTCGAGGCCTGCGACGACGGCAACCTCACCGCGGGAGACGGCTGCAGCCCCCTCTGTCAGGTCGAACCGGTATACACCTGCGACGAGAGCGGCTGCCTCCCTGTCTGCGGTGACGGCATCACCCTCTACCCCTTCGAAGCCTGCGACGATGGCAACCTCAGCTCTGGTGACGGTTGCTCGGCTGCCTGCACCATCGAAGCAGGCTTCTCTTGCACCGACTATTCCAACGCTGCCCCCGAGACCATCCAAGTCCCTGTCGTCATTCGCGATTTCCGCGGCTACACCGAACAGGGCAGCGGCGACGGCTTCATCGGCGGACGCGGACACGTCGACTTCGAGAACTACCTCTGTGGCGTGCAAACCGGCATGGTGCAAAATCGCCTCGACAGCGAAGGCAAACCCGCCCGTGGCTCAGGCTCCTGCACCAACAGCGCGCAGAGCTTCTCTCAGTGGTACCGCAACGTCCCGGGCGTCAACCAGCACGACGTGCAGTCGCTGCTCCTCCAACGCCAACCCTCTGGCGCCTACCTCTACAACAACGGCGGCTTCTTCCCCATCGACGGCATGCTCTACGGCAACTTCCCTGGCTACTCTCATAACTTTCACTTTACGTCGGAGCTGCGCGCCTACTTCGTCTACAACGGCGGCGAGCAGCTCGACTTCACCGGCGACGACGACGTCTGGGTCTTCATCAACGGCAGGCTAGCCGTCGATCTCGGCGGTGTTCACAGTGCCACCAACGGCGCCGTCACCCTCTCCAATCAGGCACACCCCACCCTACCCTCCGCGGGACGCTATGACACACGCTTCGACATCTACGAAGGGGGCATCTACGAAATCGTCCTCTTCCAAGCCGAACGCCACACCACTGCTTCCAACTATCGCCTGACGCTTGCAGGTTTTGTGAATACAGGGCAGACCTTCTGTGGCAGCGTCTGTGGCGATGGCCTACGACGCGGCGCCGAGGAGTGCGACGACGGCAACACCAATGATGGTGATGGCTGCAACCACGCCTGTCTCATCGAGCCCGGCTGGAACTGCCACGACGACGGCACCTGTGAGCAGCCCGAGTGTGGCGATGGCGTACTCGAGTTCCCCGAACAGTGCGACGACGGCAACGACCAAGGCGGTGACGGCTGCTCGGCGATCTGCCAGCTCGAGAGCTGCGGCAATGGCGTTGTGGAAGGACCTTGGGAAGAGTGCGACAGCCCCGAGCAGTTCGCCAGCGGCGAGTGTACCAACGCCTGCCGACTGGCCATCTGTGGTGACCGGCTGGTGCGGCCGGACGTCGAGCAGTGCGACGACGGCAACAGCGTCGACGACGACCTGTGCACCAACGCCTGCACCCTGCCCTTCTGTGGCGATGGCGTGGTCACTGGCATACTCGGCGAGGTCTGCGACGACGGCGTCAACAATGGTGGCTACGGCTCCTGCACCTTCGATTGCCGCGCCCGCACGCCCTACTGCGGCGATGGGATCCTAAGCAGTGTCAACGGCGAGCAATGCGACGACGGCATCAATGACGGGCTGTACGGAACCTGCAACCCCGATTGCAGCCTCGCACCGCACTGCGGCGACGGCGAGCTGCAGAGCGGGCAAGGTGAGCAGTGTGACGACGGCAACGTCACCTATGGCGATGGATGCGATGGCCAGTGCGCCACCGAAACGGGCTGGATCTGCGTCGATCCGCCTGACGGTCCCAGCATCTGCCAGCAGGTCAACTGAGACCTCGATTTTGCCCTTCGATACGAAAAAGAAAGGATTCCAAAGGGCTAGCCCTTTGGCGGGGTGTGGGGCAGAGCCCCACGAAGCCCACTCGAAGGGATGATCGAGTCGCTCGAACGCAAAGCCACGATGGCGAAGCGTCGCGGCGTGGCAAGCCCGGGGGCGCGCCAAGGCCAGCTGTGTCGGCCCGTGGAATGGAGCGCGTTCATACGGCAATCGAACGCGTTCATACGGCAATGGAGCGCGTTCATACGGCAATGGAGCGCGTTCATACGGCAATGGAGCGCGTTCATACGGCAATCGAACGCGTTCATACGGCAATGGAGCGCGTTCATACGGCAATGGAGCGCATTCATACGACAGTGGAGCGCATTCATACGGCAATGGAGCGCGTTCATACGGCAATGGAGCGCGTTCATACGGCAGTGGAGCGCATTCATACGGCAATGGAGCGCGTTGATACGTCCATTGCGCGCGTTCTTTGCGCAATGGCACAGCGTCGACGCTGGTTGAAGTGCACCCCGCCAACTACCGCCAGCGTTGCTGCGCACATCTTGCGCTCCTCGGTGGCCGAGCGCAGCTTCTGCGCAGCCTGACCCCAGCCCCGCGCGAACGGTGTTTCCTCCTTGATGTCAGAGAGTTAGTGGCAGTCGTCGTCATTGGCCCACTCTGTGCGTAGGTCGAGCGCGTTGGCTGGGGCTGCTCTCTAACGGGCACCCTCGTCGCGAGAGCGCAACGACTATCGACAGGACAGTTGAGAAGGGAGAGGAACCAATGCATCGCTTCATCGTATTGTGCTTTTTGTTTGTGGCCCCTGCACTCACTGCATGTGTCGCCGAGGATGGCCCCGAGGCGCAGGCGCAGGCCTTGACGCCTTCCACGGATGGCAGCCCTGTCGACGCCTTTGTCGATGCCGATGGTGATGGGCTCTGCGATCATTGTGGAGCCAAGGGCGCTGGCGAGTGCAAGTGTGGCAAGGGCTGCAAATGCGGGGACGGAAGTGCCTGTACCTGTAAGGGCGGCGTCTGCGGTGCCGACGCGAAGTCGAGCTGCAAGGACGGTGGTGAGTGCAAGTGCGGCGGTGACTGCAAGTGCAAGGATGGCGGCGAGTGCAAGTGCGGCGGTGACTGCAAGTGCAAGGATGGCGGCGAGTGCAAGTGCGGCGGTGAATGCAAGTGCAAGGAAGGTGGTGAATGCAAGTGCAAGGACGGCGGTGAGTGCAAGTGCGGCAAGGACGGCGGTTGCGGCGGTCATGGCGAAGGCAAAGCTGGCGGTTGCGGTGGTCACGGTGAAGGCAAAGCTGGCGGTTGCGGTGGTCATGCGCACGGTGCCGATGGCGCCGTCCCGCCCTGTGCCAAAGCGGCAGCCGCAGGCGGTTGCGGCGGGTGCAAGGGACACACTGCGCCTCCGGCCGCTGAGCCCGCTCCAGTCGAAGCTGCGCCTGCGAGTCCCTGAGTCTCGCTCCTCAGCTGCTTGTGCGAAGCTTGCGGTGATGGCAGCATCGGTGCGGGCGTAGGCTAGACCCACTCGCTCGCGCGTGGGATGCCCTGCCCCGTGCACGTCCTCGTTGAGTGGGCGAGTGTAGCTTTCGAGAGGCACGGTGGACAAAAGCTGGCGCAGTATCTTGCTTCCGTTGTTTGCTTTGCTGTTGTTGCTCGGCTTGCTCGGGCTGCTGGCGATGCGCAACGTCGAGGCGCTGCATCGGATTGAGGATGGACTCCGGGAGAGGGCCTCGATCAGCAATCTCACCACGGTGAACGCCATTCGTGGGGTTGCGCGCTATGGTCCCGACAAGGAGGAGCGAGTCGAGGCGGTGCTCGAGGAGGTGGCGCGCACGCCCGGTGTGGTGGCCGTGGAGCTCTATGCCGCCGATGGGCGGCGCGCCTATGCTTTGGGCGAGGCCGAGGAGCTCGCTCGTCGTTTTGATGGCCTCGACGAAGCAAACGAGCGCTTCGCATCGTCGACGCGCTTCGAGCTCCAAGACCCGGAGCCCTGCTGCTCTCACGCCCAGTGTGCAGTGGACAGCTGCCATCCTCCCTCTCAGCTTCTGATGCCGGGCGAATACGCACTGTGGATGTCTTTCGACGCCCGTTCAGCCATCCTGGAACGACGTCAGCTCTTTGCGGAGAGCGTCATCCTTGCGGCGCTCTTCGCGCTCTTGTCCGCGATTTCGATTGCGCTGTTCTTGAGTCTTCGTCGGAATACGACGCTATCTCGGCGGCTGGCGCTGGATGCGCAGAAGCGTGACGGTTTGGAGCGCTTGGGGCTACTGGCTGGCGGCTTGGCGCATGAGATCCGCAACCCCCTGGGGGCGATCCGCGGTCTGACGCAATTGCTGCACGAGCGCGCAGAAGAACCGGAAGAACGCGAGAATACGGCGCTGATGCTGACTGAGCTTGACCGTGTCGGTGAGCGGCTGGAGGAGTTTCTCTCCTTCGCGCGCAAGCGGCGTCTCGACTGGCAGGCGGTTGAGCTGCGCGCCTTGCTCAAGGAGGTGATGACGCTGCTGGCCGCGGATGCGCGAGCGAGCGATGTGGATTTGCGCCTCGAGCCTGGTCAAGGGCAGACCGTATGGGCGGATCCAGGCCAGCTCAAGGAGCTCTTCATCAACCTGCTCCTCAACGCGCTGCAGGCCTGCGAGCCTGACGGAGGCGAGGTCGTGGTCAGCGTGGCCGCTTCACGGGAGCGTGTGGAGGTGTGCGTGGAGGATGACGGCCACGGCATCCCAGAGGAGCTTTTGGAACGGGTCTTTGACCCCTACTTCTCGACCCGCACCGAAGGGACGGGGCTAGGCCTTGCGATCGCCCGTCGGATCACTGAAGATCATGGGGCCTCGCTGCAGGCGGAGCAGCGTTCGCCTCGGGGTGCGCGCTTCCGGGTCTCTTTCGATCCCAACGTGCAGCAGCGGCAAGCGGAGCCTTCGCTAAGCGCCTAGCCGACTGGGCTAGTTCGAAAATGTGGGGCGCTGCCCCACGCCCCGCCAAAGGGCAACGCCCGTTGGAATCCCTTTGGGCCGCTGTCATCGCTTCCTCGAGGACCAGGTCGAACTGAGATGCACTTGGAGAAGAACCGCTCACGTATTCTCGTTGTTGATGACGAGGCGCCTTTTCGCCAGATGATGTGCCGTGCGCTGAGCGGCGCTGGCCATGAGGTCTGCGAAGCTGCAAGCGGGGAGGAGGCGCTGGATTGCCTGGCCTTGGCAGAGGGCGGAGAGGCGATCGGTCTCGTATTCCTCGATCTACGCATGAAGCCAGATGGGCTGGACGGCATCCGAACCCTGGAGTTGCTGCGAGAGCAGCATGGAGAGCTGCCGGTGGTGGTGGTCTCTGCCTTTGGGGATGTGCGGCAGGCGGTGGCGGCCATGAAGCTCGGGGCTCTGGATTTCCTGGAGAAGCCTGTCGATCTGCGAGAGCTGCGACGGATCACCAGCGGTCTTTTCGGCGCTGACGCGCCCGCCAGCAGTGCCTTGGGTCCGTTGCGTCTGGGGGGTATCGAATGTGAGCGAGGGGCCTTCTACGAAGCGCTGTCCTTGTTGCAGGCGGCGGCGAGCTCGTCGGCGCCGCTGCTCATCACTGGGGAGAGTGGTACTGGAAAGGAGTTAGCGGCGGCCTTTGCGCACGAGCGCAGCGCTGTGGCGGCGGGCCCGTTCGTGAAGGTGAACTGCGCTGCCATCCCAGGCAACCTGCTCGAAGCCGAGATGTTTGGGGTGGAGAAGGGGGCGTTCACCGGTGCCAACGTCAGCCGCCCTGGTCGCTTCGAGGCGGCCGACGGCGGTACGCTGCTGCTCGACGAAATTGGCGAGCTGGAGGTGAGCCTGCAGGCGAAGCTCCTGAGGGTGCTGCAGGAGAAAGAGGTGGAGCGCGTGGGAGGCAACCGAGCGCGGCGCGTCAACGTTCGGGTCATCGCGACCACCAACAGGGAGCTGCACAAGGAGATGGAGCGGGGCGCGTTTCGAGAGGACCTGTACTTTCGGCTCAACGTCTTCGAGATCCACCTGCCGCCGCTTCGCGAGCACCCCGAGGACATCCTGCCGCTGGCCCGTCATTTTGCCCGCACCCTGTCCCCGACCTCGGCGCGCAGGCTCGCGCCCGAGGCGGAGCAGCGGCTCTTGGCCTATGAGTGGCCGGGCAACATCAGAGAGCTTCACAACGCCATCGAGCGGGCAGCGATCTTGGCGCGAGGCGGCGTCATTCATGTGGAGCACCTGCCGCCTAGCCTGAGGTCGAAAGCTGCGACGCTCGCGCCAGCGCGGCGCGCCGAGGCGCAGAGCGAGCAGCATCCGGCGGCTGAGCCAGAGGCAACGGCGCTGTTGGAGGGCGCGTCGACGGTACAGGAGATGGAGCGGGCGTTGATCGTGCGCACGCTGGCTCAGAACGGCGGCAACCGAACCCAGACGGCGAAAGCGCTGGGGCTGAGCCGTCGCGCGCTGCATTACAAGCTCAACCGCTACGGCATTGAGTAGGAACGAGGGGCGAGGGAGCCGCAGGGGCGCGGGGCCTGCGTCCTCTGCAGCCTGTCGCAGAGAAGGTCTCTATGCTTGCTGTGCTTTGGAAGGGTTGATCCTCCCTGCAGCCTTGCGTCAGGATGATGGAGGGCACGGTGCAAGCGGCGGAGGAGAGCATGCTGAATCGATGGGGATGGTTGTTGTTGTTGGGGTTGGCTGCCGTGGGCTGCAACACCTTCGAGGACTTGGGGGATTACCGCTATGACCAGAGCAAGGTTGACGTCGACACCGACAGTGGCTGCGTCCACGACAAATCCGTACGTCCTGGAATCACAATGTGATCTTGTCGGCGCGGCGGCGTGGCGAACCACAAGAGGTGGGGGACGAGTAGACGGCCTCACAGTGTGTGAGTCAGGTTCGCGAACGCCCGCTTCGGACCAAACACGATCCTCAGAGATTGGCTTCCGCCTCGTCGTCAAGCCCATCGCCCCCTGACCCCAGCCATCACTGCCCAATTCTGTCCACCCCAAACCCTTATCCTCCGTTTGGGGTATAGCGATTCTCGCCCTGGTCGCGGACACTCCCTCCTGGCTGCTGACTGTCCACTGCGCCTTGACGCATCCCGCGCCGAGCAGCGCCAACCTCGTGTCCAACTCGACCCACCATCATGCCGAACGAGACCGAGTCTTTGCGGCTGCTGCGCGAGCTACCTGCGCCAGTGGTCGTCTTCTGCGACGACCGCCTGCGCTTCATCAACCTCGCCGCCCTCACCTTCCGACACCGCTTGGGCTTCGACCAGGGTGAAACCGTGCTCGACAGCTCCATCCGGAGCTGGTTCGAGCAGCCGGACGAGCTGCAAGCCGCCATCGACACCGTTCAGCGCAGCCAACGCCCCCTCACCGCGCTCACGCTGCTCATGCGCGACGCAGCAGGCCTCGCCCGCAGCTTGAGCTGCAGCCTCGCCTGCACCCACTACGAACAACATGCCGCCCTGCTGCTCACCTGGCCCATGAGCCCCATCCCCGCCGAGCTCTCTGCCGAAGACAACGCCTCGCTCATCCAGGACGTCTGGGCGAGCCTCTCGCCACGCCAGCAGGAAATCCTGCGCTGTCTACGCGCAGGGCTCGATACCCGGAAGATAGCAGAAAACATGCAGATCAGCGTGGGCACCGTGCGGGTTCAACTGCGCATCATGTTTCGAAGAACCGGCACCCACTCCCGCGTCGAGCTGGTGCGACGCCTCTTCGAGAGCGAACAGAGTCAGCCGAGCCCCCAAGCTCCACCCGACTCGAGCGGCCGCTGAGCAAAGCTCGACCGTACGCCCCCTCCGCCATGCGCGACCTGTGGCGAGACCGCCCCCAACGACTCGCCGACAGTGAGGGCGTCGGCCCAGCGCGAACGAAAGCAAACAGGATGGGGAAACAAGCCAAGTAGAGGCGGACCTGCGTGTCCGCCCTCCTGGGGAACAGACCAGGCGCCCAATCAACAAAAAGGCGTGCGAAACGAGGCACGCGTCAGCATCTCAGCCGCGCAGCGTAGCGCCCCGCCTGTAAGATGGGTCTTGAAGGCTATCGTTCATATGGGGTATTGCCTTCTCGCTCTGCTTCATCGACAGTGAAAAAAGTCAGCGACGCAAAGGCACGCCAGCAGCGAGTCCATGAGCTCTGTCTGTGCCCTGAGACGCGACACTGGAGTGAGCCGGCATGCAGACCGAAGACAAGCGCAACGAACCCGAAACGCAAGCCTTGCCGTTGGACGAACTCACACCCTCGCTCAAGTTGGCGTCCCCTTTTGTTTCCGGTTCAGACTTGGTGCACAGAGCCACCTGGGGAGACACGCTGCTGCTCCAGTGTGCCGTGAGTGGGCGCTACTGCGTACTGCTTCGCCACCGGGATCTGGCCAGCATCCATGAATACGACGAAGTGGTCGGGCGGTGGTGTGAGCGTTGCCTGGCCAGCTTCCCCATTCCCGACCACAGCAGCTAGGCTGGAGAGCGGCCGCGTGGACCAATTCGCACAGTCCACAGAAGCGCCCAATCGACAAAAAGTTGGGGGAACAGGCCAAGTGCCCAATCGACAAAAAGTTGGGGGAACAGGCCAAGTGCCCAATCGACACAAAGTTGGGGGAACAGGCCAAGTGCCCAATCGACAAAAAATCCAGCTACGACAAGCCCAGCTTCCGAAGCAGCTCGAGGCGGGTGTGTGACTGGGTCTTGCGATAGATGGCACGGATGTGGGTGCGCACCGTCGACTCGCGAATTCCAAGTATTTCCGAGATGTTAACTGCCTCGTAGCCGCTACACAGTAAGCCCGCCACCTCGCTCTCTCGCGGACTGAGCGCGATCGGCGCCTGCACCTGCGTCTCCGGCTCTGTCGAGACACGACGGAAACTCAGCAGCAGCGCTGGGCGCTCTTGCCAACGGGTGCGGCTCACGTGTCCATGCATCGAGACGAGCTGACCATCCGCGCTGAGCATGGTCCACGAGGTCGCCTGAAAGGCAAACTGCGAATGCATCAGGCGCTGCTCCAAGGCCCGTGCATCGTCCTCCCATCCATCGGGCACCATTGACATGATGGAGAAAGCGGAAATGGACTCGCCGCTCATCTCATAGCCCAGCTCTCGCCCAAGCTGGATGGCCGCCTCGTTGGCGTAGACCAAAGCACCTGCCTGCTGCAGCAGGATAGGGGTCGGAATATCGTCCAAAATGGAGCGGCTGGGCGATGAAGACATGCTACGACCCGCGTCGAGGAGGTGCGAGGAGGAGGTACGAGCGAGAAAAATGACAAGGAACAGCTCCGGCCGGCTCTGAGCATAGCCGAGCAAGCGAGGGTGTCAAAGGAATGGCGCCCAAGAATCGCTCCGGCCTTGCTTCGCTGTTCACGCCACGGCTACACTGGGGAGCGGCGGCGATGAAGGATGCGCGCCTTCGTTGTGTTTCCTGGGATGCTGCCCCCACCGCTCAGTCTTGCGGATGGAGCTCAATCGCGAATGACCCAACACTCGTTGCTCTCCCTCAGGCTCCTGCTTCTGCTCCTCCTTTGGAGCTTCGTTGGGTGCGCCGCCCGCTCGCCGCACGAACAGGACGCGATGCTCGACGCCGAAATCGAAACAGAGGCGCTTGTTGTCGCAACTCTGAATACGCACTCGTTCCAGGAGGGGCTTGACTCGCTGAGCAAACTCGACGCGATCGGTGTTGAGCTGGCTCGCCTCGGCGCCCAGCTCGTCGTCGCCAACGAGCTGATGTCAGGGCGCTTTTTTGCCTACGACATGGGCGGCGCAGAGCATGACGCGGCGCAGCTCATCCTCGATGCACTGCAGCGCGCGAGTGGCGAAGACTGGGAGTACGCTCTCTTTCCTTGGGCCCACTGGGATACCGGCGAGTTGATGTCCAACGCCGTTTTTTGCAGGGGGAAGGTCTTGGAGTCCGACGCGCGGGCGTTGACCACTACCGACTTTTGGCCTGCTCCGCTGGAGTCGCGCGGCGTGGGCTATGCCCTGCTCGAGCTCGAGGGGCTGGCGCCCGTCGAGGTCTTCGTGACCCACTCGTGGGGATGGGATTCGGCGGATACCTTGGCGCAGATCTCCGAGGTCAAGGCTTTCATGGTCGAGAAGCACTCACCCTTGTCGCGCTTGACCTTGTTGATGGGGGACCTGAACCTGCCCTCATCGTGGCCCGCGTTCCAGGCCTGGCTCGAACCGCCACCACTGAGCTTGCTCGACACCTTTGCGCTGGCGTGGCCAGAAAACCCGCACCAGAGCAGTCAAAACGACGGCGAGCATCGGATTGACCACGTGTTGATGCGGGATGGTGCTTGCCAAGTGGAGAAGGCTCACTTTGCCTTCGATGGCGAACTCTTGGAGGGACAACTGTCCCCGGTGGTCAGTGACCACAAAGGGGTCGTGGTCCATCTGCGCTGTCCAGCGAAAACATGATGGTGTTCGCAACACGAGACATCAAGAGAAGGTGCTGGCGAAAGTGAAACACTGTCGCCTGGTATTCTCCGTTCAAGTGCTAAGTCGAAGCGCCGCACCGCCCTCGACAGTATACGAATAGTGAAGCCCGACACGTTGCCCAGGCCGAACCTCCATGGGTTCGCCAAGCACCCACACGGCGTTCTTCCAACTGCAATCTGGTTGCGCCCAAGATGGACCAAGGTTCAGATAGCCCTCGTCATCGAGAACAATCTTCGAATACAACAACAGCGCCCCTAGCGCGCCCTCTTCGCTGAGCTTCAGCTCAGCTTCGCAATGCAGCTCCTCGCTGTCGAAGCTGTGCAGCGCGATGCGCGCGAGCAGCAGCGGCGCGCCCAGTCTTGGGATCCACTGGGCTTCGCTGGGGTGAAGGTAGAGCCACTGCGATTGGCGACGCGCGGCACGGTCGAGGGCGCTGCAGTCCATGTCGTAGTGTGCTTGGTAGCGCAGGAGCTGTTCGCGGCTCAGGCCGAGGGTGTCGTGGAGGCTGTCCCCGAGCGCGAGGGGCAGCGCATAGAGCTCGAGCTCGTGTGGGATGAGCCGCGCGTTGGGCTGCAGCAGCCGACGTCGGGCGTCCAGGAAGAAGGCCAGGATGTTCTCGCTCAGCGGTTCGTGTCCCACGATTTCGCTGCACAAGAGGGTGGCGCGCTCGGGCAGCTGCAGCTCGCTCGACCAGCCGTGCAGCAGGGTGATGCGGCCCTCCGGATCGTTGGCGGCGATGTTGACCCTGGCGAGCTCGGCGAAGTCGCTGGCCTCCACGGCGTAGACCTTGCGCGCGCCGGCCTTGGCTGCGGTGATGGCGAGCAGACCCGTGCCACAGCCCAGGTCGAGCACCACGTCATCCGGCCGCACTGCCCGACGCAGCGCGTCGACGAAGCCCTGGCTGCGGCTTCGATCATCCAACATGGTCGCGTGCTGCCGAAGGGCGACCCAGCCGCCGCCCCAGCGCGGCTGTGGCGCGTCTTCCCCTTGAATCAAGCCTCGAGTCAGCAAGCGCTGCAGCCAAGGCTCGAGCTCCTCGCGGCTGGCAGCGCAGCGCTGCTGCAACAGGGCCAACAGAGCTTCCCGGTTCATCGGCTGGGCTAGAGCCTCGAAGATGGCGAGTCCATGAGGCCCAGCATCGACGGCCCGCCCGTGCAGGCTGGCCTGCACGTGGCCATTGGGGAGCAGCCGCAGGCAAACGCCTGCGGCGCGTCGCAAGCGCTCGGCCATGCTCAGCTCTCGTCCAGACGACAGACCCGACGAAGCTCCTCACCGCCGAGCACCACGGTCAGACGCTCCACCTTGGCTGCCACCTCCTTGAGCGACTCGAGCTCCTTGAGCCGGGCGAGCATCGGGTTGTTTTCGAGAACCTTTGCGGTGTTGGCGAGCGAGCGCGTCGCAGCGGTCTCCTCTCGGCGCAGGATGAGCTGCGCAGCCGCCCGCTTCTCGGCCTCAATCACCTGGTTGAGCAGGGTCTTCATCTCACCGGGTAGCACGATGTCCTTGAGCTCGACGCGGAAGACCTCCACCCCCCAGTCGCGACAGGCGTCGGCCACCTGCTGCTCCAAGGCCGTCGCCGAATCATCACGGTTTTCAAGGAGTTGGTCGATACTGAGCTGGCCGATGTGGCGTCGCGCTGCAATCTGGGCCTCGCTGTAGATGGCGTCGCGAAGCACAGCGACACGCTCGACGCAGCGCCGCGCATCGCTGATGCGGTACTTGACGATCAGGCTCAGCCGCAAGCTGACCTTGTCGGCGGTGAGCAGCTCCTGACCGACGATCTGAAACTCTGTGTCCCGCAGATCGAGCTTGCGCAGCTCGACCGCGTGCTGCTGGCGGTGGAAGGCGTAGCGGCCAGGTTCGAGAACATCGTGAATACGGCCATCGACGAGCAGCACGCCGCTTTCGTAGGCCTCCACCACGGCAACGAGCAGCTCGGGTGCGGAGAACAGAGGCCAAGCGGTGGGCGGAATGCTGCTCTGCAAGGGGGCGCAGGGGTAGCTCACTGCGCTGGCGCGCCGCCGCTTCCAGATGGCGTAGCGGCCCGGATTGAGCCGCGCATGGGGCCGCCCGTCGAGCCACAGCACGGCGAGCTGGTCCTCGCCGAGCTCGAAGGCTTCGAAGGATTCGGGCGGAAGCACGCTCTCGACCTCGCGCTCGAGCGGACTTGCCCCTTCCCGCGTGTCGAAGAGCTCGAAAGCGATGGTTTTGTCGTAGGTCCAGAGCCGATGCCGCCCTGGGAGCAGGGTACTGTGCCTTCGTCCGTTGATGCTGAGCACGAGGAGCTCGTGATCACGGACCAGGAACTGTCGAACGAAGAGCTCAGGCAGGAGGCTCAGATGGTGTTCGGGCAGCTCAGCGCTGAACGCGCGCATGTCATAGAGCTGGACCTGCAGCTCTCGGCCGCGGGTCCAGACCAGATGGCGCCCTGCTTCGAGGAAGCTCAGGGCTTGGCCATTGAGCTCCAGGACGGCGAGCGAGGCCGGAGGCACCATGACATCGATGGCTTCGTTGGGCGGAACGAGCCGAGCGAGCTCGGCCGTCCACGGGCGAGCTGGCTCGTCCTCGCCGATGAGCTCGACGCGGTAACTGTGCAGCAGCGGAAGCAGCCGCAGCTTTCCGGGTCCGAGCCAGCGAAACAGCTTGCCGTCTCGGTAGAGCAGCGCGCGCTGTGATTGTTCGACGATGATGGTGAGTGGTGTCAGGGCTGCGGGCAATTTCACAGATTTCTCCCAGAATCGCGGCTGAGCTTGAGGATTGCAGACCTGTCCACGGGCGCGCAAGAGCCCGAGCAGTCTTCTCCGAACGCCATCAAGTTGGGGGGATGGGCCAAGCGCCCGATCGACAAGAAGTTGGGGGGATGGGCCAAGCGCCCGATCGACAAGAAGTGGGGGGAACAGGCCAAGCGCCCGATCGACAAGAAGTGGGGGGAACAGGCCAAGCGCCCGATCGACAAGAAGTTGTTGCGTGCCATCCCTGGCACGCACCCTTCGGGCTGCCTTCGCAGCGAGTCTCCGCCTCCTGGCTTCGACTGCGTCTGAGCGCTGCATTTGCACTCATCCCTCGTAGACAACAGACTGTGGAGGTGAGATGGGGTCCTGAGCGCTCGACGGCGCAGGACGCCGAGGCGTCGTGCATGGAGTCGTCTCCGGCGACTTGCGGAGTACGGCGGCGGCCTGCGCGAGCGAGCTCGGCAGGCGGCTTGACGACTCGTAGAGTCGCTGCCGAACTTCAAGGCGAGGCTCCGGGGCGAGTGACCTGGAGCGTCGACGACAGCGCCCGACAACCCTAAGCCCCGCGCCGAAGCGCGAGGCGTCGGGCCGAAGCGGCGCCGACCCCGGCCGACCCAAGCGCTCACCAGAGCTCCTCGTCGAGCGACACAGAACCCTCATCTCTGAAAAGACCATTGCTCTACCTCTGAGCTACGTCGACGACTGTCGACGGCAGGAATCGAACCTGCGACCCACGGTTAGGCGTCGAGCGAGCTCGAGACGCAGGACACGACGCAGAAGACGAGCTGCATCGTGCTGCTGAGTCCTTCGCGCGACAGCGCCGACCGTACTCAAAGCGCCCAAGCTTGACAAGCGTCACCCGGTCTTGACGCCCCAGCATTGGCAGCGCATCATCTTTTGCGAGCTGTCTGCGCGGCCGTGTTTGCGTCCGTGCACGGCCTCATTGCATTCGTTCGCTCACGGGCACCGACCTCTCGACAGCAGCAATTCCTTCGGAATGTCGAGAGGATGCGTGCCCTTCGCTCACTTTCCAGTGCATTCGTTCGCTCTCGGGCACCGACCTCTCGACAGCAGCAATTCCCGCGAAATGTCGAGAGGATGCGTGCCCTTCGCTCACTTCCCATTGCATTCGTTCGCTCTCGGGCACCGACCTCTCGACAGCAGCAATTCCTTCGGATTGTCGAGAGGATGCGTGCCCTTCGCTCACTTCCCATCAGCCTCCGGATTCACATGGCCCGTCCTTCACCTCCGTCCAATGCGACGCAAGAACAACCCGCTGCCGCTCTGCAGGGACGACCGGTTCCCTTGGACGCCAGCTTCTGCGCTCGCGCGGCCAAGCTCATGCGGCGAAGCCTCTCCCCCAAGCTCGCTTCCAACGAGAGTCTGCTCATCGAGGGCGAGCTCGCCCACGGCTATGCCTTGCTCAAGGTCATCATCGAAAACGCCGAGCATTCGCACCGAGCCCAGCTCGAGGTCTGTGTCCAGTCCGACGTCAACAACATCGACAACCCCCTCGACGCCCGTGACCTGGCCCTCGATTTCGCGCACCTCGTGGCCAAGCAGTATATGGCCGAGGACCGATTCATGGTGCTGCCGGGTACTTGGGAAGAGCATGTTTTAAAAGACAAAACCGTCCTGTTCCGGGGAGAGCGATGCAACCCCACCCTCGAACGAGAGGCCGAGTTGCTGCTCGCAGAACATGGCTTCGCGCCAGACGGTGCCCCTCTGCATCCCAGCGACGACGACGATCCGACCACCCCTAGCTGATCGAGGCCCCATGAAGCGCCGCGCTCCTATCGCCTGTCCCATCGCCTGCTCCGTGCTCCTCTTCACGCTCGTTTTCTGCTCGCTGGCCTCGGCACAGAGCAACGACGCGCTGCCCGACACTTTCGACGTGGAGCTGCTGGTCGAGGGCAACGTGAGTGGCTCGAAGACCTACAAGTACAAGATCGGAAGCGATGAGTTCGTGCTCACGGTGCATCACGTGTACCTGGTGCTCGGCAATGCAAGCCTGCTCGCCAAGGGTGAGCCCCCCCCGGGGTACAAAGCCGCTTCGGGCACGCTCGATCCCCTGCAGCTCGGTACCCACTCCCTCGACGGCTATGTCGTCGCCGACCTCGTCGCCCCCACCAGCCTTGGCGTCATCCAGGCCCCTGCAGGCGTGGTCGGGCCGCTCTACCTCGCCGCCACCAATGCTGACGCCTCCACGGCCCCCCTCATCCCCGCTCCTGCCGAGGTCGAAGACGCGATGCTCGTGCTCACAGGCAGACTGGTGGTGGGCGAGCTGCTCGACAAGGAGCTCGTCTTCACCCTCACCGGTGAGCGCCTCTTCGTCTTGGCGGCACCGGCCTTCGAACTCAGCCAGAACCACAGCCTGCGCATCAGCATCGACATCGAGGGCTGGTTCGACGACGTCGATTTCTCCAAGCTGACCCACTCCACCAACGTCATCCGTCTCAGCGAGACCGCCAACGTCACCGCTTTCGCCGCGGTCTCGGCCAAAGCGGAGGAGGCCCTCGATGGCCTCTCTTGGAGCATCGACTGAGACTCTTTTCGTGCGTTTTGCAAGCTCTTGCGCACAAGACCCTTGACAGAACACAGCCCCTTGGGTCTACTGTCGCCATCTGCCACAACCTCTATTCGGAGGTGGGGCACCCCGGTGAATGACAGGCACAAGGCATGTCCGACGAGCCGAAAGATCTACGGCCCATTCGTTCCAGTACGGAACGCCGAGGCACTCGACGAGGCCTCCGGCGCTCCAAGACTTTGGCATTGCGCCGTCTCTCCCGTGAAGAAGCTGACGAAGCGCGCGAGACCTTAGTCGCCCTCGACAGCATCCGACCTCGCACGCGCGGTGACTGCCGACACGCGGAACGCCCTTGCCCTTGGGTGAGCTGCAAATATCACCTCTACCTCGACGTCAACCCGCAAACCGGCTCGATCAAGCTCAACTTCCCTGACCTCGAGGTCTGGGAGATGACCGAGACCTGCGCCCTCGATGTCGCTGACCGCGCGGGCATCACCCTCGAAGACGTCGGCGCCCTGCTCAACCTCACCAGAGAGCGCATTCGACAAGTCGAAATGAGCGGACTCGACAAGTTGCGCGCACAGGTCGGGGACGATGCGCAAGCGCTGTTGAGCACCGACGACGCGGATGACGACGACGACGACGACGATTTCTGAGGCGTGTGCCTCTGAAGCGTCTCCAAAGCACTGCCCGCGGCCCACGCCGACAGCGATTCGCTAGGCCTATCATGCAGCAGCTTGGGCGCACCACCGCCTTGCACGCCTGGCCACTTCTCCTGGCCAAGAGGTGCACGCTGCGCGCCTTGGTCCTCGCCTTTGCCCTCGCCTTGTTGGTCTTCGTCAGCCAGCTCGTGCGGATCGCCGCTGCCCTGCCAGGCGGACGTTTCCCCTCGCTCTCCTTGGTGGCGGCCAGCTTCGTGTGGACCCTGCCCAGCATCCTCGCCCTGAGCATCCCCATGGCTTGGCTCATCAGCTTTGCGATGACCCTCGGCTCCGCCGTGCAGGAGGGAGAATGGCTCGCCTGGCAGTGCCTGGGACGCGACGTCTGGCAGATGCTCTCCCCGTCTCTGGCCTCTCTCGCGCTGCTGCTGGCCGTGCAGCTCAACCTCTTGTGCTGGCTAGGTCCGAGCGCCCTCGGCCGAGCTGGCGCGCTCGTCGAGACAGCCTGGCTCGATGCGCTCACCGCCCGCAGCGTCGAGCGTGGCGTGCGCCTCGAGCAATTGGCCATCCGGGCAGCAGCACGGCCATCGTCCCAACGGCTCCAAGACGTGCATGCGACCTGGCAGGGGCCAAATGGCGACGTCGAGATTGCTGCCCGCTCGCTTCGTGTGGAGACCGCGCTGGATGGCGGGAGCACCCGAGCGTTGTTCATCGTCGGCGAGGACCTCGTCGCGACGCAGCAGAGCGCAGAGCTGAGCGCGCAACGCGCGCCAGCGGTGCTGACGAGCCTGCAAGCAGCGCGGATGGAGCTGACCCTGAAGCTGCCTGCCAGCGCCCTGCTGCCCAGCATTGAGAGCGCGTCGCTCATCGAGCTGGTCTCGCGTTGGGAGCAGCCATTGGCGCGTGGTCAGGTTTTCAAACGCTTGACGCTGGTGCTCTTCCCGCTGGTGGCCGTCCTCGCGCTGCTGCACACAGTGCTGTGGCGTTCAGCCTGGGCAGCCCCTCACCGCGCGGCCTCGCTCGCCCTCCTGCTTTGTGGCGCGGAGCACCTGCTGGCCCGCTCGGTTGAGCTTCTCGCGCGCCGTAGCGCAGTGTCTGCCAGTCTCTTGCTGGCTACGATGCTCGCTTTCCTTGCCGTGCTGTCGTCTCTGCGGCCAGGATGGGGAGCGCGGCTGCTTTCCCGTTTCGTCGCGACGAGCTAGGCTACGAAGGTGGGGCTCTGCCCCACGCCCCGCCATCGAGCATCCGCTAGCCAACGCGCTCGACACAGGCTCTTGCCAGGCCCAAGTCCAGCGTGTTATCACGATCCCTGCCCTGCTTGCCGTCGCCGCGCTGTTCCATCGACGGCTGCTCGACGAGCCACTGCGTCAGACGCAAGTCAGACGCGTGCGACCTGCTTTCAAAGGAGCCCCCATGGCCGAAGAAGTCCTCCTCGACGTGGTCCTCGACCAACCCACCGTGCTCTCGAGCAATCTGGAAACGCAGCTCAAAGCGCTGCTCAAGATCAACGCTTCGGCTGCGTTGCGAGCTTCGGCAGGGCAGCTCCGCGCCGCCACCCACCTCTGCCTCGTCCTCGATGTCTCGAGCTCCTTGCGAGACCAAGACATGCGGGAGCTCCGAAACGCTGCCAAGCTGGTGGTCGATCTGCTCTCTCCGGGCGATATGCTCAGCCTCATCGCCTTTCAAAGCGTGGTCTACGAGGTCGTTCAGGCCGAGCTGATCAGCAACAGTACCGACCGGGCTGCCCTCAAGCAGCGCATCGACATCATCGAGCACTACCGTGGCGGCGGCACCGACATGGCCTACGCCCTGCTCAAAGCCGAGCACCAGCTGCGCTCGACCCCACCGCCGATGAGCAAGAAAATCGTCGTCCTCACCGACGGACGTGTGGACGGTATCGAAGAAAACTGCCTTCGCCAGGCTGACGCCTTGGCCGAGATGGGGGTCAGCATCGACGGTCTCGGCTTCGGCAAGGACTTCGATTACAAGTTCATGCAGCGCCTAACGGCGAGCTCCAATGGCTTCACCTCCAAGATCGACCGCCCCGAAGACATTGGCCGGGTCTTCGCCGACCGGGTCAAGAGCGCAACCAACGCCATCGCCACCAACGTCAGGCTGAAGCTGGAGTTCACCTCCACCGTGCGCGCAGGGCGCGGCTACCGCTACAGCCCAGAGATGCTCTTCCTCGGAAACATCAAGCTGCCTGGAGAGCAGCGCAGTATCGAGATTGGCGTAGGGACGATTGAGAAGGATCGAGAATACAGCTACCTGATCACCTTCACGGTGCCACAACGCGAACCCGGCGACATGCGCGCGGTGCGGGCCGAGCTCTTCTACGACGTTCCCGCCCTACGCCTGCAACAAGGCAGCAGCCAGCAAAGCGTGGTCGTGCGCTACTCCGACGATCCCGAAGCCGCCTCGGTGTTCAACGGTGAGGTCGAGAGAGCCTTCGACGAAGTCGAAATCGGCAGAATGGTCGATGAGCTCGACAAGGCCATGCAAGCCAACGATCACAAGCGCAGCGCCATGTTCTTCGACGTCCTCGCCAAGCGCTACGCCGAGCTCGGAGACGACGAGATGGCCGAGCACTACCGCAAGAGCAAGGCGCGCTATGCCGCCGATGGCCAGCTCGCGCTCGAGGACATGAACTACAATCGTCACCAGTCGACCAAGAAAAAGGAGGGTGGCGTCAAGCTCGTCGATGCCTCCGACCTGATCTGAGTCCCTTCGTTCTCGCCCTGGCACCCGCCTCGCGACAGCCTCTCATCCTCAGGATTGTCGAAAGGATACGTGCCCTTCTCCCATTTTCCGTCTGACCGCTCACCCTGCAGAGAGGTTTGTCCATGGCCAACAAAATCTGTCCAGTCTGCGAGACCGAGAACGGACCAGGTGCCAAGCACTGTGAGGTCTGCGGAGAACGCTTGATCGCGAGTGGCTCCGTCGCCGCCGGAGCGCAAGACGCCGCGCTGCCGCTCAACGCCCAAGTCGACGCCGCAGCAGAGGTGCTCCCCAGCCCCCTCGACGAGCTGCCCAGCACCCCCGACATCAACCGCATGGCCGAGCTCGAAGAGTTCGATCAGCGCTTCCAAGTCGAGGGCGCTGGCTTCGATCGCGAAGAGAAGACGGTCGTCGATCCACTCCCTCCTGTTCCAGAATACAGCTCCAGCGCCGTTCCTGCTGCCAAACCCGCTGCCAAACCCGCCCCCACAGCCAAGCTCGTGGTCTACCAAAACAAAGCCCCTGCCCATGAGCACCTCATTGTCAACGACGAGACGCTGCTCGGACGAAGCGATCCCACCAGCGACGCCTACCCCGACCTCGACCTCGCCCCTTTCCAAGGCGCCACCGAGGTGTCTCGCAAGCATGCCTTCATCTTGCGCGAGGCAGGCCGCTACTTCATCCGGCCCATCAGCCCCGCGGGCACACAGGTCGGAAAAAACATCGTCGAGCTCGGGCTGCGCCATGAGCTCAACCCCGGCGACGTGATCATCCTCGGCGCTGCCATCGCCCTCAAGTTCGAGCTCTGAGCAGCTCGCTCACCGAGCACCTCCCATGCTGCTTCGCGACCGCTACCAGCTCCTCGACGTCTTCGCAGACTCAGGTGGAATGGGCGTCATCTATCGCGCCATCGACCAGAAGTGCGCCGATAATACTGTCCTCATCAAGGCCACCCGCTACGACGGCGGCGGCAACGCCCGACGCTTCCGCTACACCCGCGACGAAGCGGTCAAACACATCGAAAAGGCACGAAAAATTCTCGAGTGGGAGAAGAAGGTCCTGGTCCGCTTCAAGAACCAGTCAGTGGGCAATATCCCGAGCCCCAATGACTTCTTCTATGGCCCAAGCATCCTGCTGCAGCCCTCCTACCAAGGAAAGTTCGACAGCTACTCCCTGCCCCCAGAGCTGCTCCAGACAGAACCCTACCTCGTCCTCGAGCTCATCCAGGGACAGCCGCTCGACAAACTCCTCCACAGCCAAGCCTTCCAAGCAAATCTAGAGCTCGAGCTGCTCCGCATCGCACGTGAGCTCCTCTCCATCTTCATCAAACTCCACAAGAGCATCAGCGTCGGACACGGCAGCGGCTACTTCATCTACCAAGACCTCAAACCTGCCAACATCCTCATCGGGGAAGCTGGCTACGTTTGCCTCATCGACATGGGCGGTGTCACCCTCAGGCTCGGTGAGCGCACCACCGAACCCACCGCTGGCTGCATCACCGCTGGCTACGCCGCACCCGAAGCTGCCAATGGCCGTGAGACCCAGATCGACCAGCGCTTCGACCTCTACACCCTCGGTGTCAGCCTCTGGCAGTGCGCCACCCGTATCGATCCACAGTCCCTCGGCAGCGAGTTTCCTGAGTTCCCTCTCGCCCCGCTTCGTCAAGCGCCCCTCTCCGAGGCCTGCCAGCGCATCATCGCCACGGCACTGCAGCGCGACCCCGCAAAGCGCTACCCGAGCGCTGCCCACATGCGAAAGGACGTCATCGCCGCGCTCGAGGCCGCCGAGCGTCGAGCGCTCACTGCGCCTCAGCACGTCGAGCAGCGCGAAGCAGCCTTCGCCAAAGCGTAACTCGGGCTGCCTCGGCGCAGCGCCGACCGCCAACACGGATGGCCCATCATGAACCTAGCCCTCGGCCAATGCCTCACCGACCAAGCCATCGGCGAAGCCCGCTTCTGCCCCACCCGTCTGCTCGCCGAGGGCGCTCGCTGCCGCATCTACGAAGCCGAGGATACCCACCTCGACCGCAAGCTCGTCTGCCTCAAGGTGCCGCGCCACGGCCCCTCGGCCAGCTCGGAACAGATTCAAGCCAACAGAGAACGACTCAGCCGAGAGCTGCGCACGCTCACGCTCGGCTCGCCACTCATCCCGGAGCCTCTCGACTGGCTCAGCGTCCATAACCCCTCACTCGCTGGAGCGCTCGCCAAGCACGAAACGATTCTGGTCTATGAACAACAGGCCGGACGAGCGCTCGACCAGAAGATCCTCGACGCCCCCAACGGCATCGAGCCCCTCCACGCCCTCGGCCTCTGCAGGGAACTGCTGCTGCTCGCACGGGTGGCCCATCAGCACGAGCTCGTCATCGCTGGTCTGCGGCCCGAACACATCATCCTCGGCATCGACGACACCATGCACCTCGTTGGCTGGGGAAACGCCTGCGCCATCGGTAGCCGCGCCGATGTCGACCCATCCCCCTACGCAGCCCCGGAGCTGGCGCAGCAAGCCGCAACGCCCAGCGCCGATCTCTACTCGATGGGACTGCTGCTCTACCTGCTGCTCACTGGCCAAGCCCCCAACGACGGAAGCTGGCCCTTCGACAACGCACGCTTGGAAGCGATGCCAAGCGGACTCGCTCATCTGATAGGCCGACTCGCCCACCCCGACCCCAGCCAACGTGCCCAAAGCGTCGAGGAGGTGCTGCCACTGCTGCGCCCAGGTCAGCTTCCTCCGCCAGGTCCTCTTCCCCAACCCAGTCAGCGCGACAAGATGGGGGAACAGGTCAAGCGCCCAATCGACAAGAAGTTGGGGGAACAGGCCGAGCGCCCAATCAACAAGAAGTTCGGGGAACAGGCCGAGCGCCCAATCGACAATACGCTCGCCATTCCCGGCGGAAAGCCTCAGAAAACACTACAAAACCAGGATTCGAGCGAACAGGAACGAGGCGCGATCGCAGTCCCCACCGACAACGCTGCATCGACCAATACTGCCCCCGCAACAAACCTCGACCAAGCCCAAGGCAACGCCGCGCTCGCCCAGCAGCGCTGGCGAAACGCCGCCATCATCGTCTCCGTGGGTGCCGTGCTCAGCCTCATCGCTCTGCTCGTGCTGTTGCTGCTCTGAGCGCATCGAGGTCCACGCGCTGCGAAACGAATTGCGCGCCCAGGCGCACCGCGCGCAAACTGAAAAGGCAATCTTTTCAGAATATTATGGTCCACACGCAGGATTGCATCATGGCATCTCCCTTGCTGCTCCTGCAGCCGGACCCGCGCTCAGGGAGGTCGACATGCGCCGCTTGCCATACTTCATGCTCACACTGATTACGCTGCTCGCGCCGTTGAGCGCCTGGGCCAATGACGCCGACTACGACGGCATCGAAGACGGCGTCGATAGATGCCCCTACGATCCTGAGGACCTCGACGCCTTCCAGGACGAGGACGGTTGCCCAGACAGTGACAACGATGGAGATGGTCTGCTCGATTGGGCCGATCAGTGCCCCATGCAGCCAGAGAACTTCGATGGCGTTCAGGACGAGGATGGCTGCCCCGAAGAGGGCCAAGAGGGCACCCTGCTCGCACCGCAGCCCACCCCACTGCCCCAAGCCAAGGCCGTCGTTCAGCCCGCCGTGGTCTACTTTGCAAGCGCTGCATCCTCGATCGATGAAGCGGCTCGAGCAGAGCTGGCGCGCCTCTTCGAAGCGATGCTGGCCAACGAGGACGTGACGGTGCGCTTGCTCGCACACACCGACGAGCTCGAAGCGCGCAAGGACGCGCTGTGCCAGGCCCGTGCCGACGCCGTCCTGGAGCTCGCGCGCCTGGCCGGTTTGCCAGCGAGCCGCTTCGAGACGCAGCTCGTCGGCGACAAAGCACCTATGGACAGCAACGGGCACGCGACGGGGCGAGCGTACAATCGGCGGGTCGAGCTCTTTCCTCGCTGAGCTCGGGTGGCACCCGCCATCGTGGCAAGCAGCCCTCCCCTACCGTCGCTTCGAGGCGCTGTGGTCGCCAGCAATGACGCCTGTCTGATTCAGGGACCGCACGACCCTTGCTCATAGCCCGCGAGCCCCCTATCATGCCGCCGCCGTCAACGGCTGCTGTCTAGGCGGCGCAGCGTCTGCTGTCCTTCAACATACCCTATCGGGGCGCCTAGCACGGCGCGCTGGGTTGCTCAGCCGAGCAGATGGGGAACTGCAGAAGACAACAGGGATCTCGCTGATTGAGCTGCCCATCGTCGATGCGGCGCTGTAGCACGCGCGGAGTGAACGTGAAAGTAGGGATCATTGGCTATTCTGGCTGCGGAAAGACCACCTTCTTCAATGCCCTCACAGGCCTGACCATCGAGACCCAAGGCAAGACTGGGCGCCTCAACCTGCGCGAAGTCAAAGTGCCAGACCCGCGGGTCGACAAGCTCGTCGACATCTTCCACCCGCGGAGCACCGTCTACACCTCCATTCAGCTCGCCGATATCCCTGGCCAAGCCCCAGGCTCTGGCGGCGGCTTCGACGCCCAGTTCATCGCCAAGATGCGCGAGATGGAGCTCCTGGTGGTGGTCGTTCGCGCCTTCGATGACCCGTATTCTCCAGACGCACCACGCCCCGCTGGAGAGGCTGCGGACATGCTGGCCGAGCTACTACTTGCAGACCTAAGCGTCATCGAACGCAAGCTCGAGCGTATGCGCAAGGAGCACGACAAGGGCCAAGAACGTGAGCTCATCCAGCGTCTGCAGCAGGCGCTCGAGGCAGAGACGTGGTTGAGCGAGCTCGAGCTGAAC
>JAVFAO010000014.1:0-40745 GCA_034002465.1 Myxococcota bacterium
ATTGTCTGTTTTTTCAGTGGGGTTAGAAATCTTCCATCACCCCTCGTCCTCTGATCTCGACTTCGGGCTCAGGGGGCAGCCCTTCATCACCGCGCAGGGCGGCGAGCGCGCAGCGACAGGCGTACTGAGTCGAGCGTGCGGTGTCCTTGAGCTGAAGCTGTTCGAGGTGCGTGATGGTGGCGTCGTCCTTGGGCAGGTGTGAGAGCGCCCAGATGGCGTTGACCCTGAGGGCACCTTCTGGGTGCTTCAGTGCTTCGAGCAGCTCGGGTCTTGCCGGTTCTGCCAGATCACCCAGGTCACTGAGCAATTCAACGGCCTTTTCGCGCACTTTGAGGAGATGCGTGTTGTCGATGAGGCTGCGCAGTCTGGGGACCCAGCGAGCGGGACTTCGGACCACGATGAGGCGTAGCGCATCGAACCAGCGCATGGGTTTCTTGTCGAACTCTCGAATGAGAATATCGGCCCCCTGCTCGCCAAACTGATCGACTGCCGCGAGGGCGGCCTCGCGCACGGGGGGCGACGGGCTGCGCGTGGCAAGCGCCAACTCGCCGACGCAGTGATGTGGCATGTGCTGGAGCTCGGCGACGGCCTGAGCAGCGGCAACAGCGACGCGTGGGCTCTGATCTTTGACCCGGACCACCAGGGCAGGAACGGCAGAAAAGGCGCGCTCGCCCATCCAACGCAAGGCTCTGGCCGCGTTGAGGCGGACCAGATCGCGTCCATCGTTGAGCACTTGGATGAGGCGCTCGACGTCGAGAGCGTCGACGCGTGAGCGGAGCAGCTCGTCCGAGAGGACCTCGGCGTCGAAATCAGGCAAGGGCAGAGGGGTGGGGTCAGCCGCACGTGGCGGTTTGGGAGGTGGCGTGACCGGTGCGTTGGAGCGTTGAGGCCTGGCTGCTTCGCGGAGCTGCTCGATGGCGTTGCGGGCACGCTCGCTGTCGGGGAGCGTGGTGGCGAGCAGTAGCGAAGCGTTGGCCTTGGCGCGCTCGGAGCGCTTCCTCGAGCGCAAGACCTCGATGAGCGCCTCGAGATAGTCTTCGGGGTGTCGCTCTACGATGCGGCCAGCGCTCGCGAGCAGCTCGTGGGTGGGGCGGTCGAGATAGGACAGGACCAGGGGCTTGGCTTCGTCCCCGAAGGCCTCGATGCTGCGGAGGAGGGTTTCGCGGAACTCGTCCTGTGCTCGGACGAGCGCCTCGAGCATGCGCGGAATGGCGATGGAGGCTTCGCGTGCGAATCGTCCGATGGCCCAGGCGCTGGCAACGCGCACTTCGGGATCGACGTCGCGCAGCTGAACGCAGATGTGTTGCACGTCGAGGGCACTCAAATCGTCATGCCAACCCAAACCGCGCGCCGCATTTGCGCGGACCAACGAGCGGCCATCTTGTAGCGCGAGCAGCAGACGTTGCTTGGGAACCTTCTTGGCCGGCTTGAGCGCCTTGAGCTCGAGGATCTCACGATAGAATCCCTCGATGGGCACTTCTTCGATGGGCTGTGGGCGAGCCTTGTCTTTGGCCCGCACCTCGAAGAGTGCTGCGCGCGCGGCACGTCGTACCTCTTCCACGGGGTCCCCGGCGGCGAGCTCCAGCGCTACGAGCTCGACGCGGTGTCCCTTGGAGATCAGCGCGGCGAGGGCCCGCGCCGCGTTGATGCGGATCAGCACGCTCTCACTTCTCAGACCTTGTTGCAGCGCCTCGACACTGCTCTGGCCGAGGTGGACGAAGACCTGAATGACCGTGTCATCAGCGAGGCCCGCGGGCATGCGCAGGCTCTCGATGAGGATCTGCGGGTTGCTTTCGGGCAAGGAATCGAAGACCAAGAGCAGCTTTTGCCGCACCTCTGGGGGCAGTCCGAGCAAGCTCTGAGCGGCCTTGACCAGGTAGAAGCCCGCCTGTGCGCCGAGCAGCCGCAGGCTCTCTGCGGCAGCGATGGCGACGCGAGGCTCAGCGTCTCTGAGCAGCTGCACGAGGCGGGCTTGGACCTGCCCCATGACACCGAGCGCGCGGGCTGCGTTGGCGCGGACCAAGGCGCGGCCATCGTCGAGGCATTCGACGAGCCGTTCTGCATCGAGCTTGTCTTGTTTAGCGCTGAGCTCCTCGATGCTGAACTCGACGCTGTCGAAGTCGGGCATCGGCAGCGGCTTGGCTTCGGCGAGTTCTCGTCGTCGCTTGCGGACGTTGATGGCCTGCATCACCGTGGTGGCGACGCGCCGCACCTCTTCGAGCCGGTCGGAAACCAAGGGCTCGACCAGGCTGAGCGCCACGCCCACGCCCTGGCGGACCAAGCGGTCCAAGCAGTGCACTGCGTTGATGCGGATCAGCGTGGAGTCACTGTGGGTGGCTTTGGCGAGCACCGGCAGCGCCCGCTCACCGAGCTGATCGAAGACGGGCATCATGGTCTCTTCGACCACAGGTGTGGGCAGTCGGAGGGCTTCGACGAGCACCGCGTCAGCTTGCTCGACCAAGGAGCACAAAGCGCTGAAGAGGTGGCGGCGCACGTCTCCGCTGGCACCGACCAAGGCAGGGATGGCGGCCCCGAGCAGCTCTGCGGCGTTGGGCCCAAGCATGGCCAGGGCATGTGCAGCAGCTTGGCGAACGTTTTCGTCGGTGTCGCGCAGCAGCAGCAGCAGGCGTGAGTCGGCGTGTCCAAGCACTGCGAGGGCGCGCGCGGCGTTGGCGCGCACATGGATGCGGCCGTCGGCGAGCAGTTTCAGCAGCGGCAGGACCTCGAGCTTCTCGCGCAATGCCTCGAGCGCATCGACGCTCAGCAATTCGTAGGCGAAGCCCGGGGATGGCAGCGGCTCGGCGTCGAGCAGCACCGGTTTGATGCGCTTGAGTTCGCCCACTTTGTCGAGAATGGCCTGGGCGGCGCTGCGGACCTCCTCGAGCACATCGCCAGAGGCGATTTGGGCGACCTCTTCGTCGATGCGGATGCCTTGGCGCGCGAGTCGCAGCAGCAGCAGCGCGGCGTTGCTGCGCACCATGCCGGACTCATTGCGCAGCGCCTTGTAAAGGATGGGCAAGGCCAGGGCGCCCAGGCTGTCGCAGACTGGCCCCAAGGCCGCGACGGTGATGTGACTGGGGTAGCGGAGGCTCTCGATCAAGACCGCGTCGTCGTGACCAGCGAGGGAGGCGAGGGCTTGTTCGAGGCTGCGGCGGGTTTCTTCCTCGAGTTTGGAGAAGAGCGGGATGCTGCGTTGCAGCAGATGCGCTTGGCCATGTTCAGCCAAGGTGATCATGGCGCGCACGCCACAGGCGCGGACCTCTGCATCGGTATCCTGGATGCTGAGCTCGAGGCGGGGGCTCGAGACGCCCATCTGTGCGAGCAGGAGCGCAGCGTTGCAGCGCACGAAGCGGCGTCCGTCTTGGAGCTGCTCGACGAGATGCTCCGTGTTGGCCCCCTCCAGGCTGCCCAGCTCCTCTGCTTCGAGGACGCGCTCGGCGAACGCTGGCGCAGGCAGAGGGCGCGCTTCGAGCAGCTGGATGACCTTGCGCTTGCGCTCCAGTTGCAGCTCGAGCTCCTCGGCGAGCTCACCGACCATGCGGATGGCGTCGCCTTTGGCGAAGGCGATGGCTTCCTCTTGGGCTTCGATGTCGATACCCGCTTCGAAGAGGCGCCCGATTTCATGGATGGCGTTGAGGCGCACCAGCATGGAGTCACTGCGCAGCGCCTGGCCGAGAATATCCAAACCGTCGGCACCGAGGCCGTCGAAGACGATGAAGCTGGTTTCATCGGCTTCGTGCAACGGTCGGCGCAACATTTCGATGGCCAGACGCGGTTCGCGCCGGGCCAGCTCGCGCAGTCCAGAGAGCACTTTGGTGCGCACGGTGGGGGCGAGCGAGGGCAACGCGTCGAGAGAGCGAAGCAGCCAGACATCGCTGTCTGGGGTCAGCGCGAGCAGCGCATCGGCTGCTTGCTCGGCCACCTGGGGCTCGCTGTCTCGCAGAAGATAGCCGAGTTCGGTATACGCTGAGCGAATGACCTGGGCAGCTCGAATCGCGTTTGAGCGCACCAGGATGCGTCCATCGCTGAGCAGCTCTCGAATCCGGTCGGCCTCGAGCTTGTCGGCTTGTTCGGCGAGCTCTTCGAGTTCGAGGACGCGGGCATCGAAGCCTTCGACGGGCATGGGTCGTGCGTCGGGAAGGCGCTTGTAGCGCAGTCGGGTGTTCATGATCTGAAGCACCGACTTGGCGATGACGCGCACCTCGTCGAGGGTTTCGAAGGAGATGGGGAGAAGCAGCGAGCGGTCGAAGTCTATGCCTTGGCGGGCGAGGCGTTGCATGGCCTTGAGGCCATTACGCTTGGTGAGCACCGATTCACTGAGGATGGCGCGTTCGAGCAGCGGCACGGCGCGTTCGCCGAGCTGATCGAAGACGGGAAGCACCGCCTCCTCGAGCACGCTTCCGGTGACGAGGAGGGCGGAGATGAGGAGCTCGTCTTGTTCGCCGCAGAGCTCGGCCACGCCATCGAGCAGGTGTTGGCGGGTTGTGGCAGAGGCGCCGATCACCTTGTCGAGCGTCTGCACGAGCAGCTCGCCAGCCAGGCCTCGTGCGCTCAAGCTGCGCAGTGCAGTGGCGGCGGCATCACGCACCAAGTCGACGCTGTCGAGCAGACGGTCGAGCAGGGCAGGCACGGCGATGCCTTTGAGGTCCAGGGCACGCGCCGCGTTGGCGCGGGCGTAAGCAAACTTGGCGCACAGCAACTCTTGGAGGCGTGTGTCGTCGAGCTCGTCAGCCAGGGTGCTGAGCTCGTCGAGCTCGAGCAGTCGCGCGCCGAAGTCTGGGTGTGGATAGTCTTCGGCATGTGCATCTTGGGCGTTCGCAATGAGTTGCTTGGCCAGCAGCCGAATGGCAGCAACCCCATCCTCGAGCAGTGGCTCGAGCTGCTCGAGATCGAAGGCAAAGCCATGCTCGGTGAGCCGCGCCACGGTTTGCAGGGCGTGCAGGCGGACGCGTGGGCGGGCGTGCTGCAGGGCGCGCATCAAGATGGGCTCGGCCTTGGGCCCGAGCAACAGGAAGACGGGTGTGATGTGCGCTTGGGCATAGTCGGTGTTGCAGTTGAGGCAGTCGATGAGCAGCTCATCGGCCTCACCTGCGACGTTGAAGAGGGCGCGGCTGATCATCGCCGCGACGTAGGGCTCTTGGTTTTCTTGGCAGCTCGCTGCGTAGCGCAGCGCTTGCCCGGCGGTCGTTCCCAGGCTCATCAGGGCTCGCGCCGCGCTCTCGCGCGGGGCGAGGTCGGGGTCCTTGAGCATGACCCCGATCTTGGGGTGCGGGTGGGCGAGCACGCCGAGGCTGCGCACGGCGTTACTGCGCACCACCATGCGCCGATCGGTGAGCAGGGCGACCATGAAGTCCGCCCGCAGATTGGACTTGTAGAAGCGAATGGTGGAGAGATCGAGCAGCTCGAGATCGAAGAGGGCGATGGGCAGCGGGCGGATCGAGGTGAAGGACTCTCGGTATTCCAGATCCTTGTCGAGAATCTGTCGCGTTCCTTGCCGTACGAAGTCCTCGGGATCGCTTGCCCAGGTCCTCAGATTGAGCACGTCCACCGCTTGACCGTCATCGTAAAGGCGACGGAAACCCGCGACGGCGTTGCGCCGAATCAGTGTCGAGCCGTCTCGAAGCGCGACTTTCAGGTGGTGCTGCGCCAGCATCCCCATCTGGTCGACCAAGAGCATGTGCCCCAGCGCTTGGTCGTTCTCGACCCGCATCGACTCGACGTAGGTCTTCGGATCGCGATCGGGCAGCTCCAACAGAAAATCCAGCATGGGAAGTCGGTCGCGCGCACGTATCTCATGGAGCTGAATGCACAGCTCAGCGGCGGCCAGGTAGCTCACCGCGCCGAGGTTCTCGAGCGCGTCACGGGCAGCGCGACGCACCGACTCATCGAGGTCGGCCAGCGCTTTGAAGAGCTCCGGCGAAAAATGACCCACTACGCCCAAGGCCAGCGCGGCGTTGGCGCGCACCTGCGCGCGCTCATCGCTCAACGCAAGCAGCAGCGCCGGGCCATGCAGTTGCTCACGAGCGGATTCCAGCTCCAACGGGCTCAGTGCACGCGTCTCGAAGTCCGGCACCGATATGACTGCTTCACCGATCATGAACACTTCTCCGAACACACGGCGCGCCAAGGGCGGTCAGTCTCGCTGCGAGCCAAAGATGGCTCAGAACTGAGAAGCCTTCGACGCTCGATGGGTTTTGCTCTTCCTGGAGTGCGCAAGCAGGAGCGACTGTGCTGGTCCGATGTCGCCTCACACGTCGCGCGATTGCACACTTTCGCCCGAGCGCGCACGCGATGCAAGGGTGCGCTCGCTGCGATCTCGTCAAATGCATTCGCTCGCTCTCGGGTACCGACCTCGCTCGATGACTCGCGAGGATGGAGTACCCTTCGCTCGCTTTCGATGGCCGAGCTCTACAAATCGAACCACGACAATCCATCGCGATAATACACCCCGATGACCTTGCCTCTGATGGCTTGCCGAGGGACGAGTCCGAACGCACGTCCATCCCTGCTGTTGCCGCGATTGTCGCCCATCACGAAGTATTCGTTGGGGTCGACCATCACGGGGCCAAAATCAGGACCACCCGCCTCGGTCAGCTGCACTGGATGCACTTGCTCTCCAAGGTGCTCGACCAGGCCGCGCTGCGTCATCTCCACGAACATCTCCCGGCCGTTGATGACCACACGACCGTTGCGCACCGCCACCATATCCCCAGGCAGCCCAACTACCCGCTTCACCAACAGCCGCTCATCCGTCGGGGAGTCCAAGACAATCACATCCCCCCGTTGCGGACCGTCAAAACGCGCCAAAGACCAGGTCGTGAAAGGCAGCCGCAAATCGTAGGCCGCCTTGTTCACCACCACCCGGTCAAAAGCCTGGATACTCGGGGACATCGAGGAGGTTGGGATGACGTAGTGGTCCGCCACCGTCCAGCGCGCAGACAACCCCAACACGATTAAAAAACCGCTGAGTCCCGCTAGAATGGCTACCCGTCGCCACACAGTCGCTGCCGTCCAAGGTGGCGAAGCGCCCGCGCTGCCAAACCCACCTCAACTCACAGTGTCGCCAATTTCGCCCCCCGATTCCAGCACTATCGCCACGACTGCCCAGAATTCGACAGCCATCCCGAAATCTCGACAGGAGGCTCAGTTTTTGCTCCAGTCCCTCCGTTGGTCAGCCTTCACGAGGCTGTCAGTCTCCACCTCCGCTCCAGGTCAAGCCATGCTCTCTCGCACAATGCCCGCGCGACGTCATCTTCGCTTGTCGCTGCTCGTCCTCTGTACCTGCTGTCTGAGCGTTGCCTCCTGTGATGACACAACCCCGCCAGGAACCAACGACAGCTCTGACCAAGAGACCGAATCGCAGCTCGGCTTCGACGACCACACCCTCCCGAGAATCGACGATCTCGACAGCTTTCAGTCGCTTGCGGAATACGGACCAAGCTCAGCTGCCGCCAAGTTCGTCATCGCTCGCTTCGCCCAACCCAGCCACGATATCCGCTGGCTCGACAGCCACTTCTACACCATGCACGACGAGTGGTACTGGTTTAGACTCGTCAATGGAGAAAGCGCGCCAGGCTCCTCGACCCTGCCCGTCAATGGCCTGCAGTTCGACACTCTTCCCGAAATCGTCGAATGGGCCGAGACCCAAGAGACCCTCCCCCTCGATCTGCGCTTCGTCGGCGATGGACGGCTCTATTCCCCCGAATTCTACACACTTGCCCTCAAAAAACCCAGACTCTACGGCGTCGGGAGTCTGCTCAGGGTGCTCCCGCTGGAGCAACGGCCGGAGATGTGGGTCTTCGAGCTCGAATACGGAGACGCCCCAGACTACGAAGAGCTCGTCGAGTTCTTCGAGGTCATCCAGTCCAGCCTCTCTCCCGAAATCGCCAACGCCCTGCGCTGGGTCGTTCGCTCCCCCGTGCAAGAGTCTCTCGCCCAATACATGGAAAGCGGAAAACTGCCCTACTGGGATCGTATCGTCCGCTACGCCGAGCTCGCCGTACCCGGCCAGGTCGAGGTCTACAACGAAGCGCTGAAAGCGGGACGGCTAAAGGCGATTCGTAGTGGTGATGGCGGGATTGAGAATACGAGAAGCGGGCAGATCCTGCTGCTCGAAGACATCCCTGACTACCTGCCGCCAGCGAGCGGCCTCATCAGCGCCGTGCCCCAAACTCCGCTCGCTCATATCAATGTCCTCGCCCGCAATCGCGGCATCCCCAACGCCTACCTCGGCGGTCTCTTCGACGACATCTCGCTCGAGCAGATGTACCGCGTCGAAGCACCCGTCATCGTCCGCACCATCGCCCCAGACTCCCTCGACATCGTCGCCATGACCGAAAGCGAATACCGAAGCTTCCTCGATCTCGACAGCTTCTCTCAGGCCGCCGTCGCGCCCGTCGACCCCAATTCCATCCCCTACACCTACGACCTCGCCGAGCTCGACGCCGCCAATGTCGACGAACTGCGACCCGTCATCGGAGGCAAGGCCTCGGGATTCCTCGGTTTACTTGCCGTCGAACAGCTCGTTATCCCCGAAAAACCAATGGTCATCACCGTCCGCGCCTTCCTCGAACATCAAGAATCGCTGCGACCCTACATCGACGCCATGCTCGCCAACTCCAGCTTCAACAGCCGCAGCGAAATCCAGTTCCTGCTGCTCGAGGGACAGGGGGCCTTCCTCGAAAGATACACAGACCCAGCACAGAGGGCCGTCGCCGAGCAGTTCTTGGCCGCCAATCCACCCAGCTCTCTGCTCGGGCAGCTCGTCAGCTACGGCGGATTGGTCCGCATGATCCAGCAAAAAGCCATCGCTCCCGAGACCCTCGCCACGCTCGACGAGGCGCTTCGACTGCAGTTTGGCGAGCTCGCCCTCAGTCAGGGCTTGCGCTTTCGCTCCTCCAGCTCCGTCGAGGACATCGAGGGCTTCAACGGAGCAGGGCTCTACACCTCCAACACAGGCTTCCTCGACCCCCTCGCCTCGCCCAACCCCAACGACCAAAAGAAAAGCATTGAATGGGCCATCAAAAAGAGCTGGTCCTCCTACTGGGGGTTCGAAGGCTTCAACGAACGACGACTCGAGAAGATCGACCACCTCAGCGGCGCCATGGCCCTGCTCGTCCACGCCCGCTTCGACGATGAGCTCGAGCTCAGCAACGGCGTCTTCACCTTCACCCTCTTCCCAGACGCGCACGAACTCCAAATGGAGATGACCCTCAACGCCCAATTTGGCGCCGAGAGCGTCACCAACCCCACCCCAGGCTTGGGAGCGCTGCCCGAGGTTTCGATCGTGCGCCTACGGCGCACCGAGAGCACAGCGCGGATTGAGCGCATCGCGCGCTCGAATCTCAGCCCAGAAGGCCAGCTCCTCCTCGACGATGCACACTTGCTCGAGCTCTTCGAGAGCGCCCGGCTGGTCACTGAAGCCTGGCTATTGCGAGAAAACGCCAAACTCCCCAGCGAACAGCGCGCCTCCACCCTCACCCTCGACTTCGAGTTTCGCGAGATGGGCCCTGGTTGGCCCGCGCGCGCCGATGGCACCGTGTTGCCCTCGCGCATCGTCATCAAGCAGGCTCGCACCCTCGAACCGGGCCTGCGCGGCATGCCCGAGAACGTCCTCGCGCTTCCCTTCCCCCGCGATCTCCTCGCTCGGGCCCGGCGCGTCGAGCGCATCAGCTGCAGCGCAGACAGCTTCAGCTTGGTCAGTGCAGAGCTCTACACCGATCCCGGCGCTTTCCCAGACTTCGGCTACCAGCAGCTGCCCTTCTCAGCCTTCTTCAGCCTCGCCATCGAGCGCTCCGTTCTCTCCTTGAGCCCAGGCCACCGGGTTGTCTACAACCACCTCAGCTACGATGCCGAACACCCTGGAATGCAAGAGGGTGGGCCCTGGTCCCTGAGCCTGTCGCTCTCCCCGAGCGCTGCCGAGAGCGCGGGGATCGACCTCATCGAGCTTGGGGCCGATGGCCGCTATCTCCTCGAATACCAGGGAGAGCAGGCCACTGGAACGTATTCCTGTGAGAGCACGTTGCTTCGCTCCACTCCGGAGGACTACCTGCTTGCGCTGCTCGCAGCAAAGGGCCTTTGAGCCTCGCACTCGAGGAGGGGCCAGTACGAGCGCCGCGCCGCAGCCTCGACGGAAAGGGTTTGACTTGCTATGCACGTGCAAGTCGAGGCGACGTCTTCATGCCGCCGCCCTCTCCGGGAGGTCACTATGTCTCGTGTTCTCTGCTGCTTATCCGTCATCATTGTCTTCACCCTGCTCGGCTGTCAGCCCAAGGAAAAGACCGAGCCCAAGAAAACTGAGAAAGCCAACACCGAAGTCAAGAAAGACCAGGCCGAGCCAGCCCCCGACGCTGCGGACGCCGTTGCCGAGCCCAAGGCTGAAGCGCCTGACGCCACGCCCGAAGCCCCCAACGCTGCGGACACCGCCGGAGACGTTGCCGCCCAGACCCCGCAAGCCGAGGCCGACGCCTTCCTGAGCGCCTACTACGAGGACGTCCAGAAGGCAGAGAAGGCCTACACCACAGCCGAGTGGGTCGCCTCGACGACGGGAAAGAAAGAAGACTTCGATGCGCTCTCGGCGGCCAAGCTAGAATACAAAAAACTGCACTCCGACAGTGAGCGCTACAAGACCATCGAGCGTCTCCTGCAGAGCGCAGCAGAGCTCGATGCCCACAGCAAGCGCGCCCTCGAGCTCGCCTACCTCTCGTTCAAAGAGAACCAGCTCCCCGCCGAGACCATCGAGAAAATGGTCACCGCAGGCACTGAAATCCAGCAGATCTTCAACACCTTCCGCGGCAAGCTCGGAGAGCAAGTCCACAGCAACAACGAGCTCCTCGAGATGCTCGGTAAAGAGACCGACAGCGCCAAGCGTGAGGCCGCCTGGGGGGCCCTCAAGCAGGTTGGTGAAGCCGTCGGGCCCAAGCTCATCGCCCTCGCCAAGCTGCGCAACGCCGCCGCAGTGGAGCTCGGCTACGCCAACTACTGGGACATGCAGGTGCGTCTGCAGGAATACGACCCCAAGGAGCTGCTCGCGATCTTCTCGGAGCTAGAGGCTGCAACCAACGAACCCTTCAAGGCGATGAAGGAGAAACTCGACGCAGAGCTCGCCCCCAAATACGGTATCGAACCCGCCAACATGATGCCCTGGCACTACGACAACCCCTTCTTCCAAGCCGCGCCACCCTCCACCATCGACCTCGACGAATTCTACAAAGACAAGGCGAAGGAAGACCTCATCGAGATCGCCCGCAGCTACTACGCCGAGCTCGACATGCCCATCGATGACATCATCGAGCGCAGCGACCTCTACGAACGAGAGGGCAAAGACCAGCACGCCTTCTGCACCGACATCGATCGAGAAGGCGACATCCGCTCGCTCATGAACATCAAAGCCACCGCCGAGTGGATGGACACCATCTTGCACGAGATGGGGCACGCGGTGTACTTCAAATGGATCAACCGCGAGTTGCCCTTCGTGCTGCGCGGCTGCGCCCACATCTTCACCACCGAAGCCGTGGCCATGCTCTTCGGTGCGCTTGGCAAGAACGGCCCCTGGATGATCAAGTACGCAGGCGCCACCCCCGAGCGCGTCGCAGAAATCCAGGACGCCATCATCGAGCAGCGTCGCCGCGAGCAGCTCATCTTCGCCCGCTGGGCGCTGGTCATGCTCAACTTCGAAAAGGCCCTCTACGAAAACCCCGACCAAGACCTCAACACCCTCTGGTGGGATATGGTCGAGCGCTACCAGATGCTGAAGCGTCCCCCCGAGCGCAACGCCGCAGACTGGGCCAGCAAACCCCACTTCACCATCGCCCCGGTCTACTACCACAACTACATGTTGGGTGAGCTCTTTGCCGCCCAATTGCGCGCCACCATCGCCAAGCAGCTTGGCCACGAGGGCCCCACCTCCACCATGGATTTCAATGGTCGCAAGGAAATCGGCGCCTTCTTCAAGGACAAGATCTTTGCGCCAGGGATGACCCTGCGTTGGCCCGAATTCGTGGCTGCAGCCACGGGCGAAGCGCTCAGCGCCAGCTTCTTCGCCGCCGAGCTGAAGTGAGGTCCGATTTCGCGTTGTGGAAGGTGGGGCTCTGCCCCACACCCCGCCAAAGGGCTGTGCCCTTTGGAATCCCTCTGATTTCATGGCACCTTTGGGGTGGATCCTCGCGCCATTCCGAAACAAGGGTCGGTGCCAGAACGAAGGCGTCTCGAACGCTTCCTCGCTGCGATGAACTATGCAACGCTTCTTGCTCGTCTGCCTGGGTGGCGCTGCCGGCACCGGTACCCGCTACCTCATCTCCTTGCTCCTGCTGAGGCAGGGGGCCGGCTCGCTGCCTTGGGCAACCCTCGTGGTCAATGTCGCGGGGTGCTTGGCCATGGGCTTCGTCGTGCCCTTCGCGCTGGGGCACGCCTTTTCGCAGACGACGAAGCTCGCCTTGACCACTGGCTTCCTGGGTGGTCTGACCACCTATTCGGCGTTCAACCTCGAGACCACCAACCTCTACCAGAGTGGTCATGAACGCATGGCCGTGCTCTATTTGGCGCTCACCGTTTGCCTTTGCCTGGCGGCGGGCCTGCTCGGCGCGTGGCTGAGTCGGCGTTTCGTCTGAGCTCAGGTGGCGCAGGCGTACTGGCAGACCACGTCTTGCAGGGTCTCGACCACCTGCGCGGCGAGTGCGTCGTTCAGGCTGCGGAGCGCGTCGATGTAGGTCTTGGCGCTGCCATCGCCGAGCTTGGCCCGCATCGCATCGCGCACCGCGTCGAGTGATTTGGGGCTGGGTGCGCTGCTCAGACGCTTTTGCAGCGCTGGCCATTGGGCCAGAACCTGCTCGTGTTCACGGATCCGTTTTTCACGTGAAGCACTGGCTGCGCTGGCTCGGTGCTTCTCGAGGCTGCGCGGCATTCTGCCGTGGAAGGCGGAGAGGCGCTTGATGCGCTCGGCAATGCCGGCGTCGAGCTGGGCGAGGGCTTCTCGCTCGAATGCTTCTTCGAGGGGCGTGGTGCACAAGGGTAGACGTACTTTTTCGGTCCACACCCGCAGCGCCCAGAGGTTGCCGATGAAGGCGCAGGTGACGTCGAGCTTGGGGCGCAGCGCTCCGAGCAGCTCCAAGTCGAAGTCCTGATCGAAGCTTGGGCTGGTCTCGCCGTACATCCGACCGGCCGGCACGTTGCGCCGCACCGAGCAGCCTGCCGGGATGAGCGCGCCGTAGCCGACGCTCACGGGACTCACGATTTGACACTGGCCGCCGATGAAGATGCGCGGGGAGCGAAGCAGCACACCGTGGGGCACATCGCCGAAGAGGGAGGCAAACTTGTCGCCCCATGGGGTGAAGTTGTAGAGGGCCAGGCTGCTGCCGATTTCGCTGTGGTCGCGGCGGCTGCTGCCGCCTGCGACCAGGGCGTCGCAGAAGTTGATGAGGCTGCCTGCAACCACGAAGGGCAGGGTGACGGTCATCTTGAAGCCGACGTGATGGCCCAGGTCTCCACCTTCTTCCATCAAGGTGCCCTGGCGCAGCTCGGCGTGGCCGCGGACCACGACGCCGTGACGCAAGACACAGTTGTGGAACACGCCGCCGTAGAGCTCCACGTCGCGACCTGCCACCACGTTCTCGAAGTAGCCACCGCCAGCCTTGCCGAGCTTGGCGCCCGCCATCAGCAGGGTGCGCTGGCCACGCAAGCAGGTCCCTGGAAAAAGCTCGACGCCCGCCGCGATGCGCTCAGGGGCCACGTCCTCGATGACACAAGCTTCTGGGCAGTGGACGATGACTCCCTTGCGTTGCAAGCTGTCGATGAGCTTGGTGGTCATGCGCGGCTCCGATTTCGAAGGCTGCAGTGTGCGCAGCGCACTGCAGCGAGGAGGGCGAAAACGAAAAAAGGCGAGTCGATGACTCGCCTTGATTCGAAACACTTGGATGCGAGAGGGGGGAGTCGAACCCCCACGCCCTTGCGGGCACAGGAACCTGAATCCTGCGCGTCTGCCAATTCCGCCACTCTCGCTCCCACGCCGATGACCTCACAGCCACCGCGCAAGCCGGGGATTTACGGCCAATCGATATGCCTTGTCAAGCGTTTTTTTCGTGCCCTGTGCGGGCACGAACACACAGCGCCGCTCATGCGGAGACGTGCCAGGCGTAGGTGAATCGAAAGTGAGCGAAGGGCATCCTCTCGACGCTGCTGCTGTCGAGAGCTCGGTGCCCGAGAGCGAACGAATGAAATGGGGCGCGCTCGGGCTCAGCAAGGCGGGGGACAGGAGCTCGAGGAGCAGACTGGCTGCGCTCTGGAGCAGTCGGTGCTGTGGGAGTCACCCAGTTGCAGCACGTTATTGCGGCCCCAGCAGAAGAGCTCGGTTGGGGTGCCCACACAGCTGAACTCGTTGCCCCCAGCGACACCTACGGCATCGGGCAGGCTCAAGGGGCCTTCTTCGGAGCGGATCACACATGGCTCGGCGACATCCTGGTCTGCCGATGAGCAAGACTGCTTGCGGTTGTTCTTGCCCCAGCACAGCACCTGACCATCATCACAGACAACGCAGGCATGAGCCTCTCCCGTGGTCAAGAGCTTGGGAGTACAGCTGAGCTCCGGGCCAACGCCGATAGGGCTCGCCTTATTCGACCCGTGTCCAAGCTGCAACTCTGTCGCCTTGCCCCAGCAGCGCACCCTCAGTGACGGATCGGCCACCAGCGCGCAGGTGAACTCCTTGCCGCAGCTCAACGAGAGGGCGTTGACGATGTTGCCGTCGCTGAGCCGGCCGTCGGTTGCCTTCCCCCAACACTCGACCCGGTTGTCCTCGCCGATGGCGCAGGCATGGTCGATACCCAGGCAGAGGCTGCTCGCCCAGCGCGCTTCACCATCCTCCCCAAGAACCAGATGGGCTCGTGAGAAGGCTGTACTACCGTCTCCGAGCTCTCCCTGGCTGTTGTTGCCCCAGCAGGCGAAGCGATGATCTGCATAGAGCGCGCAGCTGTGCTTCTCTCCCGAGAAGATGTCGCTCACGCCGCTCAGCGGCGTGTCCGACTCATCCAGCGCACGCACAGGCTTGCAGGTAGGGGTTGGGGTCGTGGTCGCGAGCTGAGCCTCTACATTGCTGCCCCAACACCAGACCTCGCCGTCGCGACTGAGGGCACAGGCGTGGTCCGTCCCCAGCGCCAGCTTCTGGATGGGCGGGAGCTCGGACACCTGCACCGGTTGGGCATGGTCGGTGCTACAGCCAGCGCCTGTGAAGATGTCGAGCACTCCCCAGCACCACACCGAGCCATCGGCCTTCAGCGCGCAGCTCGAGTCCTTCGCGGCGCTGAGCTGCACCCACTCGTCTTCGGTGACACAGCGACCCGCCACACAGAGCGCGCAGCTCTGCCCACACGCGCCACAGTGCTCCGGTGTATTCAGGACCTGCTCACAGCCGTTGGACAGTTGGGCGTCGCAATCTCCAAAGCCGGTGACACAACTGCTCACTTGGCATTGCGTCTCCACGCAGCTCGTCAAGGTGTTGGGCAGGGTACAGGACTGACCACAAGCGCCACAGTGCGCGTTCGAGTTGCGCAGGTCCACGGGCTCTCCCGAGCCACACGCGCAGAGTCCGTCTGCGCAAACGCCGTCACAGACGAGCCCGCAGGCGCCACAATGCGCGGGATCGCTCTCCAAAACGACGCATTGGCCGTCGCAGCTCACGCCCTCTTCGCAGAGACAAGCGCCTTTGACACAGTCCTGTCCCCCTAAACACACGTTTCCGCAACGCCCACAGTTGTTGTTGTCTGTGCTCAGATCGGCGCAGACGTCGGCACAGACAACCTGGTTCTCATCCTCGCAAGGGTTGAGGCCACATGTGCCGTCGGTGCAAGCGTCACCTTCGGAGCAGGGATCGCCCTCTCCACACTTGCAGACCCCCTCCTCACAGCGATCGGCGCGGCTCGGCGAGCAGGCACGCTCGCAGCTCCCGCAGAAGAACATGTCGGTGTCGGTGTCCACACAGCGCTGCTCGCAGCAGCTCTTCTCTGCACAAAAAGACGTCCCACACGCACAGACACCTTGATAGCAGTCGGGGGCTTTGAGCGTACAGGCCTTGTTGCAGCCACCGCAGTGTTGCGCGTTGTTGAGCAGATCGATGGCGCAGACGCTGGTTTCCGAGCAGGTCACCAGGCTTCCTGCACATAGACAGAGTCCGGCGAGGCAGCTGCCTTCACCGCAGGTGGTGCCGCAGCCGCCGCAGTTGGCAGGATCGCTGACGGGGTTCACGCAGCGAGAACTGCCTTGCGCCTCACAGCAGAGCCAATCGTCGGCGCAGGCGGCCTCGTCACCGCATCGACATTCGCCTCCCACACACTGCTCTCCCTCGTCGCAAGGGGAGTTGCAGCCACCGCAGTGCTCAGGGTTGCTCTGGACATCGATGCATTGGCCCTCACAGCAGGCACCCTCACAGCAACTCGGCGTACAGACGAGAGGATCACAGATGGGAACGTCGGAGCTCTCTTGAGCGACACAGACGTCGGAAATGCAGCGCTCCGACGCAGCGCACTGGTCGTCGCTACTGCACAGCTTGTTGTCCAAAGAAGAGCTGTCGAACTGACAGGCAGCGAGCAGACTCAGGGCTGAGAACAAGAGCGCGATGCCCCCCCACGAGCAACGCCCAGCACGTTCCCCGTAGGTCTTTGTCTTGCTTCGGCTCATGGTTCTGCTCCCTCGTTCGCTCCTCCTGTGCATCGGAGGCAGGGGCTGAAGACACGGACTCGCGTCCTGCTCCGCTCACGTTCATGATATCATGTGATCTTTCGCTCGGCAGAACTATTCGCTAGCCTGCTCCTGTTCTGATTCGCGTGTGACGGCGCACCTGAACGGGCGCTCTCTCACGCCCCCCACGCAGGAGAACACGATGAGTGAAGAACCTCGGTCCCAGGAAGAAACGCAGAAGCAAGCCGAAGCGCAGCGCCTCTTGAGTGCCGTCGAGCACCTTCTGGACAACGACGACAAGCTCATTGGCCTGGTCGAAAAAATGCGCGACCAAGTCGCTCCAGAGGCCAACGAGACCAAGCAAGACGAGAGCTATCTGCGGCGCGTCGCCTCACTCATCGTCAGCGATTTCTCCAATCGCGCCATGCTCGCTGGCGGCGCCACGGCGCTACCCGCCATCGTTCCTGGAGCCGGAACCCTGCTCGCTGCCCTCGGTGGCACCCTCGCCGACATGACCTTGACCCTCAAGTTCGAGGTCGAGATGTCCCTCTGCCTCACCCACCTCTTTGGCTTCGACATCAAGCAGCAGAACGAGCGGCAGATCGCCTTTTTGCTTGCATCCGTAAGTACTTATGATGCAAAGACGGGCAGGAATCTGCTCCGCGATCTGCTCGCTGCAGAGACCACGGCCATCTGGAATTACACGCCGCGGCAGGTCTCCAAGTTCCTCATCACCATCTTGAGCAAACTCATCCTGCTCTCGGCCTCCAAGGGCTTCGCCAAGCTGCTCCCAGTGGTGGGCGTGCTGGTCGGTGGCTCGGTCAACAAAGTGCTCACCAAGAAGGTGGGTGAGCGCTGCGTCGAAGAGCTCGCCAGTCGTTGGCGCATCAAGAAGCAGGAGTCCAAAGAGCCCGTGGTCGACGCCGTCATCACGGACGAGCCGAAGGAGGGCTAGCGATGGCCTTTTCAAAAGACGAGTTGCGCGAGGCCATCTGGCCGCAGGGCAGCCCTTCACGAGAGATAGTGTGCCGCCATTGTGGACGGCGAAACCGAGTTTTCGTGGCTGCTGCGCTCTTCGAAGGGGAGCGTTGCCGCTGTGGTGCGTGCCAGGAGACGCTTTTCCTGCAGCCTGGCGAGGCGCTCACTGGTCTCTCGGGACAGGCTTATCAACACCCTCTCGATTTGCAGGAGCTCGAGACGCTGCGACGCCTTCCGGGGCTGCCTGCAGCCACACGGTGGCTGATGAAGCAGCTCTCCGACAGGCAGATGCGGCTGCTCTTCATGGCCAATGGGGTGTTGTGTGGGGATGAGCAGTTTCCACAGCTCGTGGCGCTGATGCACCAGGCGCGTGAGAGCCTGGGCATCGACAAGCGGCCTACCCTGTTTCTGGCCGAATCGGCGTCCATGAACATGATGACCACTGGCGTCGAGGACCCGCTCATCGTGGTACAGTCGGCGCTGCTCGACCAAATGAGCGACGGCGAGGTCCTCGCCGTCATGGGGCACGAGCTCGGACACATCCACAACGAACACCTGCTCTACCACACGCTGGGGCGGCTCATTACCATCGGCGCCATGCTGCCGGCCGAGGTGCTGCTACCCGGACTGGGCAAGCTCATCCACTGGTCTCTGCAAAAGGCGATTCTGCGATGGTCGCGCTGCTCCGAGCTGAGCGCCGACAGGGCTGGGCTGCTCGCCTCGCGGAACCTGGGCGATTCGCTACAGGTGCTGCTCACATTGGCGGGTGGAGCGCGGCCAGGGATGAAGCGTCGAACCGAGCTTCGCCTTCGCCCATTCGTCGCGCAGGCGCGTGCTTTGGCCGACATGGAGGCGAGCAACGCCATCGACTCGGCGCTGGCCACGGTGCTCTCGATGAACGCACGCCATCCCTTCATCGCTTGGCGCGTCTTGCAGCTCTTGGAGTGGGTCGAGACTGGCAACTATCTGGAGCTGCTCGCCGGGCATTACCCTGGCGCGCCCAAGCCTGAGGCTCACAGCGACTAAGGTGCTTCAGGGCTGCTTCTGCATGCCCAGTGATATCGATTCGATGGCGGGCAGGCTGAGCGTCTTCTCCGCCGCAAGCTGTAGGCCATCATCTTCATAGCGCAAAGCGAGCTTGTGCTCGCCGCAGGGCATGAGCAGCTTTGCAGAGCCCTTGCGCTGCGCGACGCGGTTGTCGTCGATGTAGATGTCCGCGACAGCGATGGGGCTGCCGTCACCCGAGTCGGAGTCTTTGACGCGAATGAAGAGGTGGCAGAACTCGGCTTTGAGCTCCACCGTTTCTCCTTCTCGCTTTGATGGATCGATGCTTCTTTTCCAGGCGATGGCCTTTACGCCAGAGTCTGTTTGCTCTGGAATAACCTGGATTTGGATGCTTTTTTCGCGCTCCACGTCGAGTTCGAAAGGAGCGTTGCCGCTCTTCTCTCCTGCCTCGACGCGCGCCTCGACATTGGCGCTGACCCGGAGCTTGATGGTCTTGGCGACGCGCACTGGGTCACGGGGCTTCTTATCGTTCGTGGGAGCCTCGACAGGGGGCAATTCACGAATGTCGGGGTCTTCGATTGCGACGGGCACCGGTTCGACCCGTTGTCGTAAGCTCAACTTGAGCTCGAGACGCCCTCCAAGTGCGATGCTTCCACCGATGAGCACGGCCGATTCACAGCCTTCCTGAACGGGCGTGGGGGCTCTCGCTTGGTCTCCGCGCAAGGTGCTCAGGTCGAGAGAGAAGCTGCACGGTTCAAAGCCGTCAGCGCTGAGCTCGAAACGGCTTGGTTTGTCTGTATGGAGGCGGTAGAGGCGTTGTTCGCCGTCGAGCACCTCGACCAGGCCCCCCACCGTCTCGAGTCTGGCGTCAGGGGGCTCGATGGTGAACGAGAAGTCGTGCCATTCGTGGGGGCTGCTCAGCTCAGGCTCGTCTTCCTGCACATCTTGAGTGGGTATCTGCGCGGCCGTGGCTTCAGGGACCACTGAGGCCGCTTCTGGCGGCGAGTCGTCGCGCTCTGTGAGCAGCCACAAGACGATGCCCAAGCTGCTGAGCAGCGCTGCGGCCAAGAGCCATATCAAGAAGGTTGACTTGGACGTTGAGCTCGCTGTCGCGAGCACGGGCGAAGGAGCAGCACTGTCGGCATCAGCTTCAGGCGCTTGGCCTGTTCCCCCAAGTTCTTGTCGATCTTGTCGATTGGGCGCTTGGCCTGTTCCCCCAAGTTCTTGTCGATTGGGCGCTTGGCCTGTTCCCCCAAGTTCTTGGGCGGCGTTGGGCGTGGCGGTGAGGGTCCTGGTCTCGGAAGCCGGGACAGGCTCCGGGGCGTGCAGCGTTCGCTTGGGTTTGGCATCTGCGGTTGGGGTTGCGCCCAGGTCGGCTTGGAGCAGGCGCTCTGCCTCGCGTTCGAGCACCACCGCAAGAGGGGCGCGCACCGGGGCGCGCTGGGTCTGGAGCAGCTCGCCGAGCTCCTTGGCGAGGGCGCCGGAGGTGAAGTGCTGGCCAGCGCGGACGAGGAAATCGAGCAGTGCGCTGAGGAAGTCGTCGGCGCTTTGGTATCGATGCTCAGCGTCCTTGCTCAGCGCGCGCAGAACGAGCTGGTCCAAGTCGCTAGGGACCTGGGGGCGTCGTTGGCTCGGGGCTTCGACGCGCAGGGTTTTGGCGCGCTCGAGTGAATCGAGATCACTGTTGCCCTCGAAAGGCCGATGTCCCGTCAGCATTTCGTAGAGCACCAGGGCTGTCGAGAAGATGTCGGAGCGGGCGTCGACTTTGGCGCCACGCGCCTGCTCGGGGCTCATGTAGGCGAACTTGCCCTGAAGGCGTCCGGTGATGCTGCGGCTGGACTTCGAGGCGGCTGTGGCGATGCCGAAATCGACGAGCTTCACCTCACCTTCTTGCGAAATCAGGATGTTGGAAGGGCTGATGTCGCGGTGAATGATGCCGAGGCTGCGGCCTTGTTCGTCGCATTTGCGATGGGCGTAGGCGAGACCCTTGCAGACCTCACAGCTGATGTGGACCGCGGCCCAAACCGAAAGCAGTTTGTCCTGGTCTCGTTGTTGTTTGAGGATGCTGCGCAGGTCGAGTCCGGGGATGTAGTCCATGGCGATGTAGAACTCGCCATTCTGCTCCCCCATGTCGAAGACTGGAACGATGTTGCCATGCGTGAGCTGCACGACGATATTGGCTTCATCGATGAATTTTTTGACGAATTCCTCTTCACTGGCGAGGTGCGGGAGGATCTTCTTGATGACGCAGCGCTTCTCGAAATTGGCGGCACCGCGTGAGCGGGCGAGGTAGATCTCCCCCATACCGCCGACGGCGAGCAGCTGGATGAGCTCATAGCGTCCGAACTGCCGAAGGCCGTGAGCAGTTTGGGTGTCTTGGCTCTGGAGCTCGGCGCTCTGGCTGTCGGTGGCTTGAGCGTCGCGGACCGCGCGCAAGGCATCGGCAAAGGCCTGCATACTGGCATAGCGTTGTTCGCGCTCGCGAGAGAGGGCTTTGGCGATGACCCGTTCCAGCTCGCTCGAGAGGTCATCTCGAAACTCGCGTATTCCTGTCGCGGTGTGAGAGATCCGTTTCGAGATGCTGACGACGACGTTCTCTCCGCTCAGCGGGGCGCGTCCGACCAGCAGCTCGTAGAGGACGGCAGCAAGCGAGAAGATGTCCGTGCGCTCGTCGACGCTCTCTCCGAGGGCTTGCTCCGGCGACATGTAATTTGCTGTTCCCAGCAATCCGCCAGCCTGGGTGACGTGGCTCATGTCAGCGAAGGTGGCCAAGCCGAAGTCGAGCAGCTTGATGCGCCCATCTTCACTGACGCGGATGTTGTCAGGCTTCACATCTCGGTGGATGACGCCTTGCCGGTGAGCGTAGCTCAGGGCGTCCGCCAGGCTCAGGATCGCATCCAAGATTGCCGAGGTGCTCTCGAGTTGGGCAGCAGTGATGCTGTGGCCCTGGAGGTATTCAAAGACCAAAAACGGGCGGGCAGGTGCGGGCGCGTCGTTTGGTTTGGGCAAGGACGGGCTGGAGCTGATGCCCACCTCGTCAAAGAGAGGGTGCTCCGGCGAGATGGAGTCGTAGTCGAAGAGGGTGATGATGTTGGGGTGACTCAGCCGCCCCACGGCCATGGCTTCGTTGCGGAAGCGTTCGAGCAGGCGCGGCTCATCCAGACGCGGCAAAAACTTGATGGCCACCTCGCGCTGCAGGCGCGTGTCGTTGGCCAGGTAGACCCTCCCCATGCCGCCTTCGCCGATGAGTTCGCGAAGCTCGTAACGCTCGTTGAGCAATCGAGGAGAAGCGGTCAAGAACGGCTCCACAGGGCAAACTGGAGACGACGAGCTCGTATTCAGAGCGAACCCTCTTCGTCACAGGAGGGCCGTCCTTCAGGCCGACGCCCGAACGCCATGACGGCATTCGTCCCATCGCCTGACCGAAGCGCGCTTTGGCATCACTTTCGGTCGCTGCCCACGGCGCTGATGCCGCGCAGCGCACCCCGCGCCAAGATGCCCCAGCCGGACAAAGCTGTCAACCGCCCCTGGCGCGCCCGGCGCGCGCGGCGCTCCAGCTAGAAGGACGTTTCGAGTGCGCCCACATCGGCCCGAGCGGCGCCGCACGTGTCCGGGTTGGCGCAGCAGTCCGTCCACGGTCGTGGGGTGTGCAGGATGTCGTCTGCTGGAAGACGCCATGGCGCTTCCCCTGGGCTGCAAAGCTCCAGGCCGAGGTTCGGGCAACTCCACAGTTCTCCATGCCGGAGACAGCCGTCAAGTGAGAAGTTGTACCCGTTGTTGGTGCAGTTGGTGGTGTTCTGGCAGAAGGAGGCCAGGTTAGTGGAGCCAATGGCGTTGTTTCTCACCTCTGGCGTCGTGAGCGTGCCCACCGCGCTGATGGTGGCCTGGTTGTTTTCACTGAGCAAGACGTTCGAAAGGATCGAGAGCGAGTTGGGGTTGCCGCCTTGGAGTGAGATACAGTTGCTGCTTGCCTTGATTTGATTGTGAGACAACACCTGGACCGCGCCGACGTTGAGCGATACCTGCCCTTTGAGATAGCTGTTGTGCATCAACACGACGCCCTCGCCGCGGACGGCACCGCTGTTGGGCGGCGCCACCACGGCGCTGCGGACCATGCAGAGACTCGGAGCGGGCTCCATGGCTGCGTTCCGAAGGGCCTGGACCGCCGAATCGCTCATCGTTGAAGGCACGACGTGGATGACGCTGTCGACGATGGAGAGATCGAAGAACTGGGCCGAGCAGTCGTAGCTGCTCTGCACTTTCGGGATGGGTGCTGTGTCGATGAGCAGCGCTGCGTCGGCGTCGCGGCTTGCAACCGTGCTCTCGATGAACTCAACCGTTCCGCTGGCGATGCCTCTGATCACGGGTGCGCCTGTGACGCCTGCCCTCGTGTTCTCGAGCAGCAGGCTGCCATGCTCGAGCAACACGAAGAGCGCCTCGCTTGGGGTCCAGGTGTATTGGTTGAAGGCGGTGGGCGCCGCTGGGTCGGGGGGCGGGAGGGTGCCTCGGACCTCGAGCCTGCTGTCCAACCCATTGACGACGGCGAGGGCGTAGATGGCGTGCGCCACGCCGGCTACGCCATTCATGGTGACCAAAGCCCCTTGCTCGACCCGGAGCAGAGTAGTGGCAGACTGAGCGACGGCCAGGATGAAGTCGGGATCGATGAGCTGCAGCTCCCCACCTTGAATGAGGGCCGCGTCTAGGCCGCCCGCCACTTGGAAGTCGATTCTCCCAGCTTCGAGGTTGGAATGTTGGGCCAAGAAAGCGGGTGGTGTCGATGGGTTCTGTCCCAGGGTCAGTGTGTTGAGGGTACCGTGGCAGGTGTGGATGGCAAGGCTCGAATTGCCACTTGGGGCATCGGGTAGGATGCTCAAGGCGTCGAGGCGAAGCGGTCCGTCGTAGACGCCGTTCGAGTGGAATGAGAGTGGCTGATGAAGCTCGGTGGGAATGAGGGGGTCGGAGCGGGTCCAGTCAGCAGTGAGACCGCCGACGATTTGGGTGCTGCAGGGCAGCTCGATGGGCGTGGTGTGGCTGCACGTTGCCTGGGTCATGCCGATGTAGACTCGAGGGTTTCCTAGGCTTTCGATGTGTGCAACGGCGGCCTCTAGGTTGTCGAAGACAGGGACGACCGGGTTGATGGCCGCGCAATCCACGATGATGGCATGCAGCCCGGCTTCTCCCAGAATGGCGGGCGCGCTGGCCACTGCTCCCTTGATGTCGAAGAGGCTGAGCTTGACCCATAGCAGCTTGGAGAAGGGCTGCGAGGGCGCGAGCTGCAAGTGGATAGGCGCCGAAAAATTGCTCGGATCGCTGACGATGCTCACCGAGGGTAGGGGGTTCGAGAGCAGCAGACCGCCGTTCTCGAGAAAGAGGGGGGTGACTTCGAAGTGGGAGAGATCATCGATGCCATCGGGATCAGAGACGGCAAGCTCGACGTCCCAGAGACTGCTCGCTTGAGACACGTTCACGATCTGTAGCGTGGGGGGCTGGTTCTCCTCGAGCTCCTCTTCGTCGTCGAAGTCGTCGAGGTCTTCTTCGTCGTCGAAGTCGTCGAGGTCGAACTCCTCGTCGAACTCGTCGAGCTCCTCGTCCGCGTCAAAATCCCATTCGATATCAATGTCTTGTTCGAGCTCTTCTTCGCCATCGACCTCCGTCAGGTCTTCCGGAGCCTCGGAGTCGGTGCTGTCGAGGTCGTGGTCATCTGGCAAGTCCGTGCCGTCGACAGTGTCAGCAGAGTCCACCCCATCGCTTGCGTCTTCAACGACCTCCAGCGGGTCGACATCGGGCGTGATGGGGACCTCGAGCGTGTCGAGCTGAGTGCCTAGGTCGAGGCGATAGTCTTGAGCGTCCTCGAAAGGCATGCACGCCGAGCTGAAGAAGGCCAAGCAAAGCAGTGCGACGAAGGCAGATGCACCGCAGAAGTCGCAGCCATGGATGGCGAAGAGTCGTGTAAACCCGAAGGGTTGCGAGCAGGAAGCGAGCAACAACTGCTGCTGCCTCGGAGCAGCGCGCAAAAAATCCGACCACCACTGAGCGTACATGGCTTTCTCCGACGAATGGACACCCACCCATCAGACTATCGAGCTCGACCGTCGCAGACAAGGCCTCTCGCATTCCAAGCAAATGGGCGCGGCGACGGGATTGCCTGGGCGAATGACGATTGAACCAGGCTCGCTCTCTTGATACCGTGCCGGCGCGCTGAGCCCATCAGCGAAGAGCGCTGGAGAACGCATGAGCCAAAGCAAGCCATCCGACGAGGCCGGCCTCGTCTCGGTCTCGGAGCTTTCCCCTCCTTCAGACCTCCAAGAGAGCGAGCCCGATGAGGCATCCCCTTCGTCAACGTCCGCCGAGGAGGTGCAAGATCCCGCAAGCGCCAAAGCGGTCTTGAGTCAAGCAAGGCTGGAAACCGAGGCTGCGTTCGAGTTGGAGAACAGCTCGCCAGCACAAGGTGCCGAGACCACGCCGCTGCATCCCGCCGAGCGCGGCCTTCGCGCGCTCCCCCTCGAGCGCTCGGCTGGGCTCGAGAACGCCGACGTCTGGAGCTGGATGAAGCTCTTTCGAGCGCTGCGTGCTCAGGGCCCCGCGGCCTGGCTGCAGGCGCGTTGGCGCCCTGCTTCGCGTCTGCTGCTCATCGCCCTCGTGGTCTACGCCATCGCCTTCAGCGTCTATGCGCTCTTCGCCTGGAACCGCTTCTGGGAGCCCAGCGACGACACGCACTTCGTCTACCAAGCGCATGCCTTCAAGATGGGCAAGCTCGAGATGCCCTGGAAGCCGCCGCATGGCAATGACTGGGCGAGCTACATCGAGCTCCCCGTGAAGGGTGATGAGACCCTGAAGGGCATCTGGTTGGATCGAGGCCAAGGCAAGTTCCGAGCGCTGGATGGCGCGATCTATACCATCAAATCTGGCGACATCGATCACCGAAAAGCGCAGAACGTGCGCTACTTTGTGTCTTTTCCGCCGGGTCCTGCGGTGCTGATGATGCCCTTCTTGCCGGATGCCGACAGCCCCGAGCTCGATTTCCGAGACCCAAAGAAGCTCGGCTTCAACGACGTGCAGTTCACCGTCGCCTTCGCCGCCCTCAACGTCGTGCTCATGTTCCTGTTGCTGTTGCGCTTGAGCGCGCTTGGCGTGAGCAGTCGCTCTCTGCGTGAGAACATCCTGCTGACCCTGCTCTTTGGCATGGGCAGCAATGTCTTGTGGTGCTCGGTCATGGGGCAGGTCTGGTTCACCGCTCTCGTGGTCGGTCTCACCTTCACCTTGCTCTACATCCACGCTGCCATCGGCACCCGCCACCCCTTCTTGGCGGGTCTCTTCTTGGCTTGTGGCATGGCGACACGCACGCCCATCGCCTTTAGTTTCGTGCTCTTCGCGTATTTTCTCTTCTTCCCCAACGGCCGTTTGCGGCGGGCCCATTGGGGTGAGTTTTTCAGCAAGGCGGTGCTCTTCGCCGTGCCGATCTTGGTCATTGGCGGCCTGCTGATGTGGATGAACCAGGCGCGATTCGAAAACCCCATGGAGTTTGGCCATACCTATCTCGCTCAAGGTGGACTGGGCCGCGTGCAGACCTATGGGCTGTTCAACTACCACTTCCTCTCGAAGAACTTGCTTGCCGCTTTTGCGCTGCTTCCGAGAATACAACCATGGGAGCCCTACGTCATCCTCTCCAAGCACGGCATGAGCCTCTTTCTCACCACGCCTCCCCTCCTGTACCTGCTGGCCTACCGGAGCGGGGTTCGCCTGCTCGACAGGAAGTGGTTCTGGGGATTGGTCTTGGTCAGCTTGGCGATGATTATCCCTGGCATGTTTTATCAGAATACTGGGTGGTCGCAGTTTGGCTTCCGCTTCAGTCTCGACTACACCCCTTATCTGGTGCTCTTGCTCGCCCTCAACCGGCGAAAAATGGGCACCATCTTCATCGCGCTCCTGGTCCTCGGCATCCTGGTCAACGTCTTCGGGGCCATCACCTTCAATCGCATGCCCCTGTTCTACGAAGACTGGCTCATCGATCCCGATCGCTGAGTATTCTTCCGAAAAGCTCCCAATGCTTTCTCGGACGGTCCTCTTTAGCCTCTACATATTGTTCAGAGAGGCACGGCGAGCGCTGGTGAGTATTCGATGACAGCGAGCTGGGCGCGAAGCGGGAGACTGACGAGGAGTCGCCTTCTGGGCTCGTCCAGGACCATGCGGGCCACCGGCGTGTGCAGCTCGAGCTCAGCCAAGGTCTCCAGATCCTGCCCGCGCAGCGCCACCAGCGTTTGTCGTCGGGCGTCGAGCAGGAAGAGCAGCTCTGTGCCGCTGAGCGCGAGCAGCTCGTGACTGCCCACGCCGCACTCTCGCTCATGCAGCACCTGCGCCTTTCCCTGCGTCACTTGAAGGTGAGCCAGGCGGCCCTCAGCAGACAGCGCCCACGCCTCTCCTCCAGCGCCCATGACGAGGCGCTGGGGAACGAAGGGCAGCTGCACGCTGCCGCCAATCTCGATTCTGCCGGTGCCCTCGTCGTTGGGCAGAGAGAGGGCCAGAATATCCGGGCGCTGGTGACGGAGCAGCCAGGCTTTTCCTGCTTCGGTCTCGAGGACGCGCATGGGCATCCCATCGAGCAGCACCCGCTGCATCTCTCCCTTGGGCGCTGTGAGCAGCGCCAGTTCGCCGTTGCCCGAGCCTTGGCGCATTCCTGTCAGCAGCAAGCTGCCATCACGCGCGCTGAGCAGCTCGATTGGGGTCAGGGCGGAGGCCTCAGGAGCGGCTTCGTTGGTATCGCTTCGCTCACTGTCGATGGCCACCGACTCGAGCCGCTCGAGCAGCGCGCCTGTCGATGGATCGAAAGCCATGAGAATACTATTGTCGTCGGCGTTACGGATTGCTATCCACAGCATTCCAAAGGCGACAGCGACGCTTCCAGGGTTGCCGGGTAGTTCGAAATCATGAACAAGAGCGATGCCTTCAGCAGATGACGCGCGGACCAACAGAACTCGTTTCTGCGCGTACAGAGAGACCGCAAAAATCCCCTTTGAGAGCGCGAGGGGAATAGATGCATAGTCCGATAGAGTATACGAAGCGAGGGCCTCTCCGGTGTCGCTCGATGGGCTAGCGAGGTACACTGCAGGGAGGCCGCGCACCGTATTGACCAGCACCTGCCCTGCCTCATCGATGGCCAGGCCAAAGCCTTCTCCATCGAGCAGGAAGCGTCCTTTCTCCCTCAACAGCGGCTTGGGGCTAGGCTCCTTGGTCCGAGCTCGAGCGAGCACGAGGTAGGCACGTACGCTCGAAAGCGGTCCCGGTTCGAGGGTGTAGAGTGCAGGTCGACCAAAGAAATAGCCCCTCTCTTCGGCCAAGCTCGTGAGCTGAGCGCGTAGTGCTTCCTCTTGTGCGGCGCCCTCGTCGTTGAGCTCGAGCCAGAGCAAGGCAGCACGCGGAGCCTGTTGCTGTCGGGCAGCTTCAATGCCCTCGAAGCTCTCGCAGGTCTGCGAGAGCAGCGCGAGCCAGGCTTGCATCTCCTCGGGCCTGACGCCACTTGGGAAGTCGATGCTGATGAGCCAGCGTTGGGCATGGGGCTGGCTGGGCACGGCGTCACAGGCGATGAGCAGGCAGAGGCCAAGCGCGAAGCTTGCGCGGCTGAGCAACATCATGTTCCTTGCTCACCGGGGTCATCGTCTGCGTTTTGTTCGCCGTTCTTCTGTATCTGTTCAAGTAACTCGGCGAGAACAATGGGGAAATCTTCGACCCAGACGAAGGCGTTGAAGAGGCGCAGCGGGATGTGCTTGCTGTCGATGCGGATGTGCAGGGTGCCGTAGACACCATCACTTGGGCGTTCGGTGAGGCCGGCGTTCTTCGTGTTGAGCCGTTGCCATGGGACGGCGCTGACCCGGCGCGGTTCGGCGACATAGAGCGAGCCTTGGTCGAAGGCGATGCCGCAGACGCGGGCGAAGTAGCTCCAGTACGCGACGAGGTAGAGAAAGAAGAGTGAGAGCAGGGCGAGGGCGCCTGCGAGGATTCCCCAGAGCAGGGGTGAGAAGCTGGTACCGAGCCAGATGACGAAGCACATCACGAAGAGCAGTGCCGAGCAGACCTGTAGGAAGATGAAGCCGCGTTGGTTTCCTTTGTAGCGAAAGAAGGTGATGGAACCCTCTTGTTTTCGCTGCAGGAACTCGCGGCGCTTGAGGATGCTTATCTCAGCTTTGCTTTGCGCCGATTCGAGCGCCGTCTCGAGGGGCTCGTCGCGTGCAGGCGTCTGTTCATTGGGGGGCTTCACAATGCTCTTTCCTGATTGACTTCTTGTCGATTGGGCACTTGGCCTGTTCCCCCAAGCTTTTGTCGATTGGGCGCTTGGCCTGTTCCCCCAAGCTTTTGTCGATTGGGCGCTTGGCCTGTTCCCCCAAGTTCTTCTTTGCGCCTCTGCGTCTCTGCGTGAGACTCCAAGGCCATCGTCAACAGAAAGCCCCGCTCTTGGCGGGTGCACTTCGCTCTGCAATTACTCTTTCGATTCATGAACTTGCTGGTGATGCACATCACGTGGGCTTTGGTGGGGTGAGGGGCAGCGCCCCGCAATCGCAGTCCACTGGCTGGCAACAGTCGCCTAATGGATGCGCTTCCAGTTGGTCTGCGGGAAGTCCGCCGACTGTGGTCGGGTGTTGGTCAGCAGGTAAATGGCCCGCCGATTCTGCTCTTCGTCGACTTCATCCGCGGTGGGCACAGCGAGCACATCCTCGCCGAAGCCCTGGTAATAGATGGGGACGGAGACGCCGTTCTTGGAGAACCAAGTGGCGATGGACTTGGCTCGCTTCTCGCTGAGGCTGAGGTTGCTGCTGCGGCTGCCGACGGTGTCGGTGTAGCCAGCAATGTAGAGCTCGGCGGCCAGGTCATCGTACTTGCGCAGGGCCTCGAGGAGCGGTTCGAGCGTCTCCTGCAGGTGTCCTTCTTGGTCATCTCGAATGCTGGAGTCTGCGGTATCGAAGACCACGTCGGTGTGTGGGATCTCGAGCCTGAAGATCTTGGTGGAGCGCCACATTCCGTAGATGTCGTGCACTTCCAGGCTCATGAGCACTGGAGTCTCGCTGCTCTCTCCCCACTCGATGACGTTGGTGCTCTGTTTGCCGTCGTATTCCTGTGTCTTGTTGGCAATGATGACACGGTCCTTGCCTTCGATCTCGAGCACCGCCTTGACGATGCCGCGATTGGTGGAGAAGGACATCTTGCCGTTGACCAAATCGACAGAGGCCAGATCGATATCGAGGCTGAGCATGTCGAGGGCTTCAATCTCGATTTCGGTGTTGCCTTTCCAGGTTCCGTTTTGGTTGCTGCCCTCAATGTCGACGTGATAGCGAATGCGCCCAGACTTCTGTTCCCACTCGAAGAGCACCGAGTTGCCCTTGATCAGGCTATCGGCGCTGAAGTTGTGCTTCTTCTTCTTGCCGTCGAGTCGGGTGACGGTGACCTTGATGTCTGACAAGGTTTCGCGGCTCGTCACCGAAAACCAAGCGTTTTCTCCATCGACGACGCGCTGAGAGTATTCGAAGCTGAGCGGGGGTTCTTCGGCCGAAGCTGTGGGAAGGGCGCATGGCAGCAGCAGCCCTCCAATGCAGAAAGAGAGCAAAAGGGCGTGCCTCGCAGCCCTGCATTGGGGCGCAAAGCTCAGCGTTCCGGCTAGACTGTACACGGTCACCTCCGATGTCGGGCGCGCTCTGTGTAGCGCTCCCCTTCGATGGATTTGTGAGCAGCGATATTCATGATTCCGCTCGCTCCTGCGAGACCCGCGCAGACGCTGACTCGTGCCTCGCTTCGCTCGCTTTCAGTTGCGTCAGGCTTCGGATTCCTCTTGGCGAGAGTGCAAGGTGCCGAGCGCTCTTCATTGTTTTCGCGACAGCGTCAGCCCACCTGTGCGCGGGAGACAAGGTAGAGAAGAATTCCAGCGGCAACCGATACGTTCAATGATTCCATTCGTTTATCGTGATCGAGCCGAAGTAGATGATCGCAGCGCTCACGGGTCAGCCGACGCAGCCCCTGTCCCTCGGCGCCCATCACCAGCGCGATGTGTCCATTCCAGTCACAGTCTTCGGCGCGCAGCTTGGCATCGCCTGTGGCACCATAAACCCAATAGCCGGCTTCCTGCACCTGTTCGATGGCGCGGGCGAGGTTGGGGACGCGCACCACCGGCAGGTGCAGTGCGGCTCCTGCTGAGGCCTTGATGGCGGTGGCGTTGACCGAGGCGGCGCGGTCTTTGGGGATGATGACGCCGAGCAGGCCGAAAGCAGAGGCAGTTCGCAGGAGGGCACCCAGGTTCTGCGGGTCTTGGATACCATCCAGGATCATGATGATGCTTGCGTTTCGGCTCTTGGCGCGCTCGAGGACGGTGTCGAGTTCACTGTAGCAGAAGGCTTCGGCCTCGAGCACCACACCTTGATGCACCGCGCCGGGTGCGAGCTGGTCGAGTTTTTCGCGTCTGACCTCGCGGACGCGCAGCTCGAGCGCTTTGGCGCGCTCGAGCAGCGCTTGCACGCTGCGTTCGCGCCGGGATGCGCTGAGCCAGAGCGTTCCCGCCGACGCTTGGGGCAGGCGTTGCAGCGCCTCGGAGACCGCGTGGATACCGTAGACCAGCATCAGAGGCTGCCCGTGTGCAGGGCGGCCACGATGCGCGCGCGGACCTGGCTCAGCGCGTCATCGATGGGGATGAGGCTGATTTCCTTTTCAGCGCGTGCCTTGAGCTCGACCTGGCCCTCTTTGAGCCCCCGCGCGCCAATCGTGATGCGCAGTGGAATACCAATCAAATCAGCATCTTTGAACTTTGCTCCGGCGCGCGCGTCGCGATCGTCGAGCAGCACGTCGATACCCGCCTCGCGGAACTGCGCATAGAGTTGCTCACCTGCCGCCACGACCTCGGCGTCATTGGTCTGCAGGGGCACGATGAGGACCTGGTAGGGGGCGATGGCCATGGGGAAGATGATGCCGTCGGCATCGTGGTTCTGCTCGATGGCGGCGGCCAAGATGCGCGTCACACCAATGCCGTAGCAGCCCATCACGACGGGCTTGGCATCACCTTGGGTGTCGAGGAAGGTGGCACCCATGGGGGCGGAGTACTTGGTCCCCAAGAGGAACACGTGGCCAACTTCTATGCCTCTGAATTCATTGAGCTGTCCGTCACAGCGTGGGCACGGATCGCCCTCCGAGGCCATGACCAAGTCGGCGAAGCGTTGCACCTTGAAGTCGCGACCTGGCTCCACGTGCAGGAGGTGCTTGTGGTCCTGGTTGGCGCCGGTGACGGCGTCGTGCATTTCTCCGACCTCGAGATCGGCGTAGACAGGGATCTGCAGCCCAACTGGGCCAGCAAAGCCAACGGCTGCACCGCTGGCTTCGCGCACCGCACTTTCCGCGGCGAGCACCAGCTCGTGGCAGCCAAGCATGCCCTTGAGCTTGATTTCGTTGAGCTCTCGGTCGCCGCGCAAGAGCACCGCCACCACGTCCTTGCCATCGACGAGATAGAGCAAGGTCTTGATCAGTTGTTGTGCCGAAACATCAAGGAAAGCGGTGACTTCAGCGATACTTCGCTGTGACGGCGTATCCACGATGGCGATGGCAGGCGTTTGTGTTGACGGCTGCAGTGCGGCGGGATCGTCGAGCAAGGCCTGCAGAGCCGGGTTGCGCCGAGTCTCCGCTTTCTCCTCGTTTGCGGTGTAGCCGCAGCAAGCACAGCTCACGATGCGATCTTCGCCGGTCTTGGCGAGGACCTGGAACTCGTGAGAGTGACTGCCGCCGATGTTGCCCGTGTCTGCTTCGACTGCGCGGAAGACCAAGCCACAGCGGCTAAAGATGCGGGAGTAGGCCTCGAACATCTTGTCGTAGCTGAGCTTGGCCGCTTCGAAGCTGGCGTCGAAGCTGTAGGCGTCTTTCATGACGAATTCGCGACCCCGCAGCAGACCTGCACGAGGTCGCAGCTCATCTCGGAACTTGGCCTGAATCTGAAAGAGATTCAGGGGCATGTCTCGATAGGAGCGCACGTGTCGACTGACCAGATCGGTGACCACCTCTTCGTGGGTGGGGCCGAGGCAGTAGTCCTGCTGTTTGCGATCCTTGAAGCGAAGCAGTTCGGCTCCGTAGTACTCCCATCGGCCTGATTTCTGCCAAATTTCAGCAGGTTGGACTGCGGGCATGAGGATCTCTTGGGCCCCTGCTCGCTCGAGCTCCTGACGAATAATCTGCGAAATCTTGAAGACTGAGCGCCAGGCCAAGGGCAGCAGATTGTAGATGCCCGCAGCGAGCTGCTCGATGAAACCAGCCCGAAGAAGCAACTGGTGGCTCGGCATCTCTGCATCGGCAGGATCATTCTTTCGAGTGGGGATGAAGGCTTGAGAGAATCGCATGAGAGCTCCGCTTGCTTTCACAGGGCTGCGTGACTGCACGAGACGCGGGCCGCGCGCCGGTTTCTGCCCGCGCCGCAAAGGCGCATCATGTTGGGCGCGATTCTCGCCTTGGTCAAGGCATCTGCAGCAGCAGCTTCATCATGAGGATGCCCAAGCTCGAGGGAAGACCTTGGGGGAACAGGCCAAGTGCCCAATCGACAAGAACTTGGGGAACAGGCCAAGTGCCCAATCGACAAGAACTTGGGGAACAGGCCAAGTGCCCAATCGACAAAAAGGTCGAAAATTTGCCTCGTCGTTTTTTGCGTCGTAGAACAGTGCTCAGCCAGCGGGTGCGGCTGTGGCGACAGGAATTTGCTTCCGTCGCGCTTTCGCGCTACCACCTGCACTGCACCCTTCGGCGACGTAGGAGGAGACGTTGAAGAAGTCGGAATGGAAAACCACCACACAAACGACGACGACCCGCAGCGACAACGAGCACGAAACTGCGTTGGCCTACCTCAGCACCGATGAGGAGAAGGTCGTGCGCATGTTGCACGGCCTCGGAGAAGCCGATGACGCGGTGCTCGAGTTTGCGCTTGGGGCGAGTGAGGATTCTCGGCTGCGGCTTGCCCTCATGGAGGCGCTCAATCTCGCTGAGCTGCAAGGACGAGCACCCACGCTCAGAGGTGCAGACAGGGAGGTCATCGAGAAGCTCGTGCAGCGCTACCAAGACTACGATTGACCCTCGGCTCAGGTCAGAAGGTTGCATTCGCTCGCTTTCGCGAGACCCTCGCAGCGCTCACTGGTTTGCCTTCTGAGTGTTGGTCCCCTGTTGGGCTAGACCTGCGCTCCCTCGTTTCATTTGCTGGCCTGGCGCGTTCGACCGCCCCCTCAGAGGCAGCTCGCCGAAAGGTTCTTGTGCTTGTCCAACGGCTGGAGTGACCAAGCCATCGAAAAGATGATGGTTTTACGCAGCCCGTGTCGGCTCAATCAGCGCGGCTGCACCCTCTGAGAGCTCGTGGCCAACGCTGGCTTTTCAATAGAGAAGCAGCGCGGCGGCCAGACCGGCAGCAAGTGGAATGCTGAAATTGTCATCCATCGGGCCGCTATAGAGCTCCACCAGCGCGCCGAGCAAGGCCACCGTCGAGACGATGCCGAGACGGTTCAGGGCACCACCCCCGGAGGAGACCAGAGAGAGAAAGACGAATCCGGCCAAGGTGGCTGCGACGACGAAGGCGAGCGCGCCAGCGATGCTCTTTTGGCCGATGATCTTTCGTTTGCCGAAGCGTTTGCCAATGATCTGAGCGACAGGGTCACCGAAGCCCAGGACCAAGACGCCAAGTTGGATGGCATGCTGGGGAAGGGCGATGCTGCCGATCAGGAGCGCGCCGATATACCAAGTAGCCGCAGGTACTTGGTGTGCTTCGCCAGGACGTGCGATGCGGCTGAAGATGGTCGAAACGAAGCGCTCGTTCCAGCGACGCGAGACACGCCTGAGGATGTCCATGCCGGCAAAAAGAGCCAAACCAGAACCGGTCACCCAGATGGCTCCCGCTCGGTCCAAGACGAATTGGTAGAGCAGCACACTGCCCAGCGCCATCGAGATGTGGAAGAGATTGCGGGCTGGGTTCTTGGGTTTGAAGGCACCGAGCACAACACCCTTTGGCAGAGGCATATGAAGCTTGCGCACCTGAGCGCGCATCGACTCATAGCTCTCGCCGAGACCTTTCCAGAGCGCCTCGAGGCGCTCTTGCGCTGGCTGTCGCTGTGCGAGCTCGGCGCGCATCTCACGCAGGGTGCGGAGCGCGTCGTCACAACCTTGACGCGCACGAGCGGTGAGCCGATCTCGGCTCTCCACGAAACGCTGCACCAGCTCGTCTGCCGTTTGGGTCAAGCGTTCGCGCGCAGATTCGAAGCTCACCTTGCGGGCCGAGAGCGGCGCCTCACTGTCGACGATGAAATCGTACAAGCTGGCCGTCAATGCTACGATATCCTGCGCCATGAAGCCTCCCTGCGCCCACTTGCGCCGACGCAAAAGTAGCAGAGCTCGAGCGTGCTGTCAGCATTTTCTTGATGATTGGTCACTTGGCCTGTTCCCTCAAGTTCTGTATGCGGACAGCGATCTGCTTCGCCCTAATCTTGGGACGTCGCTTGGACTCGACTGAAACCTTCGAACGACGAAAGCTCATGGCTGAGGGGCTGACGCGGGGAAGTAGGCGAGCAGCTCGCTGTGCGCCGTCTGTGGCATCATATCGAAGGTGGCGAGGCGGCTCATGACACGCCCATTCTCACTGAGAATGCGCGCGTCACGTGCAAAGCTGAGTGGATTGCAGCTCATGTACAAGAGCGCGGATGGCAGCGCGGCCAGGCGCTCGAGCAGATGCCGCTCCAGTCCCCGGCGCGGAGGGTTGACCAGAACCACCTCGGCGGGCGGCCAGCTCGGCCAGGATTGGTGCAGATCCCAGGTCTCGAAGCATGCCTTCACGCCCAGACGCTCAGCGTTTCTGCGGGCCAGCTCCAAGGCGGCCTCATTCCATTCGGCACCAAAGACCCTGCCCTTCGCCCCGACGCAGAGCCCAAATGCTCCGATGCCGCAGAAAAGGTCCCAGAGCAACCCTGATGAGTCAATCCACTCGGTTGCCATGGAATACATGGCTGCCGCGACTTCGCTGTTGACCTGACTGAAGCTGGAGTTCGTCCGCTCCAGCAAAACATCGCCAAACCTTTCGAAAACACTCCGCGCTCCGGCGCAGTGAGTGCCCTGCTCGACGCGGAGAGCATTGCCATCGCTTTGATTCATGGAATACGACAGCCCAAGAAACGGCGAGCCCTCTTGGCCTACCTCGAGACGTGCACAGACGGCGTTCAAGGTCTCTGCGTCCGGTGGCTCCGCGAAGATCAGCTCGAGTGCGCAGCCCGGCAGCTCACTGGACGCGCACAAGCCCAAATAGCGTATTCGCTGGGGCAACGAGCTGGGCTTCAGGCGCTCTTGCAACAGTCTGGCGCAATCTCTGATCACCTCTCTCACGATGAGGCAGCCGTCCATGTCGGCAAAAACGTGGCTGCGCGGCGCGTAGGAGCCCAAGCGCGACCCTTCGAGCACATAGTTGGCGCGGTTGCGGTAGCCGAGTCGCGGCCCAGCGCTTTTCAGCTCCAGCTTCGTCGGAGCCTCGAGGCCCTGCTCCTGCAGCGCCGTTTCGAGCATGCGGACCTTGTGCTGGGCAAGCAGCTGTGTCGAGAGGTGCATCCCCGCGCAGCCGCCGCAGCGACCGCGACAGGGCGCGGCGTGAGCGCAAGGTGGCTCGCGCCAATGCTCCGAACGCTCCAGGCGCTCGACCAGTTTCCCCCAAGCCCTGCGGCTGTGTGGGCTGTAGTGTTGCACTTCGACGTCGAGCAGGTCCCCTGGCACTCCGCCGGGCACACTCAGCGCCCAGCTGTGTCCTTTGCTCTGCAGCTCGCCGACCCCACACAGCTCTTCATCCAACGATTCGATGCGCAGGCGGTGCCTGCCGCTTCGCTTCTCAGTCATCGGCTCATCAACCCAAGTCGGCGCTGCACACCGCTCGAATCCCTTATTCCGTGGGCGCGTCGGGCTGCTCCGTCATGGCAGGCGCCTCGGTGGGCGCAGGCGGGGCGTCGGGACAAGAAGTTGAGGGAACAGGCCCAGTTTGCAGCAACACTCGGTCTGCGTCGTTGGGCTCAGCCTGACCTAGGCTTTCGCGGAAGCCGTCACTCGGTCCGTAGTAGCCAATCTGGAGCTTCTGCACATACTTACGCATCGCGTCGCGGACTTGCCGTGGACTGACGGCGCGAAGCGAGACGAAGATGTCCGAGGCTTTTCGCCAGTCGCCGCGCAGCAGTTCGGCTCGGGCCAACATCTGCCGTTGGGCGTGTAAACTCTCTAAATCCATGAAGAAACCTGTCACGAAGATGGCGATCTGCTGCTCGAGTTCACGCTCGTTGATGAGCCAGTCTTGCATGCTCTCGACCTCGTCCAGGATTTGCGAATACGCCAGCTCTGCTGAGCTCGAGGAGACGTAGAGGTAGCCCGAGTTGATCGGATCGGTGTTCAGACCTGCCGCGACGGCATAAGAGAGCTGCATGTCCGAGCGGACCTTCTCGAAGAGCCGATCGCTGAGCACGGCGAGTCCGGCGAGCAGTGGATAATAGTCGGGCTCATCGGGTGCAGGGGCGGCAAACTTGGCGAGCACGTAGCTGGTGGGTGTTGCCTTATGGTAGCTGGCCATGCGGGTGGCTGGAACGGAGAGCGCGGGCAGGGGCTGCTCGGGGTTCGCTCCGTCGGGCAGTGAGGCAAAGGCTGCGCTGAGCTTCTCCTCCAGCTCCGCCCGCTCGAGGTCGCCAACGATGACGAAGAGCATCCGCTTCTTGACCAGCAGCTTCTGGTGTCGTGCACGCAGGTCGCCGAGGTTGAAGCGGCCAATGTTCTCGAGGTTCCCCCAGGCGCGTTGGGCGTAGGGGTGTCCTTCGTAGAGCAGGGAGTCTGCGAGCAGTGAGACATAGCGATCGGCGCTCTCCTCGAGGCTGCTGAGGAACTCCAGATGCCGGGCGCGCTGGCGTTCGAATTCGTCGGCAGGCCAGGCAGGGTTTTGCAGCATGTCCGCGAAGATCTCGAAGCTTGCATCCCAGTTCTTGTGCAAGGCCTGCATGCTGAGCACGCTGAAGTGAGCGCCTGCGTCGGAAGAGAAGCTGGCACCGAGCAAACCGATGGCGGCGTTCATCGCATCGCGAGGCCGACTGAGCGTTCCCCCGGAGCTGAGCAAGCGCAGGGTCATCATGTCGAGCCCTGCCTCGTCTGCCGCCGTCTGGGCACTACCACCGCGAAAGTAGGCACCAACCGAGACGACCGGCTTGCCAGGGGTGCGCTTGAAGATGACCTGCAGCCCTTTTATCTCGAATTCTTCGACGCCGTTGGTCAGGGTTGTGGCGGGATCGCCGCTGTCCGAGGCTTGCTCCTGCAGCGCGGTGTCAGTGGCCCAAGGCTTGATGATCACGGCTTTTTGCGTGCAGCCCAGGGGGGCGATGAGGGCGAAAAGCAGCGCATGGGCGCAGAGCCAGAGGATGGTGGACGAGCGGCGGCGAGGCATGGCCTTCTCCTCGAGAGGGGCTGCTTTGAAAGCGAGCGAAGCGAGCGGAATCTTGAAAGCGAGCGACATCATCATCTCTAGACGAGCGCGAAAGGGGATCACTGAAGCCATTGCACCACCTTCTCGGCATCGAGGGCGAGCGTCTCTCGCTGTTCGGGAGAGAGCATGATGCCGATGACGAAGGGCTTGTCCTTGGACAGGTAGCGCTGGACGAAGCGGTCCATGTCGGCGCGGCTCACGCGGCGCAGCTCATCAAGGTAGGAGAGGTAGTACTCCAAGCCAGCGCTTGCCCACCAGAAGCTCAGGGTGTGGGTGAAGGCGCTGCTCTGCTCTCGCCCTTCGAGATCGAGGACCTCGAGCAGGATTTTGGAGACAGTGACCTGCTCCTCGGAGTAAGCCGAGGGCTGATCGAGGCGACGCACCTGGGCTAGCGCCTCTCGGATGGCGGGCTCGAGCTTGTCTGCCGTGGTTTCGAAGCTCAGGGAAATGGGCCCCACGTTGGCGTGGGTGTAGTAGCCAAAGCTTGCGCCCAAGACCAGGCCAGAGTCGACCAGGGCTTTGGACAAATCCGAGGTGGGCGGGTTGACGAGGAACATCAGCACGTCGGCGGCGAAGGTGGACTCGCGGTCTCGGCGAGTGTCGGGACCGTGCCATTGGATGGTGACCACCACTCTGGAGATGTCTTGTTCGACGATGAGGGCTTGGGTCTCTTGGAGTGGGGGATGCTCGGGAAGGGGGGACGCGACGAACGGGTCTTCGCCCCTCTGCCAATCGCCGAAGAGCTCATCGACTTCGGCCAAGGTTGCCTCGAGCTCGACGTCGCCAGCGATGAAGAGGGCAGCGTTGTTGGGGATGTAAAAGCGCGCCTGCATCTCCTTCATCTGGGCATGGGTGACGTTGGCGATGACCTCTCGGGAGCCGATCACGTCCTTTCTGCTTGGGTGTGCGTACCATAGCGCGTTGTCGACTGCTTTCTGCAGGTGAAAGAAGGGGCTACTCTCGGCTCTGCTGTATTCATCCAAGACCACCGAGCTCTCTCTGGCCAGCTCCTCTGGGTCGAACAGAGGGTAGCGCATGGCGTCGCGCATGAAGCGCAAGCCCTCGCTCTTGTTGTCACTGGTCATGGTGAAAAAGTAATTCACGCACTCGTGGGCCGTGGTGGCGTTGAAAACCAGTCCGAGCTCGCGCACCCGTTCCAGGTACTCTTCTTGGTTGGCAAGCACCTCGTTGCCCTTGAAAAACATGTGTTCATAGAGGTGGCTGAGACCGTCGATACTTGGGTCTTCGACCCAGGCTCCTGCCCGCACTGCCATCTCGATGGTGACCAGCGGCAGTGAGTGGTCGAGCAAGACGTAGACCTCCAAGCCGTTCTCGAGCTGGGCGCGGTAGAAGCCTGCTTCTACTTCGGTGGCAGCCGGGGCTGCGGCAGCCAGGCGCGGGAGGGCCATGGCGAGCACTAGGACAGCGAGCGAGGCAGCGAGGCGTCTCGCTGTGCGGTTTGGTGGTAGCTTGAACATGTCAATCCTGTTTCGCGAAGGTCGCTTGCTCCAGCGCACGCTGCACGCTCTCGAGGCGTTTGCTGAGCTCGGCGAGTTCTTGTTGAAGATGGCGTTGGCGACGCCGCAAGACGAAAACGTAGCTGACGCTCAGCATCCAGATGGCGAGGTACGCCAGGATGACGGCGGTTTCAGCGCTCATTCAAGGCTCCTGATGGATGCTGCTCCCTGCTGCTTTCGAGCTCACTCAGCTCGGCACTCAGCGCTTCGAGCTCGCGTCCAATGCGCTGGACTTCATTGAGCTGCGCAAGCTGGCGTTCGCGCATGGCGATGAGCGTGACACAGAGCAGCAGGACGGCGACCATGGAGAGCGCGAACGCAGGGACCATGCTCGCCGCGATGCCGCGGCCAGACCCTGTCAGCACCTGGGGGTGAAAGCCACCCCAGAGCTGCACCGAGAAGCGCGACAGGGCGATGGCCAACAAACCAAGGGTGCCCAGCACCGCACCGATGCGGCGACTCGACTCGGTGTCATCTGTGAACCGTCGCAGCATCAAATAGCTCGTGAAGACCAGAAACATCAATAATACACTGCTCAGCCGCGGATCCCACATCCACGCCCGACCCCACGCCTTGTAGGCCCAGAGCGGACCCGTGGTCAACACGGCGAGCGCGAAGATGGAGCCGAGCTCGGCACCGGCCAGCGCGAGTCGCGAAAAGAAGGGCGAGGGTTTGAGAATGTAGATGAGGCTACTCAAGCCGCAGAGACCATATCCGAGGTAGGCCGCCACTGCAGAGGGTACGTGAAAGTAGAAGATCTTCTGTGATACGCCCATGTTGGGCTCGACTGGTGCGTGCCAGAAGACCAGCACCAAGGCGGTCAACAGCGTTGTGCCAGTGAGCAGTACCAGGACGTCGAGGCCATGCTTTCTCAAGCTCTGCTCCTTGTGCCGCGTGGCGGCAGCTGGCGCAGATTGACACAAAAGAGACGCTGTGGGTAGGCGCATCAAGCGCTGATGCCAGCGCTTGGGCTCGCAACTGTGTTCGCTCTGTGGGCGGTCGCTTCGCTTGAGCTGGCTCAGAACTTGGGGGAACAGGCCAAGCGCCCAATCGACAAGAAGTGAGCGAAGCGAGGCACGAGTCAGCGTCTGTCGCGGGCGCATCCG
>JAVFAO010000015.1:0-39454 GCA_034002465.1 Myxococcota bacterium
CGCAGCCCCGGCAACGACGAGTGTCTTAGGAACCAATGCATCGCGACCTGGGGGGCCTGCACCGTACATGACGACTGCGAGCTCGATGAGTTCTGCGAGCTCAGCAGCAGGCGCTGTGTCAAGGCGGCAGACGACCCCAACCAGTGTATCTACATCCCTCCCGTTGGGGTCTTTACGCCGGAAGAACAATGGTACTGGACCTCATCGTCGCAGTTCCCGACCTATCGGCAGGTCATGATGACCCCCATCGTGCTCAACCTCACCGACGACAACGGCGACGGTCAGATCGACGAAGAGGATGTACCCGACGTGGTCTTTGGTTGCTTCGCGGGCAGCGGCTACAACAACGCCGGTGCGATTCGAGTGGTCAGCGGCGATGATGGGCGCGAGCTGGCGGCTTCAATGGAGCAACCCTTCTCGGTGCGCAGCGATATCGGCGCAGCCGATCTCGACGGCGATGGCTACGCGGAGATCGTGGTCTCTTCGGCCAACACCGCAAACCCCAAGAAGCTCTACTTCCTCAACCTGCTGCCCGACGGTGGCACGGGCTACACCCTGCAGGTCAAGAAAACCCTGACGATGGATGCCAAGTTCAACGGCGCGGCAGGGATCACCACGGCTGCCTTCGCCGATCTCGACGGCGACGGCAGCATCGAAGTGGTGACTCAGTACGGTGTCACCGATGGCGCCACCTTGACCCATCGCTGTGATGCGCCCTCGAGCTGGTCTTTCCCTGTGGTGGCCGATCTCGACGAGGACGGCAGCATGGAAATTATCGCCAATGGCAGCATCTACGACAATAACTGTCAGCCCTTGGTCGGCGGCGCGAGCGGCTACGCCGCTGTCGCCGACTTGGTGGCGGATGCTGGCGCAGATGACCTGGTGCCCGAGATCGTCTGGGTCCGTGGCGGATACACGGGGAATATCGCGCTCTTCAACGTCAGCAAGGACCCCGGCAGCGGGGCTTGGAGCATGAATCTGGTCTGGCAGACCCCCATCCCCCTCAACGCCCAGCGCATCCTGCAGGTCTATGGCATCACCTGCCCTCAGACCCACAGCGCCTGTAACACCGGCGGTGGGCCGCCCACCATCGCTGACTTCGACGGCGATGGACAGCCAGAGATCTCCACCGCTGGGCGTTGGTACTACATCGTCTTGGAGACTGACGGCAGCATCCTATGGGCTGACGGGGCCACCCGCGACTACTCGAGTGCCGCCACCGGCTCGAGCGTCTTCGACTTCGAAGGCGACGGCGCCGCCGAGGTCGTCTACAACGACGAGATCACACTGCGCGTCTACAAGGGCGCGGGCTCCGGTGTCGACAACGACGGTGATGGCTTCGCCGACCCAGAGGTGCTCTTCTCCACCGCCAACGGCAGCGGCACCCTCTTCGAGTACCCTCTCATCGTCGACGTCGACAACGACGGCAACGCAGAGATCGTCGTGGCCGCCAACAACTACGCCTACGGAACCCATACCGGAATACGAGTCTTCCGCGATCCCTTGGACAACTGGGTCCGCACCCGTCGCATCTGGAACCAGCACACCTATCACGTCACCAACATCAACGAAGACGGCTCCGTCCCCACCCCCGAGAGCTTCAATTGGCGCCGCGCCTCGCTCAACAACTTCCGTCAAAACGTGCAACCTGGAGGGCTCTTCAACGCACCCAACTTGACCATCTCGACGCTCTCCTCAAGTAACGCTGGATGCCCCGCTACCGTGCATCTTCATGCGACCGTTGAGAATACGGGCTCACTGGGGGTTGGAGCCGGGGTCTGGGTTGGCTTCTATGCCGTCGACCTCCCTGGCTCGGACAGCCGAGCGCTGCTCGCTCGTGTCCAACTCCCCAACGCCTTGCCTCCTGGCTCTGCCCAGGTGCTGACCTTCGTCTGGGACTACAGCGCGACCTTGCTCCCAAGCATGACCCCCACCAACCTGGTCCTTCCACAGCACCTGAAAGCGGTGGTGGATGATCCCCCCGCCAGTCTCCCCAACGGCGAGACCAACGAATGCCACGAGGACGACAACGAATCGCCGGTGCTCGATTTGCGCATTTGCCAGTAGACAGGTCTCGGGGGCCTGCTCTCGGGCACCGACCACTCGATATCTCCAATTCCATTGAGATATCGTGGGGATGAGCCGATCCCGCTGGCCGCGGAGAGTGGCCGAGCGAGCTTGGTCGAAAAAAATCCGTAAGCGACTGCACCCACGGCGCACTATCGTGTCGATCCCGGCGCGACCCTCCGGGAGAAGGAGCCTGGGGTGGACTTCGAGACAATCAACAGGGACTACGCAGCGGCCATTCTGCGCACGGTTTCTCTCTATGCGCGCGAACCGACGGAACGAGACGATCTCCTACAAGAGATCAGCTTGGCCCTTTGGCGTGCCCTCCCAAGCTTCCGCGGTGATTGCTCGCTCAAGACCTTCGTCTTCAGAATTGCTCACTATCAGGGCATGCGCTTTGCCCTGCGACGTCGCGCCGCCACCGCACCGCTGCTGGAGGAGGAGCTCGTCAGCCCCGAAGATGGGCCCGAGCAGGCGTTGATCGATAAGCGTGGCCGGAAAGCGCTCCAGGATGCGGTGTGCGCGCTTCCGTTGGCATATCGGCAGGTCGCGAGTCTGAGTCTGGAGGGACTGTCCAACCAAGAGATCGCTGCGGTCCTGGGCATCGACAAGGGCAATGTCGCGGTTCGCTTGCATCGGGCCAAGCAAAGCTTGGAGCAACGCTTGAAAGCATGGCGATAGCGGCCATCGAGAAAGGGATTCCGAAGGGCACGTTGTCCAGGTGATGTGCATCAGCTGCAAGTTCATGAATCAAAGGAGTCATTGCAGTACGAGTTGGACCTGCCCAGAACGGGGCGTTCTGTTGACGCTGGCTTTGAAATCTCACGCAAAGACGCAGAGGCGCAAAGAAGAGCTCAGTGCTGAGAGGAGACGCCATGGACCGACAGCCCAGTCGACAGGCTGGAAAGCCTGCCCCACGCATGGCCCTGCGCTCTGCTGCCATGGACCGCGCAAAGAACATCGAGGTCAATAGGAGTAGAGCATGAATAGCTCATGGCAAACCATCTGGCAGCAGGAACAAGAATCGTTTGACCTTCGCCGCAGTCTGCGACGCGCCCGTCGCAGTCGCTACCTCGCCCTCGCCGCGGGATGGGGCATCGTGCTCGCCTTGTGGGGCACAGCCCTGACTACGCTTCTGGCTTCTCGGCCGCTGCTGCTGCCAGTGGCCCTCTTCGGTGCGGGGGCCTGGGTCGCGTGGTGGATGTGGCGCTTCAGCCTCGAGCAGCGGGCCGCGGCTGGAGACCTTGACGTGAGCGCCGAGCTCGAGCGGAGCATCGCGCAGCTCGAGGCGGAGCTGACTGCGCCTGCACGTTTTCTGGTGTTGACGAGCGTGCTCACCCTGGTCTTGCTCGCCTATCCCTGGTTCCTCGTCATCGACTTGGGCGGCAGCGCTGTGTTGGCGGTGCTGCTGAACCTGGGCGCAGTCGCGGTGCTCCTCTCATTGCTGCAGGAGCGCAAGCGCAATCGAGCGATGCTTACGGCGTGTCGGAGTCTGGCGCAGTCACTGCAGGAGGAGCAAGAATAGCTTCCTCCTTCCGAGGCGCTCCTGATCGCCCTGCCACAGCGACGAAATCAGTGCCGAGGGGAGATGTCTATTTGCCTGATAATATTTAGTATTGTTGATACCCCTCGAGGCGAACGATGGTCTCCATGGGACAAAAGTGTTGCCATGCGGGCGGGAGTGTCGCAAAGGATAGGAAGCGGACGCTTCGGGTTCGCTCGGTGAGGGCTTTGTGTTTTCATCTTGAGCAGTTCCCCTGACCCCAGAGCCAAAGTGCAGTCCCAGTCCGCAGCAAAGGAGAGAGGTGATGCTGAGCTTCATGGTCAACCAGCGCTTGATCCAGACGAAGGAACCACCTGGAATGGTGCTGCTCGAGTTTGTTCGAGACGTGCTGCGTTTGACGGGCACCAAAGAGGCGTGCCGCGAAGGGGAGTGCGGCGCCTGCACCGTGCTCGTTGGTCGGCCGACAGAGGCTGGTAGCGTGCACTATGATGCCTGCGCCTCCTGCCTGGTTCCCATCGGCGATGTCGAGGGTTGCCACGTGCTCACCGTCGAGGGGCTGGAACTCGACCACGCCGCCAGCGCTGGCCGCAGCGAGAGCGCCGTGCTCAAACCCTTGACCTTGGTCCAAGAACTCATCGTCGACAACAGCGCATCGCAATGCGGTTTCTGCACACCTGGGATCGTGCTCTCGTTGACGGGTTTTGCCCTCAACTGCGACGGGTTGAGCCTCGATGACGCCATCGATGCGCTCGACGGCAACATCTGCCGCTGCACCGGCTATGTCGCCATCCGCAACGCGGCCCGAGCGCTGAGCGAGCGACTCGCTGGGCTATCAGGCGAGCTCAATGCTCGACTGCCCGCTTTGGTCGAAGCGGGCGTCCTTCCACGCTATCTTCTCAATATCCCTCAGCAACTCGCTGAGGCGCGGGAGCAGACGGGGCAGGTCGAGTGTGTACCCACAGGGAAGGTCGTGTTGGTGGCCGGGGGAACCGATCTCTTCGTGCAGAAGCCGGCGGCCTTGCTCGACGCCGAGCTCTGCTTCCTCTCACACCGGCGCGACCTCGACTTCATCAAAGAGGAAGCAGGTGAGCTCTGCATTGGCGCGGCGGTGACCCTCGAGAGGCTGCGCCGCGACCCCCTGGTCGCCAAGCATTTCCCAAGTTTTTCCCATGACTTGGCGTTGCACTCCTCGACCATCCTGCGCAACAAGGCCACCCTCTCTGGGAACATCGTCAACGCCTCACCCATCGGTGACGCCACCATCATGCTCTTGGCCCTCGACGCGGGCCTCAGCCTGCAAGCCGCTGACGGCAGCGTCCGGCAGCGCAAGCTGCGTGAGTTCTTCCTGGCCTACAAGAAAACCGATCTGCAAGAGGGCGAAATCATCACGGCCATGCACCTCCCGCTGCTTGCACAGGGGGAGCGCTTCAGTTTCCAGAAGGTGTCCAATCGCGTCACCCTTGATATCGCTGCTGTGAATACAGCAATGCGGCTGCGCGTGGATGACCGAGGCTGCCTCGCCGAGCTTGCCATCTCGGCCGGAGGCGTTGGCCCTATTCCTATGATGATCAAGGGGCTCGAGCCCTTGGCTGGACGGAGCATCGACGCTCTCCTGGTCGAGGAAGTGGCCAAGATTGCGTTCGATGCGGCGAAACCTATTGACGATATTCGTGGCTCGGCAGCATACAAACGAGGGCTCCTCGGGCAGCTCGTTCGGGCGCACTTTGCGGGCTATCTGCAAGCGGAGGTGGAGCGATGAAAGCGAAGGCTGCCATGAAAAACGACGATATGCTGATGCATGTGCGGGGCACTTCGCGCTTCGTCGACGATATCCCCGCACCCGAGGGCTGCTTACATGCCGCGCTCTACTGCAGCCCGCTCGCTCGTGCGCGCTTGCTCGAACTCGACACCGCCAAGGCCGCGGCGATGCCTGGCGTGCTTGCTGTCTTCACCCACAAGGACGTGCCTGGGCTCAACCAAGTGGGGCATATACTCAAGGACCAGCCTCTGTTTGCGGTCGATGAGCTGGAATACATTGGTCAGCCCATCGCGCTGGTGGTCGCCGAGACACGTCGGGCTGCATATCGCGCCCTCAAGAAGCTCGAGGCGCGCTTCGAGGAACTCGAGCCGGTCTTCGACCCGCGAGAGGCGGCGGCTAAGGGCATGCTCCACGGAAAGCGCCGGGTGTTGCTGCGCGGCGAGCTCGACGAAGCCTTTTCGCGTGCTGCCGTGGTCGCCGAGGGCCGCTTGTCCAGCGGCCCCCAGGAGCACTTCTACTTCGAGACGCAGCGCGCCCTCGCCGTTCCCGGTGAGCACGACACGCTCAAGGTCTACGCCAGCGCGCAAGCTCCAGGCGCCTTCCACCACCACATCGCCGAGGTCTTGGGCATCCCGCAGCACAAGGTAGAGCTCGACATTCGCCGCTTGGGCGGCGCCTTTGGCGGCAAAGAATCCACTGCGGTCTGGGTGGTGGCGCCTGCGCTTGCCGCCTTCCTGCTCAATCGTCCGGTCAAGCTCTTCCTGGAGCGCAACGAGGACATTACGACGACGGGGAAGCGGCACGCCTACGAATACGACTACCGCCTGGCTCTGGACGCCGATGGCAAGATCTTGGCCTTTGATGTCGAGCTCTTCCAGCATGCTGGCGCTTGCGCCGACATCTCCCCCGCGGTGCTCGGTCGCTCCCTCTTGCACGCATCGGGTTCATACAGTATTCCAAATATTCGGATTGCGGCGCAGAGCTGTCGGACCAACATCCCGCCGAACAACGCCTTCCGTGGCTTCGGGGTTCCACAGGGCAGCTTGATCATCGAGGCCGCTCTGAGCCACGCCGCCGAGCTGCTTGGTGTCGAGCCGACCTGGCTGAAGTACAAGAACCTGCTGCAGGATGGCGATGTCTTGCCCTATGGCGTCGTGATCGAAGCTGGGACCGCGCTGCGTTGTTGGCAGACTCTGGACCAGAAAGTCGACCTTGCTGCGCGGCTTGCTGCTGTTGAAGAATACAATCGAGAGCACGTGGACAGCAAGCGGGGGCTGGCGGTCGTCCCTGTCTGTTTTGGCATCTCCTTCGCTCAAACTGCGCTCAATCAGGCGAGCTCGCTGGTTAACATCTACGTGGACGGCAGCGTCTCGGTCAGTACTGGGGCGGTGGAGATGGGGCAGGGCGTGAACACCAAGATTCAGGTGATCGCAGCCCGCGCGCTGGGTATCGACGTCTCGCAGGTGCGCATCGACAGCACCAACACCTCGCGTATTCCCAACGCGTCGCCAACCTCTGCCAGCACTGGCTCGGACCTGAACGGCATGGCGACCAAGATGGCCTGCGAGCGTTTGTACGAGCGCTTGCGGGGCTTCGCTGCACGCCACCTCGGGGTGCCGGATGAGAGTGTGATTTCCATCCGCGACGGCGCGATCTGGGTTGGGGTGCGTCGCGCCGAGCTGAGCTGGGAGCAGTTGGTGAAGGCCGCGCAGTGGGCACGGGTCGATCTGTCGGAGCACGCCTTCTACGCGACCCCCAACCTGTACTACGATCTCGAGCTCGAGCGTGGCCGTCCGTTTGCCTACTATGCCTACGGCACCTCCCTCACCGAGGTGAGCCTGGACTGTGTTCGAGGCACGTACACCATCGACCTCCTAGAGGTCGTGCAGGACATCGGCGAGAGCTTCTCGGTTCCTGTTGACAGGGGACAGATCGAGGGCGCGGTGATTCAGGGCATTGGCTGGGCGACCTTGGAGCAGATTCGCTACGGAAAGGACGGACGGGTGTTGACCGGGGTCAACGCCTACAAGGTTCCGGATATCAAGTTCGTTCCGAAGCACTTCGAGATTACCCTTCTGGACCAATCTCAGAACCCCTACGCCGTATACAATTCGAAGGCCATCGGCGAGCCCCCGTTCATCCACGGTATCGGAGCCTACTTCGCCATTCTGCATGCGCTGCGTAGTGTTCGAAGGGACAAGCCCCTTCCCCCGTTGCCACTCACTCCCGAGCGGGTCTTCATGTACTTGCACGAGGAGCCGTAAGCCTTCGACGCGAAGCAGCGCGCTGCATCGCCGAAGACGGGTGCTCATTCGATGTTGCGCACACAGCCGTAGGCGGCGCTGCCCGTTGGGGATTTGAAGTCGAGGCTGCGGTCTCCAGTGACGACCTGGATGACCGTGAGCTGGTTGGGGCGGCGCGGGGTGCTGGACCAGACTCGGCTGGGCAGGCTTGGGAGCTGCGCGTGGCGCAGCAGGCTCATCCACTCGCCCACGCTGGGAAGGCGCCAGTCGTCAAAGCCGCCGTGGGTGGAGGCTTCGCAGTAGCTCAGCGCTTGCTCCCAGCTCGGACTGGTGGTTGGGCTCAGGTCCCAGGCGAAGCCGAAGATTCGGTCCTCTAGTCCGAACTCCGTGGAGCTCAGTGCGCTGCCGAGGGTCCCTCGCACACAGCGGCTGCGGGCGGTTTGAAGTAGCTCAGCCTTTCCCATGGCCCCGGTGCTGGTGTCAAAGATGTGCCGCTCGCCGAAGGTGGGGGATTGCAGCCAATAGATGCCGCCGTCTTCGTCGATGAGCGCTGGATGAATGCTGCCGCTGGCCTTGCCGTAGTCCGCGAGGGACACGATCTCGGTTTGGGTCGGGAGGCGCCAGTTGCTGAAGCCGCCGGTGTTCGAGCTCTCACAATAGCTCTCACCATTGAGATAGAGGTTAGGGCCCTGGGAGGAGCTTTCCCAGGAGAGCCCAGTCCGCTCGTCCTCAACCCAGCCGTTGTGCTCGATGTAGGACGGTTGGGTGAGCAGATAGGAGCCATCGTGCCCATAGTAGGCGGTGTGCGGGGCGGGGCACGGGATCGCCCCTGTGATCTCGATGCAGTAGGGGGTGGGGGAGTCGGGCCATTGTTGAGGGGGGCCGCAGCGATTCGGGCTGTGGGCACCACAAAGCAAGGGGCTCTCGCAAGAACCACAGCTGAGTAGGCCGCCACAGCCGTCGTCGAGTTGGCCACAGTTGGCGTTGGCGCTGCTGCACGTCATGGGAGTGCAGCATTCGCCGTTGACGCAGAGCTGCGCGCATTGGCGTCCACATTCGCCGCAATGCTCGGGAGCTTGGTTCAGATCGACGCAGACCGCCTGTTCATCGGCGAGACAGCAATCAAGAGGACAGTTTGCCTCGGCACAAGGGTCTGGGAGCTCGGCCTCATCGGCTTCGTCCAGCTCGGCTAGCTCGTCGCTCGCCTCGAGCTCATCCTCGAGCTCCACTTGCTCCAAGTCGACGAGCTCGACTTGATCGAGCTCGGAGAGCTCAAGCGAATCCTCTTCGCTTTCGTCCTGCTGCTCGAGCTCGAGGTCTGCGGTGTCGGCATCGAGGTCATGGGTGTCGAGCTCGGGTTCGGTCTGCTCTTCATCCGCAACGCTTTGAATATCAAGGGGTTGTGTTTGAAACCCGAGCTCGCAGGCAGCAAGGAGCAGAGCGCAGAGCAGCAAGCCGACGATGGGAAGCAGCCCCTGTTGAAGGGAGCGATGCCACGGCGGTCCGACTGGGCCAAGCCTTGCTGATGCGGGCATTTCACAGCTCCTGCGAGAAATTGCCGGACAAGTAGCCGATGAGCGGGCAACGGCGCTGCAGGGCATGCGCTCAGGGCACGCACCGGACACACCGTCAAGAATAGTCGGGGCGGAGCCAGATGTCGAAGCGTTTAGTCGTTCAGGTCGTTCAGGTCGTTCACGAACCGATGTGATGGGCAAGTACGATGTGGTGGAGGGGGGAGGCAGGAGGCCGCGCGGCTCGTGACCCTTGACGCGAGGGGGGAACTTGGCAGCATGAGCGCGTTGTACAGGGCGTGACGCTGCAGTGGCTCCAGTCCCGCTGAGTTCTCGCCCCATGGATGCGGTCTTCGTAGATCCGAATCGGAATTTCGCTGCTTTGCTCGTGCCGTTGAGGTCGCGACCTCGCGTCAGCAGCGATTTCCCACGAATGTCGAAGTGCCGTTCGAAAGAAAGGAGCCTTAGCAATGCGGCGTTCATCCCTCAGGCTATTTCCGATTCTGGCGCTTGCTCTTGTCGGCACGCTCGTCGCCCAAGGCTGTTCCTCCGACCCTCCTGCCGAGGAAGCCATTCGCCCTTGTCAAAGTGCGGCAGACTGCAATGCTGGCTATCAGTGCGTCGCTGTGCCTGCCTTGGGTGAGGGGCTCTGGTGTGTGCCCGAGGGTGATATTCCCGATGAGATTCAAGATCTTGAGTTCATTGACCAAGTTCCTGAGCTCGATCAGTTTGACGAGCCCGATGAGACCGAGCTTGCGGAGCTCGACCTCGAGCCCGATCTCGACGCCGAGCTCGAGCAGCTCGAGGAGCTGGATGAAGCCGAGCTTGACGAAGAGCTCGAGCAGGAAGACGGCCTCGACGAGGAGCAGGACGAGCTGGATCCGAACCGTGACAGCGATGAGGATGGCATCCCTGACCGTCTCGAGGACCACAACGAGGATGGCGTGCTCGACCCCGACGAGACGGATCCCTTCAACCCAGATACGGACGCAGATGGCCTCTCGGACGGCTGCGAAGACACGAATCTGAATGGTCTATGGGACGAAGGGGAGACCGATCCGCGGCTCTCCGACAGCGACGGTGATGGCCTCGAAGATGGAGAGGAGTGTGCTGCCCAGGTTTGCGATTTCGAGGCCTGCGGCTCGGATCCTCGAGCGGTCGACACCGATGGGGATGGTCTCAGCGACCTCATCGAGACGCAGAGCGACTATCAGGCTGGTCCCAGCGATCCCAGACTCTTCGACACCGACGGGGATGGTCTTGGCGATGGCGCTGAGGATTTCGACGGCGATGGCTTCTTCGATGAAGGTGAGCTCGACCCGACGCTTCCTAGCACAGACGGGCTGATGGGGGACGATGCGCGGCTCGAGGCCCAGGCCTGCACGGTTCTCGAGTCGTATTCAGAACTTGCTAATGTCGAAGCGGACTTGCGCTTCATCCACGATGCAGCACTGGTCTCAACGGAGCTCGTGGTTCCTGGTGCGGAGGGCAAGGTTTTCGCTTGGAGTCTCGAGCATCCGCTGAGTGGGGTGGCGGGCTTCCTGATGAGCCGGGCGGCTGACGACGGTGTCACCGAGTTGGCGCAGCAGCTTGCCCATCAAGACGCGGCGTTGCAGCTCGAGCTCGAGCAGCGCGTGCTTTTCGTCAGCTGGGATGGCGCGCCTGCGGCGATGAGCCGCTACCTCGTGGAGGAGGGTGGCTCCAGCGTGGCGCTGCGCAGCGCGGCCCTCGAAGCGCTCGATGGGGTTGAGAGCTCAGTGATCAACCTCTCCTGGACGGGCGGCGTGCTCAGCAACCGCGCCGAGCTCATCTTGACCACGGTGTTTAGAGCCCCTGAGCGGATTCATCTGCTCGCCGCGGTCCACCCTCTGGACGCTGGTGCCTCTGCCAACCTTCGCAGCCAGGCCGAAGCGCTCACTGACGGCAGCTCCTTGGCTCCCTTCGCAGCCTCTCTCATGGAACAGCCTAGCGGTGAGGCCCAACGGCTGTGTGTGCCGACTGAGCTCGAGCAGGTTCCCATGGTCGACTTTCTCTTCGTCATCGATGACACCTTCTCGATGGAGCCCTACCAACTTGGTCTGAGTCAAGCCACCTCGGCGTTTTTCCAGGACATTCGCAGCTCCATGCTGTCCGCACGATGGGCCGTGCTCAGCACCGACCTGGCCAACGACAACGGCTACGACGGTGTTGCCAGTCTCTGTGGTCTGAAGAATTCCCCCATGGGGCCAGGTGGCAGCGTATGGGCTCCGTTCGAAGAAGCCTATGAGAGCAGTTTCCAGTGCCGAATTCGCGATCCCTTGGGGAACCAAGCCTGCGATCCGAGCAGCTCCGAGTTTCCAGGGTATGCAGAATACGGTTTGCTGTGCTCCAAGTGGGCCATCGACTACGTGCAGGGGCGCGGAGCTGAGATGGTGGTTCCTGAGGATCGGCAGCGAGAGGGAAGCCGTCTGGTCGTTGTGATTTTCACCAATGAAAATGAGGACCTGACCTCTGATTCCGGAGCGGAGATGCCCGCTGCCGTGAAGGCCGAGGTGCTGGCCTGGCTAGGCGTGACGGCTTGGAACCAAGTCACTGCCAGCCTCGTCGCGAGCCGTTTCGCCGACTACTTCATCAATGTCGCGAGCGCGTTCCCCTGGCTCGACACCATCCCTGTGGTCATCTACGAGCGAAACAGCCCCTTCGAGCGTGCGGGCTACTACGAGTTCATCGACGAAGATCCTTCGCTCTTCCCGGATGGAGCGAGCCTCGACATCGAGCAGATTGCTGACTACGGACCATTCCTCCGTGCCCTCGTCGAGCGTCTCGGTGGGCTACTGGCCGTGCCGCTCCCTGCACCCATGCCGAGTGTTGCATTGCGGCTCTTCGCCAGTGACGGTAGCAGCCAATGGCAGCTGCAAAGAAACAGTGGTGCCTGGATCTTAGACGTGCAAACCAACAGCCTTCGCCTGGTCTATGATCCGCGCCTGCAACTCGGTGCGCAGCTGGTGTTCAGCGGCCCTGTTTGGGTGCTGCCCTGAGCTGCGACAAGTCGAAGCCAGGTGGCGATCGCTGCCAGCCAAGCCCGAAGGTTCTAGCCTGGGATGGTAGCCAGCAAGGTTCTTGGCGACAGTCCAGCAAACGCTCCTCCGGCCATCCCCCTTCATCGAAGGCTAGGGGGTGGAGCCCAGCAGCTCGAGGCGAACGTAGATCGCCTGTTCGAGAGGGGGATTGCTCAGCGCCCTAACCCTCATGACGTCTTCGTAGATTCCGGGTTCCATCAGTAGATTGCGGAACACCAGTCGAAGTTCCGCGGACGGCGCTAGCCCGCTGAGTTCGACTGCGCGTGGATAGCTGATCCAGTTGACATCGCTCTCGATCGTGAACTGCAGCGCTTCCTCGCCTTCGTAGTTGAGGGTGACTGCGACGCTGGCCTCTCCGGTTTCGCGTTCGATCGCCAGGCTGATGTTCTGAGGCGAGAGCGTGAAGAAAGGCGCGATCACATGGCTCCCATCGTCGAAATCGGTGGGGGCAATGTATTCGTAGTCAAGTTCAGCGTCTGCATTCAGATCCTCAGACGGTGTCGACCTTTCATCGCATGAGCAATGGAGAAAGGTGGCGAGCAACAGTAGCTTGCTTGGGAATCGCTTGCCGTTCATCGTCTGTCTCCAGAAAGCGTTTCAGGGTCCCTGGAAGCTGCATCCGTCTCTGAGCTCTGAACCCTGCACGAGGTTTGCTCCCTCGTAGCGGGGAGCCGGCGGGTGGCTGAGAAGCTTGCTGCCAGGAATCACTGTCCTTCGGCCGAATCCTCGAATCGTCGGTCGGCTAGCGACGCTGTTGGATCTCAGTGAGCTCGACTGCGCCGTTGCGGCTGCTTCCCCTGATTTCGAAGAATGAATCGATCTTTCCGGAGCCAGTCAGTGATGCTTCGGCCCAGGCTCGAAAGCTCTTGCCGTCTGGGGATTGGTAGCAGTAGCGATAGCGGTGTTCGCTGTCGAGCTGGAAGTCGAGCGCTCGCCACGCTTGCCAATCGGTGGCCTCTGGTTGCGTCTTCGTTCCGCTTCCGCCAGCGGTGCAGAGGGCCTTGGGCATGACGGGGAAAAGCTCTGTCTGCAGGCTGAGTCCGTCGGGGGAGGGGTGCTCTTGGCTGTGGTAGAGGCTCGCGCCCTTGGCGATGCGCAGGAGGTTGCTCTGTGCTTCACTGCTCTTGGCGAGCTCGATGTAGCGCAGAAATGCTGGGACGGCGACGGCGGAGAGGGCTCCGAAGAGCCAGACCGTGGTCATGCTGTCGTCGAGGTCGATGCTGAGCTTGGCGCGTCGTTCTGAGAAGGTGGGGCTCAGTCGCTCGAAGAAGGGACTCGAAAGATGCTGACCGAGCACCACCCCGAGCGCTTCCAGAGTCGGTATATCATTTCGATTTTCATAGCTTTTCTTGACCTCGGCGAGGAGGCTGTCGCGGGCTTGTTCGAAGTAGTCCTGGAGGGTGGAGATGGACTCGGGGCTGCCATCGACGCAGACCTCGAGTGTATTCGAAAGGCTCAGAGCGGCAGCTTCGAGTGCCTGCAGCTTCGGGGGCAGGCCTTGGGTGATTCCTTCTCCAGAGATGGCGACCATGATGGGGGCCTCTCCGAGCTCGTCGAGCAGCGGCAAGATGCTTTGCAGGCGCGGGTTGTCCTTGAAGGACGGGCCATTCTTGGTGGCTAGGAATTGGTTGAGGGCTTGATCATCGAAGAAGACGGCCATCGCGGCTGGGCCCTCGGTCAATTTGACAGCAAAGACGGGCTGTTCCCATTTCAAAGAGAAGACCTCGACACCCTCTCGCTGCTTGGCGGGCAAGCCCTCGGCCAGCTTCAGCTCTCCGCCGAGGAAGAGCACCGTGGGCGTTTGCCCCAAAGCCAGCACGGCCCAGTCGGCTGAGAGCGGGTCGAGGCCAATCCGCTCCACGAGAGTGGAGGAGAGCTCATCGAAGAGGGCCTGCTGCTTGTTTTCATCGAAGTGGTCACCGAGAAAGGGAGCCACAAATTTGGCGTTGGCCCAGGACTGCAGGCCGTCGAGCGAGAGCATCGCCACCACGCGGGTGTCTTCGGGCATTGCTGAGGCCAGTGAAGAGAGCAGTGCCGCGCCGTTGAGTGGGGTGGGGCCAGCAGGGCTACTGGTGGACGGGCTCTGCTCTTGATTGCTCGGTGGAGGACTGCCTGCTTGGCAGCCGAGGACGAAGAGCAGCGCTGCGATGAGGCAGGCAGCGGCGCTTTGTGGATGCCTTGGGTTAGCGTTCAGGTGAGCTGAGGTGGAACTGAGCAGCTGACGCCGAGCTGCTGACTTGTCGAAATCCAGGGACATTGAATTCTCCTTTGAATGCAAAAGCTTGGCTTCCCGAGCAGGAGTGTGCCGGTGCCTCTGCAGGCATCATCTCTCCTGTATGCGCCTACATCTGTCAAGGGCGTGGAGTCGGAACGCAGGACGAGCCTTGACTGCGGAGTCTCGAGGGGGTAGCAGCGGGGCGGGCAACTGGCCGGAGGGGCAGCCATGACGATGGATGAGCAGCGGTTGATTGAACGTTTGATGGCGGTGGAGGCTTTGTTTGCAGGGGCGAGCTGCGAGGGTGAGAAGGTTGCTGCCGAACGGGCAAGGGAACGCATTCTCGAGCGACTTCGGGCCTTTGAGGCCAAGGAAGCGCCGACGGAGTTTCGCTTTCGCATCGACGATCCCTGGTCACGCAAGGTTTTCATTGCATTGCTGCGCAGGTACGGAATTCGGCCCTATCGATACCCGCGTCAGCACAGCAACACCGTAATGGCTCGCGTACCCCAGCGTTTCGTCAATGAGACCTTGTGGCCGGAATACGAGGCGCTGAGTCGGGAACTGGCCACCTACCTCAATGACGTGACCCAGCGCGTGGTGGCCAAGGTGTTACATGAGGACACGCAAGAGGCTGAAACGGTGAGCTCCCCGCTGCCCTTGACCTGAACGTGGCGTGGGAGCGCGACATGATTTCTTGTCGATGGGGTGCTTGACCAGTTCCCGCCGCCACTTCTTGCTTGCGCTCGTGTTGGGATTGGACGATCGTCCCTAGATACCCAACAGCCAGCGAACTGGATTCTCTGGGCTCTGATGCTGACGGGTGTTGTGGGAGGAGGCTTTGACTGTTTGTGACTATCGGAGCGTGTGCGCTCTGCTGAGCTGGGTGGGGGCGTTGTCGGTCGCTCTACCGGCGCTCGCCACTGATCTTGAACCCTACGAGGATATTACAGAATTCTCATTGGAAGAGCTCCTCGAGGTGGACGTCGCCTCGCTCGATACCGAGACGATCTTCGAGAGTCCTTCCATGGTCTCGGTGATCGACAGAGCGCAGCTCGAGCTCTATGGCTTCGAGTCGGTGTCCGAGGCTGTCGAGCATGTGGCTGGCGCGAGCGTGATGCGTACGCATATCAAGCAACGTATTCCCACTTTGCGTGGCGTTCTGCAAGACCACTATGCCAACAAGGTCCTTGTCCTGCTCGATGGGATTCCCGCCTGGCATGCTGTGACTGGCGAGGGCAACCTCGATCGGGTCAGTATCGATGAGGTTGAACGGATCGAGGTCCTGCTGGGACCAGCGTCGGTGATCCATGGTACGAATGCGTATTCTGGAGCCGTAAATATTGTCACGCGTCGTCCGACCCCTGGCAGCGCGAAGGGACGCGTCGGCGTCAGGCTTCATGGGCTCGGCGGCGTCGGAGCCTCTGGGGCTTACCTGTACGATGACAACGACGGACTCGCGCTCTCCATCTCAGCGCATGCGCTCGATTCCGGCGTTTCGAGCACGCGCTTCCTCGATGAGGATGGGGTCAGCGGCGAGGTTCCCGAGTTCTTCGACAGCGCCAGCCTCACCGCCCGAGCGCGCTTGGATGACGGCCTCGGCGAGCACGAGCTCTTCTTCAACGCCTATCGGCAGACCGAGAGCTACCTCGGCGTGACGCCACAGTGGACGGCCGGTGTCGGGCGTGACCACCACCTCGAGGGATACCTTGGCTCCTACGGATACACCGTCGAGCTGCACGATGCCCTCGAGCTGCGGCTTCGCACACATTTCGATGCCCAAGAGCGAGACATCGCGCGTGAGCGCGCCGACAACGTCCGCTCGCGTGTTCGGGGATGGCGAAGTGGGGCTAGGCTGATCGCCATCTGGGAGCTCGCTGATTGGCTCGGCCTCCAGGCCGGTGCCGACTATGACTACCGCCGCAGCGAGGAATACGCCAACTACGCCACCCAGGACGAGCAGGTGCTCGAAGAGAACGCCATGTCGGATCGCTCGGTGAACGAGTTCTCACTCTTCGCTCAGCTGCGCTTCGACCTCGCCCCGCTGCTCGAGTCCTACCACCTCAGCCTTCTCGGTGGGCTACGGTGGACCCAGAACCAACACTTCAACTCCAACCTCTCAACCCGCGCCTCTCTGGTATGGGAGCTCTTCGAGAACTCCTCGGTGAAGCTCGCCTTTGGCCAATCTTTTCGAGCACCTACGCCGTTCGAGCTGTACTTCGAGACCTCCAGCCGTACCGTCTTCGGCAACACCAGCCTCAAACCAGAGACCGCCACCACCGCTGAGCTCGCCTATCTGCTGGGCTACGGCAAGTTCTTTGGCCAGGTCTTGGGCTATTGGTCATCCTACGAGAACAAGATCTATCGGACCCAGCGAGCTCCTGCCGATGAGCAAGACCGCTCGCTCATCTACCGAAACGGTCAGCCCTTCTCGGCTTGGGGCGTCGAGGCCCAGCTTCGCTTCGCCGACCCCGAGCTCATCGACTTTTTCATCAACTACGCGCTCGTCCTCGGAGACGACGGCGATGAGCTCAACGGCAACAGACACTACAACTTTCGCTACATCCCAGAACACGAGCTCAGCCTCGGCATGGGCAAGCGCATCGGAGACCTGAGTATCTCCACGGTGCTCGCCATGTGGGGACCAAGAGACACCGCTGAGAGCACCATCCCCACCCGCTTCTCCTGGGACCTGTCCCTCGCCTACCAAACAGGGGCGCTCACGCACCTGCTCTGGCTGAAAGACGCTCTCGATACTCGGGTTGAGCAGCCGGAATACGTTCGTCGCAGAATCGACAGCATCCCCGGCGGGCTAGGGCGAAGCTTTGGGTACACCCTCAGGGCCGAGTTTGACTGAAGATGGTCGCGGTGAGAGCGCATGAGGGCGCGTGATGCCTGATGGTACGGTGCGCTTCGACTGAGTCCTGGAAAGCATCGAAGCGATCGCGGAGAAGACCTTGGCTGAGGAGAAGATGCTCGAATGATGCTCATCGTCTGGGCGTTCTTCACGCCACTGTAGGTGAGTTGCTGGTGTACCTATGAACTGTGTAGATTGTCCATTCGAGCGGCGCTGTCGGCGCATGCTCGAGAGCTGCCCGGCCTGCAAGGCTGACCGTGAAGAGGTGCTCGCATTCTATCATGTCGAGCCGCAGCAGCAGGTGGTGCAAGCCGCCGCCGAGCTGGTCGATGGCGGCCGCGCGGGAACCCTCAGCCGTCTCGAGGAGCTGATCGCCTTCGCCCATGTGATGAACTACCTACGCTTGGGGCTGGCGTATTGCTATGGCATGGAGAGCGATGCGCGCAAGGTCGTCGAGCTCTTGCGCGAGGCCGGTTTGCGGGTGGTCCCGGTCTGTTGCACCACCGGCGCGCTCGCTCAGCGCGAGGTCAATATCAAGAGCGAGCTCCCTGGAGTCTCATGCAACCCTGCGGCGCAGGCGGCGCAGCTCAACGCCGAAGGCGTCGACCTGGTCATCACCATGGGGCTCTGTCTTGGTCATGATATCTTGCTTCAGCAGCGTTTGAAGGCACCCAGCACCAACCTCGTGGTCAAGGACCGTAGCAACGGCCACAATTCGCTCGCCGCCATCCGCGACCAGCACGCCCGCACCCGCTGAGCTGGCAAAAACAATCGAAAACAACTTGGGGAAACAGGCCAAGCGCCCAATCGACAAGAACTTCGGGGACCAGGCCAAGCGCCCAATCAACAAGAACTTGGGAAACAGGCCAAGCGCCCAATCAACAAGAACTTGGGAAACAGGCCAAGCGCCCAATCAACAAGAAGAAAGGGATTCCAAAGGGCGCCGCCCTTTGGCGGGGCGTGGGGCAGAGCCCCACCATCGTCGCAGCGCTCAGCGCTTGGATTTGCGGGGCGGGGGATGCAGGCGGCTGTTCTGGCTGACCCAGGGGTTGTGGCGCTTCCACTCGGGGTGGTTGAGGCTGTGATAGTAGGCGTAGGCGTCGTTGGCGAGGCCGGCGACTTCGGCGCTGCTTGCGTGGGTCGCTAGACCATCGACCACGGCCAGCATGGTGTATCCCTCGGCGCTGACGAAATCGGCCGCAAAGAGCAGCACCGAGACGTTGTGGCGCACGAGCTCGAACCAGCCAGGCTCTCGTGCAGTCCTGCAGGAGATGGAGAAGAGACCCTTGGGACGTAGCACGCGACCGGGCGCGGTTTCGAAACCATCCCAGTCGAAGCCCCAGTCGTAGAAATAGTTGTGACCCTCGTAGCCCATGGCTTGGGCTTGGCTGAGGTCGAGGGCGGTGCCGTCGTCGAGGCTGAGAACGGGCGCGTCGTCGAGGCGCAGGTTGGCGGCGAGCTCGAGACCGGCGCGCTCGGACTCGCGGTAGGCGAGGAGGACCAAGTAGATGTCGAAGTCGTCCTGGACGCCGTAGGCTTTCCATGCCTCGTTGGGGGAAGAACGATGGTGGAAGACGAGGCTGCGAACGGGGTCTTGGTCGGCTTCGGTCTCGTAGCGCTGGGTCCACCGGGGGTGGGTGAAGAGCTTGGGCGTGTGTTTGTCTCGATGGCTGCGTTTGAAGTAGGTGGCGTTACCGTAGTAGCTTCCCCAGCTCGCGTTGCGCTCGGGCTGGTCATTGAACTCGGAGATCAGACCGACGTAGGAGACGATCAGCAGCGGACGGCCAGCGCGCAGGTCCTCGGCGATGCGTGTGTAGAGCGCGTCGATTTCCTGCGGCTCTCTGGCGCGCTCGTCGAGATTCTTCCAGACGGTGGCGGCGTGGGTTTGGACGACAGTGGCGAAGTTTCGGCCACAGGCGGCGGCCAGCGGTGCCTCGAGGGCCAAGCGCGAGGTCTGAGGCTGTGCGGGGATGCTGGCTTCGGGTGCAGTGGCCGTCAGCGCTGGCACGGTCGCAGGTTCAGCCGGGGGATTCCTCGAGGAGTGAGCATCGGTGGAGCAGGAGAGCGAGTAGAGGCCCAAGAGCAAGACCGTGACGAGGGCAATCGAAAGTGAGCGAAGGGAGCTCCCTCCTCGCGAGTCATCGAGCGAGGTCGGTACCCGAGAGCGAGCGAATAGGTTGGGAAAACAGGCCAAGCGCCCAATGGACAAGAAATGACGAGGAGAAAGCAGGCTCATCTGCTGGGTTCTTGTCGATTGGGCACTTGGGCTGTTCCCTCCACTTGTGCTGGGCATCCGTTTGACCTCCCGATTGCTTTGATTGAAAGCGAGTGAAGCGAGGGTCGAGTCAGCGTTTGCACGTGCGCATCCGATGCGCGCGGGAAGCGCTGCGAGAGGCTCGCGAGAGCGAGCGTTTTATTGAAGCAGCGTCGAGCCAAGTGCGCCGTCCAGAAGACAAGCGCCGTGAGGCGAGGGTTTCGGCGCCGAAGCTCGAACGCGCTGGGGGGCGATAGGATCTGCGTCGAGCGTCTGCATTGGACGCAATCCTTGAGGCCAAAGCCCTTGCTCATCCGCAGCGCTGGACGTGTTTGAGGCGATTCTCGAGGCTCGAGTAGGCGAGCTCTGTGAACACGAGAATGGGTGTGAGGCAGGTCATTCTTAAGCGCAGAACGAGCGTCGGCACGCTCAGTGTTGCCGAGAGGGCAGGGCCAGATAGCGCGCCAAACTGTTGGGGCCCTGAAGTCGGGCGATGTCCAGGTCGAGTGCTCGCTGCCAGACGTCGAGCGGCGCGACGGCGCGCTGTGGGGAACCGGTCTGGCGGAGCGTCGTTACGCTGCTTGTGGTCTCGCATAGCGAGAGGAATGGTTCGGAATGACGCTGGTCGAGCCACAGCTCGAACTGAGGAAAGGCGGGCAATCCACCCAAGCAGCACTCTTTGTCTGGTCCCAAATTGGCCCAGAGTAGGCTTTGCTCGGTGAGGCGATCATCGAGCCAGTTGAGGCTTTGTGCACGGAGATGGTTGGCATCGATGCTGGAGAGCCGCCAGGGGGCAGCGCTCGAGAGCGTTTGTCGCAAGGATCTCGCGAGCTGCGGAGCGCAATCGAAGAGCGCTGCAGGGATGTCGGTGGCGTCGAGCAGGGCCAAGATGGTGGGATCGAGCTGAATGCCGAGCAGTCCGAAGGCCTCCTCGATGCGTCCCTGGTCCAGCCAATGCAGGCTCAGCACGGCCTTGGAGACCCAGTCGAGGTCTTCGCGGTGTGCCTCGAGGCATGCCTGTAGCCGCGCTCCACGCGCGCCGAGCAGACGGGGATCCTCGAGCTCACCGCGGAACCCCGCTCGGTGCCAGAGCCGAGCGGTCTTGCTGCCCACCGGCCAGGGTATTCCCCAGCGCATCCCCTGCGCAACCAGAGGGGCATCGGTCCAGCGCATCGGATAGGGGTGCAGCCACCTGCTCGTGGGCGCAAAGCCTTCGACTTCATGAAAGAAGGGTGTATATGCCAGGTGAATGGTCCGCTCATCCACGACGCCCGCCATCAGTTGCGTCCCGTATTCATCCTGGCCGAGCCAGGCCCAGGTTCTCGTAACCAGCGCTCCATCTGGGTGTCGCGGAAAACAGGAGATGATGCCTGCCTTCGAGAGCCTGTGCGTGTTCAGGTACCAGTCCTCTTCGCTCTGCTCCCAAGTGGCACGGCCGCTTTGGCGGCTTGTCAGTAGCACGCGCAGCGCTTGATGGTCGGCAGTGTGGCGGTGCAGCGGCCATAGGGCGGCACTGCTGCGCTTGGCCTGCAATTCGTTCAGTGGTGTAGACGGCAGAACACGCTCGCGCTGTTCTCGGACAAGCGCTAGGAGCACAGCATCCTCGCGGCACCGTGACCGTATTCTCAAGCGGTCTCTCTCGCTTCGGACGCCTGGCTCCACGCTGCTCCTTTGACGGGGGCTCATCGCTTGACGCAGCGCCAAAGCGAAGGCTTGCGTACTGTGTCGAGGCAGCTGGATGATGCGTTCGGGACAAAACCCCAACCTGAGCACTGTCGATTCCGACTGGGAGTTGCCTGGTCCTCGCCATTCATGAGTGCTCAGGCACAGCGTCTCTCGCAAGCTGGCTTGTGGCCAGATAGGCTCACACAGCCAGTTGTTGCTCGCATCCTGCTCGCAACCCTTCGGGTTGACACGACTCTTCGCCATCCTTGGCTGCGAGTTCTCGTCGAGTGTGCGGCGGCATTGTTGTTTCAGCGCGGTCCAGTGCAGTGAGCTCAGCAGGTGCAGCTCGAGTCGTGAGGCCAGGCAGCGCAGCTCCTCGACGGCGGTGCCGGGTGGAATGCGCAAAGGGCGATCGAAGCTCGTGACGAGCTCTCGTTCTTGCGTGGGTAGCTTCGGGACCATGCCTGGGAGCGAGGGAGCCTTCCTCAACGGAAACGGAGACCTCAGGGGCTCGACGGTGGGCGGCGCGCTGATGGGCCCCTTGAGCTCGGCTTGTGCTGCGCCGGCCTCAGCATCGCCGCTTCTCCGATGCATGAAGCGGACATAGACAGCGACGGGTAGGGGAGTGAGCGCGACGAGGTACGACGGAATCCACAAGGCCTGCCACCCCCTTTGCAGAAGCCTCTCCCTCAGCTCCACGAAGAGCAGGCCACTGAGCGTGTGCTGGAAGAGGCGCATTCCGTCTGCATTGCTGCCGCACGCGACGAAACCATCGTATTCTGGACTGCTCGCAAATAGCTCGGATTCGATGAGCGCAGCGAGCTCGATGTCCGAACGCCGAGCTGCTTCGATGAGGAGAGCCGCCGCGGCTTCCCGATCCCCGCTTTGGTAGCAATGAAACAAGCGCTCGAACTTGGCTTCGAGCGCCTCTGGACGAGAACAGAGGCTCACGGGACTGACCTTGGCTTGGAGGGGGGCTCGTGCGCTCAGTTGACGAGCGGCTGCCAACGCAAAGGCGCGTTGGAGCAGGGGCGGCATGAGCATCATTGGTGCCAAGGCGGGAAAGGTGTGCAAAGGTATGCATTTGGCGTGTTTGCGCTACACGAAACCACATCGCGACTTGCCCATGACGCTTTGGGGAGACGAAATGGGGCAGCGCTGACGGGAAACGTCAGCCCTGACCTGCTTCGTCGTACTGCAACGCTCTTGCGCACGAGTGCGGCCCAGCGATACCCCTCCACGAGCTTGAGCTGGTCCTGCGCATCGTCCACTGCTTCTGGGCCACAGGAAGCTACGATGCGCTACACGCTTCACTCTCGCTCAATCGAAGGTGGGGACCAGCACGACCGCCCAGTTCTCGCCGCGCCTCGTTGCGCTGCCGACGATCCAGCGGTCATCACTGAGCGCGTCGGCGTATTCCGCGGGCGCGAAGGAACCCGCATGCTCACCAGAATCATTGACGAAATACCAACCCTTCGAGGTCTCCTGTCGCCCTCCCTCCGGATCCCAAACGAAACCATAGCCGCCTACGTGGTGATTCTGACTGATGCTGTTGGCGTGCCTCGGCCCCAATTCGATGACCCGGTACCCAGTGATGTCAAGTGGGCGAGACGGTACAAGCGATGTTCGAAAGGCGGGACGGCGCATATGGGTCGTGCTGCTCGCTCACTCTGGTCAATACCTGCTACTCCATGGCATGCTCTCTTTGGGTCTCAAGCTCGGCGCTCTTGCCACGCGTCGTTTCCAAAGGAGAGCATCATGTTTCGATTCTGTCTTCTGCTGTTGTCGCTGCTGACCGCTCTGCTCGCCGCATGTCAGCAGGACTGCCAGTGCCCCCCCAAAACCGAGGCGGCGACGCCAGCAAGTGAGAAGCCTGCTCCGACACCAGGCAGCGCTGAGAAAGCTGTCGGTGAGCTCTCCCCGCCGCTCTACCCGCGAGCTGAGCTACGACTCTCCGAGGCGGTCAACAGCTATCGCGCCACCAACGGCACCACCGTTATCAGCACTCGCTCGGGGCACCTCTTCGTGCAGGAACCCAACCGCGCGGCCGTCGAGATCGCCAACGGAGAGCTCCTTGCCAACTCTGTTGAGGTCGAGCTCGTCGATGTGCAAGGTGAACGACGCTTGGTCAACGCGAGCTTCGCCGCTTTCGCGCCAGCTCCCGATGCTGGCACGAGCGACACAGAGACAGCCGACGCGAGCGAGGAACCCAGCGACGCTGAGCCCGCGGATGATGGCAGCCCCAAGGTCACCCTCTGCCACTTCCCTCCAGGCAACCCCGACAACGCCCACACCATCAACATCGGTGAGGCGGCCGTTTCAGCACACCTAGCCCACGGTGACACCTTCGGGCCCTGCCCCGAGGACACCGACAAGAAAGCCGACAAAGGCAAGCCCGAAGACAAGGGCAAGCCCGAAGACAAGGGCAAGCCCGAAGACAAGGGCAAGCCCGAAGACAAAGGCAAGCCCGAAGACAAAGGCAAGCCCGAAGACAAAGGCAAGCCCGAAGACAAAGGCAAGCCCGAAGACAAAGGCAAGCCCGAAGACAAAGGCAAGAAGGATGAAGGCGGCGCTTCACCTGCGCTGCAGCAGGACGGCTCGGGGAAAGGCGGCAAGGGCAAAGGCAAGACCAAGTAAGTGGCGAGCCGCTGATGGCAATCGAAAGTGAGCGAAGGACTGTTCATCCCCGCAAGTCCTCGAGCGGGGTCGGTGCCCGAGAGCGAGCGAATGCCTAAGGAAGGGGCAAGCGCGCTTCCCACCAAGCGCCTCGAAAAACTGAGAGCGCTCGACTCTCCATGCCATCAGCGAGGACGCTAACTTATAGAAAGTCTTGTTTTTCTTGGTTCCACTGATGGCTGGCACCCGGGTTGCAAATCCGGGCCTGGGACAAGAAACGTCGCGCATCTGCGCGCACCGCACCCAGGAGCTGCATCATGAACCGTCGATTATGGATACTCGCCGTTCTTTTCGCCTGTGTTGCTTTGAGCGCTTGCACTGAAGAGCAGAACGACCCAACTGCCGAAGTGGTCACCGTACGTTCTGAACAGCAACGCGAGCTCAGCCCCAACGCGAGCGATGCCGAGATGCTCGAGCTCAGCGCTGGCAACAACGCCTTCGCCTTTGATTTCTACCATCAGCTCGCCAGTTCCGAAGGCAACCTCTTCTACTCGCCCTACAGCATCTCTCTGGCCCTCTCCATGACCTGGGCCGGAGCAGCCGGCAACACAGCGAGCCAGATGGCTGAAGTGCTGAACTTCACGCTTACAGAGGACCGTCACCACAACGCCTTCAATCAGCTCGATCTGGCGCTCGAATCGCGCGGCGCTGGTGCCCAGGGGGCCGACGGCGGCGGGTTCCGCCTGAAGATCACCAACGCCCTCTGGGGTCAGCAGGGCTACGCCTTCGAGATGCCTTTCCTCGACACCCTCGGGCTCAACTACGGTGCCGGGATGACCGTGCTCGACTTCGCCAACGAGCCCGACCCTTCGCGCCTCATCATCAATGACTGGGTGGCCGCACAGACCGAGGACCGCATCAAGGATCTATTGCCCGAGGGCTCCATCCACGAGCTCACCCGGCTCGTGCTCACCAACGCCATCTACTTCAACGCCGCTTGGGCCACGCCCTTCGAGAAGGACAACACTGCCGCGGCGCCTTTCACGACGCCCAGTGGCCCCGTCAACGTCGAGATGATGAACCAGACCGAATACTTCTCCTTCTACCAAGGCAACGGTTACATGGCGGCCGCGTTGCCCTACGATGGCGATGAGCTCGAGATGCTGGTCGTTCTGCCCGAGGAGGGCAGCTTCGCAACCGTCGAAGGCAGCCTGTCCTCGGCACTGCTCGACGAAATCGTGGCCGGTCGCTCTTCGCAGCGCTTGGACGTGGCCCTACCCAAGTTCCGCATCGAGGGTGAGAGCATCAAGCTCAATGACCAGCTCAAAGCGATGGGCATGACCGACGCCTTCGAAGGTGCCCTCGCCGACTTCAGCCGGATGCTCTCGCCGGAAATCGACAGCCTCTACATTGGCGGGGTGATTCACAAGGCCTTCGTGGAGGTGACGGAAGCCGGGACCGAGGCTGCGGCGGCGACGGCGGTGATCCTGGACGGCCGCACCTCCATCGAGCCCGATCCCATCAGCTTCCACGCCGACCGCCCCTTCATGTTCCTCATCCGCGACCGCGAGACCAACGCGGTGCTCTTCGTCGGCCGCGTGCTCGATCCTCGTTGACGCTCGCCACGCCGTTTCTCGGCCGACTGCGGCCAGGATGGCGAAGCATCTCGTGAACCCGATGGTTTGGCCACTGGGGCGGGCAGTCGCGTAGCGACAGGCAGCGCACCACTCCCTTCGGTGTACGGTCGCGAATTGTTGGCGATCCCTCGCTTCGATACGCTATGCTCAGGCCGAGGCGACCGGCAGGAGCAAAGATGCATGCACTCGACTCGATACTGTTAGGTGCCTTGGAGAGCAGTGAACTGCCGAGGCCATTCGAGCTGAGCGCCGATGGGCTTCGATTGAGTTGGGACGGAGCTCGGCTGCTCTTCGAGCGCAAGAGCGTGGACAGGCAAACTGAGCTCGAGCCGAGCTCGCGCACGATCGTCAGACTCTCTTTCCAGGTCGCTCAGAGCACGGGATTGCGCAAGCAGCGTCGACACTTCCTCAACGTCGAGCTGGTTGACGGTGGGGAGCGCGTGGCGTTTCGCGCTGAGCTCGACGCAGAGAAGCTGCGCGGGCTGCCGGAGCTCGAAATGGACGCAGCTCTCGTACCGCTCGACGCAGCGCTCGACGTGCTGCGCCTCAGCCGTGCCCTCGGCGCGGAGCTCGCCCGATGGAGCCCGCAACGCGTCCACCATGCCAGCAGCCCCAACCGACTCGAGTGTCCACTTGTCACGATCGAACAGGATGGCAGTCAAGTCAGTCGACGCGATCATCCCATCGGTGCCTACTCCCTCGTCGCCGCGATTACTTTCCTGGGATCTTTGGTAGGCCTCCTGCTTCTGCGCGAGGATACCCTGCCCACCGAGCTTCGGCTTGGGCTTGCGCTTGGCACTGCGCTCTGTATCGGAGTGGCCGCTTTCGCCACGCGGGCTCTGGTGTACTCCCCAGCTCTGCACCTCGACCAAAGCGGCCTGAGCTGGCAGCATTGGTCGAGGCAGCGGGTCGCTTGGACAGAAGTGCTCTCGGTGCGCCACGAGCCCGATGATGCACGCCTGCGCTTCACGCTCAGCAGTGGCCTAAGCTTCCTCACCAAGGAGCCTCGGCTGGATACGCCGAGCGCGCGAGCCGAGGTCGCCCATGCTCTGCATGCCATTTTTGCCGTCTCTGAGGCGGCCCAGCCTCTGATCGAGGTGCTCGAGCGACACGGCAGGGCACCTGCGAGAGGCGCGTTTCCTCTCATCTTGTCGCTGCTGATGCTACTCGTCGCTGCCGCTGCGGGCTGGGGATACTCGCGGCAAGTCTCCCTCGAACAGGACCTATCGAAAGCAGCCCAAGCTCTCGACGAGGGGCGTTCCCATGCTGCCGAGCAGCTGTTGATGCCGCATCAGCAGCTTGGCACCTTCGAGCCCAGCTATCGTTGTCAGTTTGAGTACTTGCTCGTCGAGTTGCAGTTCGCCAAGCACGAATTCAACACCGCTGCGCTGTCCTGCTCTCAATTCTATGCCGAACGCTACGAGCAATGCAGGGAGCTGATCACCTTGCCTTCATCCGAATCGTGGTTGCAGACCTGTACCCAGCTCGCAGAGCTCGCCTACGCCGTTCGCGACGGTCGGGTCGTGAGTCCGCTGCTCTTGTCGACGGCGACAGCCTTCTTCGCCAATCACCCCTGGTCGCATCACATCGAATCACTGCCGCTGGTGCCGTCCGCTCCCTGACATCGAGCTCGTCAACGACGGAGTACGAACGCCAATGTGTCTTGCACTCTATCTATTTACGGATGCGGTGCTCGAAGCCTCGAGCTGGAACGTCGAGCGGCGAGGCATGTACCTCGAGCCGGCGAATGAGTCCAAGGACCGCGGCGCCCTGGCGTGGCCGCGCGAGGGCCGCCAGCTCTACTACCTCGGCAGCGCCACCGGCTGCGGCTGTGGTTGGCAGCCTGTCACGGAGTGGGACGATGAAGACGAGCGCCTCCACAAGCTCCAAGACCGCGCCTCACTCGCGGCGCTGCTCGAGGAGCAGCAAGGGAAGCGGGCATTCTTGGTCGCCTGTTGGGAAGGGGACCAGGGCAAGGATTGGGAGCAGCGCGGCACCATTACTCCAGAGCAGGTTCTGGACCCGAGCTTCGAGTTCGAGGAGCTCGGTCAGTACTTGGTTGGTGCATAGGACGGCAAGCAGCGCGAACGCACGCTTCTGAGAGCCAAGAAGAAGCACGCTGCGAGCGCTGCGGCGAAACAGGTAGCGGCCGCGCCACCTGTGCCCACTTCGGCGGCTCCGAACAAGGGGAAAGGGCTGACCAATGCGGAGCCCTCGGCTTGGTGCAGGGGCTGCGCGGCGTGTCAACGCCGAGACGCTCTGCTATGCTCGGGCGCGGGTGCGTGAATAGCGGAGGAGACCATGTTCGACAAGCTCTCTCATGGCATCATGGCGGTGACCGGCGCAGCAGAGCAGGGTGCAAAGAGCGCCAATCAGGCCTTGCAGAAGACCCTCAAGAAAGGCACTGACGCACTCAAAGACCTGAGTGGGCGCCGCTGTGCAGTCTGCGGCCTTCGCCCCTCTCAAGAGCAGCTCTTCAGACTCGTGAGCCGCTGGTACTGCAAGCAGCATCAGTCGCAAGTCAAGCAGCGACTCGACAGCATCCGGACCAGCTCCGGTGATTGGCCCGATCCATATGAGGTGATCGATGTCGCCATCGTCGAAGCTCAGGGTGACGCTGCGCAGTACCTCCTCAGTCTGCTCAAGGAGAGAGCCATGGATCTAGGCGGGGACGCGGTCATCCGTGTTCAGTATTCCACCTCGCTCGCCAACGTCATCAACATCGAGAATCTCAGCTTCGACTCGGAACGCGCTCACTCGGTGCACAGCTACAGTCACTCGGGTACACATCAGGTTTCGACGGCTCAGGGAACGGTCATCAGATTTCTGAGCCCGCCGTCTGCGAAGGTCTGAACGCAGCTCCAGCGCAACAGGCGAGTAAAGCGAGGCGAATAGACCGGGGAGTGTCTGGCGAACGCGAGCACAATCTCGTAGCTGATAGGAACACGACTTGAACGCTCGTCCGATTTCGTATTCTATGATCTCCATTATTGCCCTCCTTTCCTGGGCTTGCGGAGGCTACAGCGTCGGTGCGCAGGGCTGGCAACACAAGCTGCCCGATGGCGGCAGCGCCTGGGTTTACACGCTGCAAGCAGAGCAGCCTCCGGAGAAGGCCAAAGCAGCCGTGCTCTACGTCGGCGGTTCCAATGGCAGCGTGTTGAGCGCGATGGGCGCCATGGCGTCTTTCGTGATGATGGACCTGCAGGTCTTTCTGCTGGAGCGAAGAGGACTTGGCCCAGAGGGCAAGACCGACGAAGAGGCCCTCTGGATTTCGGCAGACCGCGAACAGCGCATCGCCGACGCGCTGAGCCAGGCGGAGGTGATCCTGCAGGGGTTGCCCGCTGAGCTGCCTGTCTTGCTCGTCGGCGCGAGCGAGGGCGCCGACATTGCCGCCGAGCTGGCTGCGCGCTCGAATGGGAGCTCACCTGGAGGCGCGAGGATAGGCTACCTGCTGCTGCTCGGCGGAGGAGGCGGGATGAGCCAGGCCGACGAGCTGCGTATCCTCGTGCGCCGAGAGCCCAATGCGCTTGGTATCGGAGGGATGACCGAATTGGATGCGGCTTTCCAGAACATCGAGCAGTACGCTTCGGCTGTCCGAGCTGCCGACTCCAGCGCCGAGCTCGCTGCCGTCGATGCACTGGGGCGTGAGCTGTGGCTTGGCCACCCGTACCGACGTTGGGCGAGCTACCTCTGGTCTCCCCCAACGCGGGCGCTGACAAGCTTGGATCTCCCCATCGCGCTCGTACATGGCGCCGAGGATCAGTCTGTGCCCATCGAGAGCGCACGCGCCTTGGTCGAGCAATTCCGCCGACTGGGCAAAGAGAATCTCACCTTCATCGAGCTCGGCGGCGCCGACCATTCCTTCCGCGACAGCACGGGACGAAGCCTGATGCCGGTTGTCGAAGTGGAGCTGCTCGCGTGGCTGCGCGCCCAGGGCCTGCTCGATGAAACCGAGCATGCCCGGCATCTCGACGCGGTGCACCGCGCGCATCCGGAGCTCTTCGAGACGAGCGAGCGAGGCTTGTGATACGAAGCACACGGCCGCTATGCTCGGCCGAGGGAGATGCTCTGTGATGAACGGATGGCCTATGCGCTCACCCCGCCTGTTGCTCTGCCTGCTCGGCACCCTGCTGCTCGGTTGCCAGAGCTCCGAATCTCGTCCGGCAGACCCGGAGCAGGGGGTTGATGCCTCAGAGGCCGAGGAACTGGTGCCTGAGGCGGACCTTCGCCTCAACAGCGAGCTGACTGTCGAGCTCCCTGAGCTTCTCGACCTGGACGTTGACGACGACCCAGAGGCTCTCGACCTGTCCGAGCTCGAAGACCAGGAGCCGGAGCTCCCTCCCGAACTCGATGCGCTCGAAATCCTCGACGAAGAGCTCGCGCCGGAGCTGGGCGACAGCAAAGTCGAGGATGCAGCCGAAACGCTGGAGCCCCCGCCAGGGCTCCAGCTTGGCTCATGGGAGACCCAGCCGACGTCGAAGCGCAAGCCCAAGGCCCCGCGCTCATCCTCATGGGCGGTGGCGCTGACGTCGATGCCGCCTTCGCCTGGTGGGCACCGCTGCTCGATGGCGGCGACGTGGTGGTCCTGCGCGCCTCTGGCGCGCAAGGGTCGTCATTCGCGGTACGCCTCTGGAAAGGCCGGAAGCGTCCCGTTATCCTGAACCAGCCCCTGCTCGTCGCTTGCGCCGAGCTCGCGCCAACAGTGAATCTGACGGAGTTCTCCCATGTACGCTGCCCGCACACTCCTGCTGCTCGGCCTCCTGCTCGTGTTCGTTGGCTGCGACGATGACCCGACCAAGCACACAGACCTCCCGTCCGATGCCGATGCCGGCGCTGAGCTCGACGCCGATACGGTGCCCGATGCCGATGGCCTCGACACGGATGGCCCCGATGACGAGTCGAGTGACGACGTTGAGGCAGACCTCCCCGATGAAGAGGAGCTCATCACTGGGTCCGGCCTCTCAGGCCGTGTCGAGGTCGTCGGTGGCGCGAGCGGTACGGTTCTGCTCGAGCTTCGGGCACTCAGCGAAGGCGCCCAGGTCCAGCGTTTCCAACTGCAAGCTGGACAAGCCTTTTTCCTTCCCGAGCTGGCCGATGGCAGCTATGGCGTCCTGGCTTGGCTCGACCTTGACGGTGACCAGACTTGGGATGGCATCTGGGAAGGCGATGGCGAGCCCACCGCCCGCTTCGGCATCACGCTGCCGCGTCACGATTTCGTGCTCAGCCTGCGACGCGGCGTGCCCGAGCCAGTGCTCGCCGAGAACCCCGAGTGGGTCGAGCTCTACCACGACGCCTGGGACCTCGCCCGCAGCCACATCGCCGCAGGCACCCCCCAGAACGGCTTTGCCCATCACTACCTCGACGAAGCGTTTTCGGAGCAGGTCTTCCAGTGGGATAGCTGTTTCATGACGCTCTTCGCGCGCTACGGCGCCGACGCCTTCCCCGCCATGGAGGCGCTCGACAACTTCTACGGCGCCCAGCGAGAGGACGGCTTCATCTGTCGCGTCGTCGACGAGGACGATGGCGAGCCGTGCACCCCCACCGAGCCCAGCGAGCCCATGATCAACCCGCCGCTCTTCGGTTGGGCGGAATTGCTCTTTGCCCAGCAAACAGGCGATCTTTCGCGCCTAGCCAGGGTCATCCCAGTGCTGCAGCGCTACCACGACTGGCTCGACGCCAACGTGCGCACCGCCACAGGCCTCTACTATACCAGCATGCTGGGCTCCGGCATGGACAACGCCCCGCGCGAGGCCGCCTTTGACGCCTGGGTCGACATCAGCGCCCAGCAAGCCCTGGGACGCCGGGTCTTGGGGCAGCTCCAAAACGCTCTCGGTCGCGACGGCAGCGCCAACATCGCCGAGGCAGAGCGCCTCTGTGCCGAGATTCGACGCCTGACCTGGAGCGAGGATCGAGGGTTCTTTTTCGACGTCGGCTGGGGCGGCGCCCTCTTGACCGAGAAGACCCTCGCCGGCATCTGGCCAGTGCTCGCCGGCTGCGCGACGACAGAGCAGGGCCAGCGCGTGCTGCAGCAGCTCGCCAGCCCCTCGGCCTTCTGGCGCTTGCACGTTTTCGCCTCGACGGCGGCCGATGCCCCCAGCTTCGATCCCCGCGGCCACTACTGGCGCGGCGGCGTCTGGGCTCCAACCAACTACGCCAGTATCCGCGCCATCAGCCAGGTGGGACAGCACGACCTGGCGCGTCGTGCGACGGCCAACCACCTGCACAAGCTCAGCCGGGTCTGGCACGATTTCGAGCCACAACCTGGAGAGCTTGCCCCCGATGCCAACGGAGATGGACGCAACACCCTATGGGAGCTCTATGCGCCAGATGCGCTTGCGCCAGGAACGCGCTGGGACGCACAGTTCTTGGGTCGGCAGCAATTCGTGGGGTGGACGGGGCTGGGGCCCATCGCGCTCCTGCTGGAGCAGCTCATCGGCTTGCAGGCAGATGCCGAGCAGGATCGCTTGGTGTGGCGTATCAGCCGCACCGATGAGCATGGGGTGCGCGGCTTTCGCTTTGGTGACCAGCTCGTCGACCTGATCGCCCAAGAACGCAGAAGCCACGAGGAGCCACTGCTCATCGAGGTGCAGACGAGCGATCCCTTCACCTTGGTCGTCGAGCTGGGCGCAGTGCAGCGCCACTTCGAGGTGAAACGCGGCGCGAGCACCCTGCAGGTCGAGCTGGATGAGCCGGATGCGGTGCCTAGTCTGGTCCCCTCGGGGCCGTATGCGGGCTATGCGGTGCTGGGCAACGGTAGACTCTCGGTTGCCTACAGCGACGGGCCCGTGTCGGCGCCAGCGCCGGGCATCGCCCACCTCTACTATCGTTCGTTTGCTCTGGACTTGGTGGAGACAGGTCGGCTGGTCTTTGGCGAGTCGGGTTGGGGGCTGCCGCGTCGCGTGGGCTTGGAGCCTTGGTTTGCGGCGCTCAGCGCGTGGGGTGGGGCTCAGGGCTCGGTGCAACAGCGGGCCTTTGTCGGGGCGGATGACGCGCTGGTTTTCGAGGGCACCTGGCGCGCGTCCGAGGCGGCCTCGCTCAGCGTCTATCCCTACCTGCGCCTGCGTGCGCAGCCTGAGCTCGACGGCGAGCTTGGTTTGCTGGAGATTGCACGAGAGGGGGATGCGCTGCTGGCTCGCTACAGCGACGGGACGGTCTTGGCTTTGTCGTCGAACCCTCCGCCTGCTGCGATGGCCGCAGGCGAGCTCGACCCAAGCCGCTTTGCGAGCGATGGACTTCCAGGAGCGGTGAATACAGGTCGAGGCTTGGCCTTGAAGCTGCAACTCGAACTGGAAGCGGCAGGCGTGCAGCGCTACCGCTGGGTCGTGGCGGTAGGGGACGATGAGGCTTCGGCGCTCTCTGCGATGCGCTCGGCGCTGGGGAGAGCGGAGGCGCTGCAGGATGCGCGTGAATACTGGGAAGGGTGGTCTCCCGAGCAGCTCTGTGGGGAGCTTTCGGAGGCCTGTCGTATCGCTGCCGCGAATTTGTATGCGGCGCGAGCGTCGAGTCTGGGCGGCCAAGTGCCGGCGGACCTGACGGGGCAGTTCGTCACCAACGGTTTTCCGCAGCTCTATCCACGCGACGCGTTGATGGTGGCCTTGGCGATGCATCGGGTGGGGCATGATGAGGAAGCCTGGGAGATCGTGCACGAGTGGCTGCGCGACCGGGACCGTCCGAACGTGGGTGAGCTCTATGCCCGCTATGATGCCAAGGGTAGGGGGGTTGACGCGGGAAGCGGGGCGCCCTTTGATTTGCCGGAGTGGGACTCGAACGGCTACCTCGCGACCCTGGTGGAGCGGCTCGGCGCCGAGGCGCTCAGCCCAGCGGAGCGTGAGGCGCTGCTCTTGGGTTTGGATTTCCTGGTCGCGCGGCAGGATGAGGACGGCTTGTGGACCGAGGGCGGCATCGTCGAGTGGGATGGTCGCTTGCCTGCGACGGCGATGAGCAACTGGGTGGGGCTCGACGCAGGTGCTCGGCTTGCCGAGGGCTGGCAACAGCCTCAGCGCGCAGCGAGCTATCGCCTGGCTGCGGCGCGTATTCACCGCGGCCTCTTCGAGCTGGTGGACCACTCGGGGCCGTTTCTTGGGGATCAGCGAGAAGGTGCCATCGCCTATGACTCGTCCCTGTTGTTTGGGGCGGTATGGGGTTATCCGGCGCTGCCCGTGCTCGACGCGACCTACGCCTGGTTGATGCAGAACGCCACGGCCTATGGCGGCGGCGTTCGGTATTTCTGGGGCAACGGCTATGGGCAAGATCTCTTCTATTTCACCACCTCGGCGGCGACGCAGTATGCGCTGAAATCCGGAGCGACTGAGGATGCCGAGCGGCTCTGGGGCTGGATGCGGAGCATGACGAACAGCTATGGTCTGGCGCCGGAGCGCATCTACGCGAGCGGTTCTGGTGCGGCGCCTGCGACTCCGCTCTCGTGGTGTGCCGCGGAGCTGGGGACGACGGCGTTGGCGGTGAAGGCGGCACAGGCAGAGCGGCCCAGCCCGACGGTCGACGGGCGTATCTTGCCTGGGGAGTATGACGCGGTGGGGGCTTTGGCGGTTGCCACTGATGCCGCGGTGTCTGAGGCAGGAGCGCCCACGGTGTTGCTCGCCGCCTTGGAGGGCAGCAACTTGCTGGTGGGGCTGCGCTTCAGTGATGCGCCGAGCCTGAGCACGCGAGTCTACCTCAGTGGGGGAGATGGTTTGGGGCCGGTGGCGAGCTCGGCGGCGGGTCTTGGGTTCGACTTCCGTTGTGGCCCTGAGCTGGACTCAGGGGCGCTGGCGCTGGTCGAGCTGCGTGCCGACGGGAGCTGTGTGGTGGGGGTTGCGAATGGTAGCGGCTTTGACGCCGGGCCCTGTCTGGCCGTGGCGGGGGAGGGCGTCGACCTGGAGGCGGCGGTCGATTTGAGCGCCTTGGGTTTGAGCGGGGCAGTGCAGCTCCTGGCTGAGGCGCAGGCAGGCGAAGCGCTGCTTCGGCTGCCTGGGCAGGGCGCCGTGTTGTTGGGGGCTGAGCAGCAGGGCGTGCTGCTCAGCTTGGAGGTGGACGCGAGCGGGGTGGCTGGGTCTTTGGACCCTGGGGCGGGTGTGGTGGTGACGGTTTCGGGCGATCGGCCTGAGCTGGGCTCCTGGGTTGGGCACGCACTGGCGCTTCATGATGACGGCAGCCATGGCGACCGAGTGGCTGGCGACGACATTTGGACGGTCACCGTCGCCCTGTCTGAGCGCGGCCAGGTGGAATACAAGTACTTGATCGGACGTGTGGGTGATGCGAGCTGGGCAGGCGTGGAGTTCGAGGGCGCCAACCGCGCGGCGTGGGCTCAGGATCTGGACGCCAGTGGTCGGGTGCGGATTCGCGAGCGTTTTGCCGTGAGGGATTGGCGCGAGGCCGTCGATTGGTAGCAAGTGCTTGCCAGACGTGCATGCAGCCTACCAGCCACGGTTTGCGGCCGCCGTCTACAGCCCGAAGCCTTCGGTGAAGGGGAATGACCATCTTCTGGCCCCACATTGTGGGCAGCGGTGGCGATAGGCCAGAACGTATTCCAGAGACCAAGGTACAACCTGGATGAGCCAGCCGCCAGCGATGGCCCCGATGATGGCTGCCAGCGCGGAGAGGATGACGCGCAGCCCCATGGGCCAGCTCGCAAGCGCTAACCATGCACTTGTACCTGCAAGCGCCAGGCCGGTCGATAGGCCTCCGAGCAGTAGCAGCCCACAACTTGCAGTCGGCATACACCCACCGTAGGCCTTGTAGCCGCAGGATTTGCATTTGACGATGGCCATTGGGGTCTGCTCGGTCGTTGGAGAAGGGGGCTGCGCGGCTGCGCGCTTAGCCTGCGGCTTCCATCCTCAACGCTTCGCGTAGTTCCATCAAGAGCCGACCGAGCATGTTCTTGCCGCTTCCATCACCACCATCACCCCAGTAGGCGTCATTGGATGTGTGTTCGAAAAGCAAGGCATCACCAGTCGACAGCAGCAGTGTTCGAAGCTCCTCGTGCTGAGTGAATTTCGCCCGCAGAACGCGTCGCATTACGTCCACCTTCACCGATTCCCAGTCTCGTCTCAGTGGACGCTTGCGATCACGTCCCAGGCGAGCGGCCATCCCAGGAGAATTGGCTCGGCGTATTGCTACCTGGTGTTCTTTGTCTAGGAATTTCTGCGCCTGAAAGTAGTGCTCCGAGGTGGGCCACCGATGTCCGTCGAGAAAGACGGAGTGGGCGGAGAAATTGGAGAAATCTCCGTATTCATCCGAGGTGCGGTAGAAATTGATTCGCGTGGTCATGCGCATTCCTCCACTTCCAAGAGGGCCTCAGTGCTGCAGGGCGTCCTCAGCGCACGCAGCGCACGCGGTACTGCTGTGTGACAGTGGCCGCTGAGAGACTCGCTTCCGCAGCACCAAACGCCATCTCATCATAGCGGAAAGGACCAGCGTTTTCTGTCTGAAGAAAAATCGAGAAATCGTTCTCGATATTCTTGACGGCCTCGACGAAGGGGCGTAGCGTGCAAATCGAGAAGCGGTTCTCGATAATCGTTTCTCGATTCGAGAGCAGCTTCTGCTGCTTTCAGTGAAGCTTGGAGGACCAGATGACTTTCAACACGACAGACGACGCCGAGCGAAGCGCTGGCGAGCTCAGCGAGAGCGAGTTGAAGGTGGTGCCCGAGCCGAGCCTGCGTCGCTTGCCTGGCTACGTGCACTTCCTGCGCACACTGCGGCAACGCGGCCGAGAGGTCGTCTCCACCACGCACATTGCCAAGGACCTGCGCCTGGATCCGACCCAGGTCCGCAAGGACTTGGCATATACCGGAATCATCGGAAGACCGAAGGTGGGCTACGACGTGGAGGAGCTGATCGCCTCGATCGAGAGCTTCCTCGGCTGGAACAACAGCAGCGATGCCTTTCTGGTAGGCGCGGGGGCCCTGGGAACGGCGCTGCTCGGTCATGAACGTTTCGCCGAATATGGGCTGCGCTTCGTGGCCGCCTTCGACCAAGACCCCTCGAAGCAAGGCAAGGAAATCCACGGGGTTTCCGTCTTCGGGATGCACAAGCTGGTGGACCTCGCCCGACGAATGCACATCCACATCGGCGTGCTCAGCGTTCCCGCGCAAGGGGCACAAGAGGCGGCAGAGCTGCTGATGGAAGGCGGAATCCGAGCGATCTGGAACTTCTCACCACGCCGCATCGAGGTTGGCCCTGACACCGTGGTCGTCGACGCTGAGCTGTATTCTACCCTGAGCATCCTCAAAAGGAATCTGACGCTCATCATGGGGCGCTGATACCGTCACAACCAGTGCTCGAGCGGGCCAGAATGCCGTCTCACCCCCGTACACGGTGACGTTCTGCACTCGCTCCGCTCGCCACAGGACAGAGGCCTTGCTGTTCAGGGCTGAGCTCCGCCTTGGACTATCCAGTTTCGAAAGTGGTCTGCTCGCAGGAGCTGCGTCTCTTCGCTGCACTCGCGAATGAGCTATGGAGAAGAATCATGAGCGCTGTATCCACGATTCATGAAGAACGTCATCAATCCGCCGAGAATGGCACTGCTCCGAGTCGAACTCAGCTTGCTCGGCACTTTGATAAGCTGTGTTCCATTCTCGACCGATTCGAACGCGATCCGTCGAAGCTCATCCCCATCTTGCAGGCGGTCCAGGCCGAGTACCGCTACCTGCCAGAGCAAATCATGAACTACGTCGCGACCGCGCTGGGGCTGCCCCCCGCTCGCGTCTACGGCGTCGCCACCTTCTACTCACATTTCGCGCTCGAGCCCCGCGGCAAGTATGTCTGCAGGATCTGCGACGGCACTGCCTGCCATGTCAAAGGTTCCGAGGGCTTGCTCGAGGAGCTACGACGGCATCTGAAGCTCTCTGCGTCCCAGACCACCACAGCAGACATGCTCTTCACCGTCGAGACCGTCTCCTGCCTCGGTGCTTGCGGCTTGGCACCCGTGATGACCGTCAACGAAGACGTGCACGGTCAGCTCGACGCCGAAAAGGCGCTCGAGGTCGTGAAGGCCATTCAGGAGGCCGAGAGCAGCACCAGTGACGCTTCCACCCGCAGCGCCCAATGAGGTAGAGCCATGATGATCCAATCCTCTCAAGACCTCGCCCAGGTGAAACACAAGTTCCTCGAACAACGCGCTGCGCTGCCTCGGCGTCTGGTGCTCTGCGCCGGAACGGGTTGCGTGGCCAACGGCGCGCTCAAGGTCTTCGCCGCCCTCGAGGCCGCCGTCCAGGCCGCTGGACTGGAGGTGGTGCTGGAGCTGCGCGAGGAGTCTCACGGCCCCAAGGACGTCTGGCTCTCTCACTCCGGCTGCCAGGGCTTTTGCCAAATGGGTCCACTGCTCTTGGTCGAGCCAGAAGGCTACCTCTACACCAAGGTTCGGGTGGAGGATGTCGACGAGATCGTTCAAGAAAGTGTGCAAGGCGGTCGCCCTGTCGAGCGTCTGCTCTACGTCGAGCCCTCTCAGCTCAAGCCCTGCCTCACCCAGCACGACATCCCCTTCTATCGGCGACAACACCGAATGACCCTGGAGCTCTGCGGGCGCACTGACCCGGACAGCCTCGCCGAGTACATCGCCGAAGGCGGCTACGCCGCTGCCTGTGATGCCTATCGGAAGCTGAGCCCCGAGGCCATCTGTGAGGAGCTCATCGCCTCAGGCCTGCGCGGGCGAGGCGGCGGAGGCTTTGCTACCGGTCGCAAGTGGCTGTTGACCTTGCGTCAAAGCGCCAAGATGTTGGGGGAACAGGCCAAGCGCCCAATCGACAAGAAGTACATCATTTGCAACGGCGATGAGGGCGATCCAGGTGCGTTCATGGACCGCTCGGTCATGGAGGGGAATCCGCACAGCGTCCTCGAGGGGATGCTCATTGCCGGACGAGCGGTTGGGGCCGACGAGGGCTACGTCTACGTCCGCGCCGAGTATCCCCTCGCCGTGCAGCGGCTGCGCAAGGCCGTCGCCGACGCGAGCGATGCAGGCCTGTTGGGAGACAACGTCTTTGGCAGTGGTTGTTCGTTCGACATCCACGTCATGGAGGGCGCTGGCGCCTTTGTCTGCGGTGAAGAGACGGCTCTCATCAGCAGTATCGAAGGGCGGCGTGGGATGCCCTCGCCCAAGCCTCCCTTTCCTGCGCAGTCTGGCCTTTGGGGTAAACCTACGGTCATCAACAATGTCGAGACGCTGGCTACCGTGCCGCTGATCATGCGCATGGGTGCGGCGGCTTTCCGGCGTTTGGGCAGCCAGAAGTCCCCTGGAACCAAGACCTTTGCCCTCACGGGTCATGTGGTCAACACGGGCCTCATCGAGGTGCCTCTGGGCACGAGTCTGCGTGAGATTGTTTTCGCCATCGGTGGCGGTGTTACTGATGATGCGGGCAGGCTCATAGCGGACGGTTTCAAGGCGGTGCAGATTGGTGGGCCTTCGGGCGGTTGTCTGACCCGAGAGCAGCTCGATTTGCCCCTGGATTTCGACTCGCTGCAGAGTGTTGGAGCGATGGTCGGCTCGGGTGGTCTGGTGGTGATCAACAACAAGAGCTGCATGGTGAAGTTGGCGAGATTCTTCATGCAGTTTACTCAGAACGAGTCCTGCGGCAAGTGCGTGCTGTGCCGCGAAGGGACTTGCCAAATGCTTGCGTTGCTCGACGACATCATCGAGGGACGAGGCAGTCTGGAGACCTTGTCGCTGCTCGAGGAGCTGGGTTTGGCGATCAAGAAGGGTTCTCTGTGTGGCCTGGGCAAGACCGCGCCCAATCCGGTGCTCTCGACGCTTCGACAGTTCAGGGCGGAATACGAGGCGCACGTGGTGCAGAAGCGCTGTCCGGCTGGTCAGTGCAAGGCGCTGGTGGTGCCGAGTATCGATCCTGAGAGGTGCAGGGGGTGTGGGCTTTGTGCCAGGAAATGTCCGGTCTCGGCGATTTCTGGTGAGAAGAGAAAGCCGTATCAGATTGATCCCACACTCTGCATACGCTGTGGGGTCTGTGCGCAGGCCTGCAAGTTCGATGCGGTGCTGGGCCTGAGCTGACAGGCCATCTCTAGACCAATAATAGGGATTCCAAAGGGCACAGCCCTTTGGCGGGGTGTGGGGCAGCGCCC
>JAVFAO010000016.1:0-39264 GCA_034002465.1 Myxococcota bacterium
CAGCCAGACCGCATCGATGTTCTCGAGTTGATCGCCGCGGCGCATCAAGCCCAGGGTTTGAGCCGCGATGCGCTCTCTCAGTACCGAGAGGTACTCGAGCATTACGTCAAAGCCGACGACAAGGTGGCTGTTCGCCGCGTGCTCGAGTCGATGGTCAAGATCGATCCTGAGAACGTGAGCCTGCGGGTCAAGTACGCCGAGCACCTCGCCCGCACCCAGAATCTCGACGCAGCACTCAAGCAGTTTTCTTTTGCGTGCAAGCAATTGCACAGCAAGGAACGCTTCGATGACTACGTCAAGGTGGCAGAGCGCTACCTGCACTACAAGCCCGGCGACGACGCCTTCCTCAAAGAGCTCATCAGGGTCTTCCTCAGCGATGGCAAGGCACGCCAGGCGCTGGCCAAGCTGCAGGGTCTCTACACCAATCAGCCCCAGGACCCGGAAACCCTCGAGCTGCTTGCGCAGACTTTCGTCGATCTCAAGCAAGACGATAAGGCGGTCAGCGTCCTCAAGGAGCTTGCTCGGGTCTACGAACGGACGCAGCCAGACTCCGAAGATGCACTGCTGACGTGGCGACGCGCCGCTGCTCTCGATCCAGAAGATCCTGAGATCAATCTCGCGCTACAGATCGCCAATGATCCCCTCGCGGTCGATATGCCCATGCTGGGCGAGAGTGTGGTCACCGCGATGGAACCGCTCGACGATGACATCATCGCTGAAGCCTTGCCACCGCCGCTCTCCAAACGCCGTCGCGGCGTCGACGTGGATGAGGAAATCGACAGAGCCCTCGCCGATTGCGACGTTTGCCTCAGCTACAACCTGCTCGACAAGGCGCTGATACAGCTCGAAAAGATCTTCGAGCTCGCCCCCAATCACAGTGAAGCCAAAGAGCGCTATGCCCGCGTCCTGCGCATGCAGGGTCGCTTTCCCGAGGCGGCCTCAGAGTATCGCAACCTCGCCTCCATGAGCTGGGAAAAGGACAAGGACGGCTCACTCGCCTTCGCCCGCGAAGCGGCTGCCCTCGATCCCGAAAATCCGGCAAATTTCAATCTTTTGCTCTCTTTTGGCCTAGATCCCGTCGCCTACGGCTTCAGCCCTCCAGCGGCCAGGCCCGCACCCGCCACAGCAGCCGGGCGTCGCCCTCCCCCACTGCCACCGCCCCGCATCAACGCCCCTTCCTCTCCAAGCCTCGGACAACGCGGCGAAGAGATCATGCTACAAAAGTGGGATCTCGCCCCTCAGGGCAATTCCCTCCCGCAACCCATCCAACGTGAGGCCTATCTCACCCTACCACCTTCCGCCTTCGAGCTCATCGACGACGACGAAGATCGCACCCCAGAGAGCAGCCCACCTGCCCTCGCCGAGAGCGAAAACCTCGACTTCGAGCTCGACAACCTCTCCGGCGTCATCCCCGATCCCGACAGCGGTGAGCTCGACAAACCAAGCTCTCCTGAGGAGGATTTCGAGGCCCTCTTCGACCTCGAAGAGAACGACCTCGACCAGCTCTTCGGAGATGACCTGCTACAGGCACCGGCACAAGCAGCGGCCCCCGAAGAAGACGAGCTCTTCGTCGACCCGGATGAGCCCCCCGAGGTCGACGGCCAAGCCATCATGAACACCATCAACGACGAGCTCGCCGAGGCGGATTTCTACATCGCCCAGGGCCTCTATGAGGACGCGGGCTCCATCATCGACAGCCTCGTGCACCGATTTGGCGACCACCCGCTGGTCCTCGCTGCCCGTGAGCGGCTGCTCTACCGCCTCAGCCACTATTAAGAGGCTTCGCATTCATGGGGCTCTGCCCCATACCCCGCCAAAGGGCTGTGCCCTTTGGAATCCCATTGATTGTGAGGGAGATGGAGCTCGCAGCTTCATCCATCAGGGTCGGCCGCCGCGGCCGAGGGGCAACGACTGAGCGCCCGCTGCCCTCCATCCGCCAGCAGCACGCAAGCTTGCATGCGCTCGCTTGTTTGCATTCGCTCGCTCCCGCGAGCCCCTCGCAGCGCTGCGCAGCCGCATCGGATGCGCCCGCGACAGACGCTGACTCAGGCCTCGCCTCGCTCGCTTTTGGCTTGCGTCTTGGCAGTCCGCTCGGCTCTGGCTACACTACGAGGGGACTCAGCCTGCGGAGAGCATCATGGCCTGTCCATATTGCCGAGACGACAACCCTAGTCAGACCCCATCCTGCGCGCAGTGTGGGGAATCCTTGCTCATCGGCGGCAAGTACCGCATCGAAGCCTTGCTCGGTCACGGCGCAGGGAGCTCGGTCTACCTCGCCAAGGCTGACCAAGAACTTGGGGGAACAGGTCAAGCGCCCAATCGACAAGAAATTGGGGGAACAGGTCAAGCGCCCAATCGACAAGAAATTGGGAGAACAGGTCAAGCGCCCAATCGACAAGAAATTGGGGGAACAGGTCAAGCGCCCAATCGACAAGAAAGCGTGGCCATCAAAGTGCTCCATCTCGACGGCGACTGGCACAGCTCCGAGCGTTTTCGAAAGGGTGCCGAAGCCCTGCGCGCCTTCTCTCACCCGAGTCTGCCACGCTACCACGGGCTCTTCGAGGATGACCGCGGCACCCTCTTTGCGGTGCGCGAGTACTTTGCGGGCGGCTCCCTCGAACAGCGTGTGAGCAACAAACAACGCATCGAAGCTGCCGCCTTCAATGTGCTCCTCGACGCCCTGCTCAGCGTCGCACAGTACCTACACAACCTGGTTCCGCCAGCCATTCACGCCAACATCAAACCCAGCAACATCCTCTTCCGCGCCGACTCGAGCTGGATTCCCGTGCTCGTCGATTTCGAATCGCTGGCACAACCTGAGCAAGAGTTTACGGACTTCGGCTCCGCAGGGTTCAGCGCACCCGAGCTCGCCAGAGGGGAGCAGAGCCCCAGTTGCGACCTCTACGCCATCGGCACCTCTCTGCTCTACCTCGCAACCCACCAGCACCCTGACGAGCTGCCAAAAGATCAGAAGGGCGCTTTCCGTGTCGAAGACCGGCTGGCACAGATTGAACCGCAAGCCCGCCAGGTCCTCCTGCGACTCGTCGCCCAGGACCCCAAAGACCGCTACCCAAGCGCCACCGCAGCCCTCGATGCGCTTCGCATGCAGGCTCGCAGCAAGACGAGCGCGAAACCTGCCCGAAAAGGCGCGAACATCGCCGCTTGGGTCGTGAGCGGCGTCTTCCTGCTCCTCTCCGCTGCTGTGTTGGGAGCGGGCCACAGCCTCGCTGAATGGTTGCGAGACGAGGCGGATAGCGGCTGTCACTCGTCAGCGTTCACCATCGAAGAGGCTGAGGGGCACGGCTTTTGTCTCTCTCTGAGCAGCTCGCAGGAGCGCCTCGCCTGCCACCCGGACCGCAGACGCGTCGAGCATTTCTGCCGGCTCACTGCCGCTCGAGGAGACACTATCGAGCCCAAGCAACGGGAGCAGCTCGCCATCTGGGCCACCAAGCTCGAGCTGGAGCACAGCCTCGCGGCCACCAAGGCGCCCTCGACAGACGGCAAAGCCAATCGCCAGCAGCAAAGCACGCTTCCACTCCCTGTCTCGATCCAAAGCACCGACACGCTCACCAGCATCACCGTCGAACAGCCGGCGAAAACCACCCCACCGCCAGCCGACAGCTCGCCACCACAACGTGGGGGAGCAGGCCAAGCGCCCAATGGACAAGAGGTGGAATCCGGCCCAGAGCAGGTCAAGATCGAGGTGACCAGCTCCCCCTCTGGCGCGAAGATCGCGATTGACGCCCAGTCCTGTATCTCGCCTTGCACGCTCATCGTCGACAAGGGAGAGACGATCATGCTCGAGCTCTCGAAATCGGGCTATGGCGACAAGAAGCAAAAGGTCCGCGCCCTTTCCGATAAGACAGTGCACATCGAGCTCGACAAACAATAGTCCAGGAACTTAGGCAGTCATTCGTTCGCGATGTGGCGGCAAGGTCTTGATGAAAAGTTCGCCTGAACGCGCATATCCAAGCGACGAATACAGTTTCGCCAGCGCACGTGGACAGTGTCGCTCGGGAGCAAAGAAGCGGTAACTCAAGCGCTCCACCCCGACCCGCTCTCCTTCCAGAGCGAGTCGTTGCAAAATGGCCGACGCCAAACCACAACGCCGATGGTCGGGATGCACACCGAACCAGCCGATCTGCAGCTCGTTGGCGACGATGGCGAAACTCACGAAAGCGAGCGGTGTTCGCAAGCCTTCGGCTGTGGACGACGCTTCAGCATCCAGGGCTGCGCGTTCGTGCTGGCAAGCCGTTGCAACCGTGAAGGTCGAGTCTGGGACCGCACGTAGCGCGCTGCCACGGGACCTTGCACAGCAACGCGGCTCTCGGCGTTCCAAGGCGTTTTCGCCGCCGCAAGCAGCGCTCAACACCAGCGCATGCTGAAAGAGGAGGTCGTAGCGCAGCAGCCGCAGGGTCTGTGCACTCCTGAGACGATAGACGCGTCGCGCGAGCTCGAGCAGCGAGAGCTTCTCTGCCGTGGATGCCCAGTCGATACGATATGGCATGCTTCCCTCCATCCATGGAGCCAACCCCATTCTTCGGCAAGAACGGCAGTGGCACCAGAATTCGACCTTCGCAGGACGAGCTGCGCACGCTTGCGCGCCTGAGGGAGACGCAAACATCGGGCTTGCTGCGCAGCGAGTCCCCGCGACCTGGCTGCGAAGCGTTGCCTGACTCCATCGAGTGGGGACACTCAGCAGCCGTCGGTCAAAATGCGTATCCGACGTTGAGATGCAAGCCACCCAGGGGCTCTCCGAGACGCCGATCGAGGACGAGACCGTAGTCCAAGACGATTGGAGGGAGGTTGTCTGCGATCAGCCAGCGCAGGCCGAGGCCAGCGGTGTGCCTAAGCTCATCGACAAAGACATCCTCGAAAAACGACTGTGCAGAGGAGTAGGAGAGCATCTGCTTGGCGAGGATCGAGCCGCTGTCCCAGAAGAGCACGCCGTGTATTCCCAGATCTTTCAAGATAGGGAAACGCAGCTCGAGACTGGTGTTCAGCAGTAGCTCCCCGCCTCCTGCCTCGTGGGTTGCAACACCAGGGCTCGACAAGTCGACCCGTCGTGGTCCCACTGCATCGTTTTCGAACCCACGCACGCTGATGCCGCCCAAGAAGAAGCGTTCGAAGAGGGGCAAGGTCTTGTCGGACTCGAGCAAGGCGAAGCCGAGGCGGGTGTTGAGCGCGACGGTGAAATTGCGCAAGAAGTGCCAATAGGTCGAGAAGCGGAGGTCAGGTTTGACGAAAATCCCGACCTCCTCTGAATACGCAATCTTGGTCTTTGCCTCGAAGTAGAAGCCCTTGGTGGGGCTGATGACGCTGTTGCGTCCCTCGTACAGGACACGGGGAATGATGCTGTAGGTCTGGAACCGCTGACCGAAAGGGCAGTCCTGGAAGTAGGTGACGGGAAGGCAAGGATCGAAATCATCGGCATCCTCAACCAGCCCGCTCGTGGCGCTGAGCTTGCCTTCGAGGGCGAGCGAGGCAAACCAGCGGCGAGTCATATCCCACTGCAGCTCGGCCACACCACCTTGTTCCTCCCTCCACGTGCTTGGAATGTAGCGCAACTCATAGAAACCTTGGAGCAACAAGTCGATGCCGTAGAGCGATGACAAGGGGATCTGGAAGGTGCCGAGGAAGAACCAGTTCTGGTTGAAATTCTTGCTGAGGACGAACTCTCCGTTGGCGTTGATGAAGCGAAACTCGGGCAAAAAGAGGAGGCGAAACTCCCAGCCCGAGCCGAAGAGGTTGGCCTCGACGAACTCGATCTCGGTGGTGGCGAGCCACTCCGCGGAGACGAAAGAAGTGCCCATGGCAAAGTCGAGCCAGCGTCGCTCCCCCTCTTCAATGCTGATGACCAGCGGAACATACTCGAGGGCGAGGTCGAGCTCTTTGGTATCACCCAAGCGTTGCTGGATTTCTTCCTCGAGTCCAATGGGTTCGACCGTCACCGACTGGTAGATCGCGCGTGAGCGCAGCCGACTGCGGGTCTCGAGGAGACCGTTGTAATCGAAGGGATCACCTTTCTCAAAGGGGATATCTTGGGTGACGACCCAGTCCGCGGTCACGAAGTTGCCGTGCACGAAGAAGTCGCCGACGTAGTGTTTTCGGCCTGCTTCGATGTCGAAGACGACACTCATGCGTTCCGCGACACGTCCCGGTTTGCAGGCTTCGAGCAGCGGATCGTTTTCCGCGAAGCTGTAGTAGCGCCGGCAACTCTGTTGGCCATCGCTGTTGGTGCACAGCTCAGCAGGATCGACGGGGAAACACTCGGGAGGCAGATCAGGCGTTTCGCAGGCGGTGTTCTGGTCGAGCTCGCCACCGTCTGCCAGGCAGCGCACGGAAACCGCGGCCAGCGCGTAGCCGAGCTTTCGGTAGGGACGCAGCAGACGGGCTTGGTCTGCGGCCAGGGAAGTGAGCACGAAAGGCTGGCCCGGTCGTGATTGGAGGCTCTCGATGACCCCGTCCGGCGGGGGCTCCCCTGCGCTCTCGAGCTCGACCCGACCGGTCAATGTCTGTGGCCCCTCGAAGACCTCGAAGCGCAGCGTGAGACCGCCTTGCTCGTCGGCCTGCAGGGTCCAAGCAGGAACATCGGCCTGCAGGTAGCCCTGTGCATGATAGAGGTCGACGATGAGGCTGGCATCATCGGCAATCAGCGATAGCTGCGGGTAGGCCCCAGAGCCAAAGGCTTGGTAGGGCTGCGAGCGAATCGTCTCCAGCAGCGTCTCCTGGGAGAAGACGCTGACGCCCTCGAAGACGATGGCCCCGATTTCTGTGCGCTGTCCCTCTTCGACGTCGATACGAATTTCGGCTTCGTTCTCCCCAAGCAAACGCGCCGATGCATCCACGCTCGCCCAATAGTGTCCGACAGTCGCATAGAGCGCCTTGATCTGGGCAGCGCCCGCCCGCAATTCCGCTTCGTCGATGTAGCCAATATCATAGAAATCAAGGTCTTCGATGAGCTCTTCGCGACTGAGAAAAGCGTTGCCGTTGACCACGATGGACCAGTGTCGCCCCTCGACGATGTCGAGATAGACCTCGAAGTAGCCTTGCTTGACGCCATCCCCTGGGTCGACTCGACGATAATCCCAGTCCAACCTGGCGTTGAGATAGCCTGCGTGCCGATAGTAAAAGAGGACCGCCCTGGCCCCTTTCTCGATCTGCTCCACCGTGCAGTGCGAAAAGAACCCGAATTCGCTGCGAAACACGTCGTCGATGGTGTCTTGGGAAATGCGCTGATTACCCCGCACGAACAAGCGCCCCAGCAGGTAAGGCTGCCCCTGTTCCACGTCGATTTCGAGCTCTACACGAAAAGGCTCGAGCTCGGGACAGGCGCCGCCCTGCGCAAGCTCTTCGATGGCGTCGCCACCGCGGCAGCGCACATCGACCTTGGCGTCGTAGTAGCCCTCGGCTTCGTACATTCTGCGAATGGACTCGCGTTGATCTTCGAGAGCGATGGCCAGGCGCTGGGCTTGCGTGAGCTCGTTGCGCTCGGGCAGCTTTCGCAGCGCTGCAGCCCGCGGTTCGAGCGGACGACCTGCGCGCAGAAAGAGGCGCTTGGCGATGTCGCTCTCGAAGAGCGTACCGGTCTCACCAAAGCTCACCTTGCGGATGAAGAGATGCCCTTGGGTCTCGAAGCGGACGCGGTAGCCGTCCGCCGCGTGCTCCGCAATCGCCTGGACTTGTGAGAAGAATCCCGTCTTTTTGAGGCGTTGGACAGCGATCTGCAATCGCGCCTCGGAAAACACCTGACCAGCCCAGATACCCGTCACGTCCTCGAGGGCTTGCATCCCATCGATATCGTCGCAATAGGGGATGTTACAGAGGACCTCCACACTGACGACTCGGTCTGAATAGGCGACCTCTTCGGGGACGTTGAAGATGATGACCGGCGGAGGGTCGTCGAAGCTCTCTTCGTCCTGCTCCTGGACAGCGTCGCTGCCCTGCTCCGCGCCAGTTGCCTCATCGCTGGCCCCCTCCTCTTCTTCCCCAGTCGCCTCTCTGGTTCTGCGCTCCTCGATGACTTGGTCGATGACCGTGGGGGGCCGGACTTGCGCACCCAGCTCGCTGCCGAGGAGCAGGAGCAGGAAGGCCGCAGTGATGGGAGCGAATCGTCTCATGGCAAAGCGTTCAATCCAGCGGAATCTTCCAGTGTACACGTGCCCCGAGCCGAAGGACCGGAGCCTTTCCAGTCTCTTCGATGGTGTTTTGTCCCGTGAGCTCGAGCAGCCAATTGTCATCGAAGCGATACTCACCGCTGATGGCCTGCTCGTTGCCCTCAGCCCCTCGGATGCTCACCCCCGCGGCCAAGCGCAGGGCGCGATTGACCTGCTGCACGAAGACGAGTTGGGCTGCCCCTTCGGAAAACAGAAACTTGAACTGCTCGGCCCTGAGGATCTGGTCGATCTCGGACTCGAAGAGGGGAGCCAAGATGGACTCGATGGCGATGTCCATGGCAGGCGACTCATTTCGAGAAGCACTGAATTCTTCTAGCGTTTTTCCCGTCAAAATGAGGGTATAGATGCTGTTGTCGCTGAGGTGGGGGCGACTATCGAAGTCCCAGACGGGCTTGGACAGTGTGCCGCTCAAGGTGACGTTGAGCACGTAGAGCTGGGAGCTGGCGGCGAGCTCGCTGGTGCGGATGCGCTTTCGTTCGACAGTGGAGCTGCCGACGATTGCAGACGAGAAGTTCCGCATCGTGTTGATCTCGGCTTGCGCGGCGAGGTCGAGGCGTGCATCCACCGTGCCGGGAAAGGTGAGCTGAGCGCCGGGCTGAATCTCGAATTCGGTACCCCGAAAATCAATGCTCCCGTTGCGCACGTCGACCACGCCCAGAGGCTGGAGGTCCTTCAACGTCCCCTGCACGGCGAGTTGCAAGCCAAGCTCCAAATCGACGGCGGCTCCGGCGACCTGATTGTCCACACGCACACCGCCATCTGCGCTGACGTTGACATTCAGGCGAATCTTGCCGATCTGCGGCATGCGCTTCCAGATGGATTGCTCGTATTGCGCCACGCGACGACGCTTATCGAGGACCTGCCCGACGACCCGCTCCTCGAGCAGCTCGCTTTGGATGTCGAAATCTTTGTAATAGCGGGCATCTTCGATCTGCACCGAACCGGAGATTTCGTAGGTCTCGAAGTTCCGGAGGTCCTCGACCCAGAGGCTGAGGTTGGGATTGAAGGTGAGCGCCATCTCGTTCTCGAGATGAAAACTCAGGTTGTTTCCGCTGATTTCGATCTGGCCCCCTTCTGGGATGATGGGGTTGCGCCAGATCTCGCCAGAGATCGCATAGGCTCCGCCCATCACCCGACCGCTCAGCGTACGCTCACCTGGGATGAGGTAGCATGGGCCATCGGAGACCTGGCAGTCCTCTTCGGCTGCGATGAGGATGCTTCCGCTGCTCAGAATGATGGGATCGACCAGCTCTCGAACGTTCACACGAATGGGCTCGGCGACGCTGAGCTCACCCGAAAACTGCAGCGCGTTCGGATCCTCCTGACTGAGCGCATCCATAATGTTTCCGCGCGCCTGGACCTGAACGGCGAGACTCCCGGAGGCGTCGGTCACCACATCTCCAGCGAGCCGCGCGAGAGAGGCGTTGAGTCGACCATAGAGACTCAGATCGACGCTCCCATCGTTGGCAAGCTGTCCTTGGAGCTGCAGCGTCTGACCACCAAGCTCGACGGTCAGGGGGGTGCTGGGTTGCACCTTGAAACAGAGCAGCGCCTCTTCCTGCTCACATTCGCTGCCCTCAGCGAGCGCGATCAGGCCCGACTGCAGACGCAAAGGAGGGTCGATGCCCTGCATCCACAGCTCGATGGGTCGACGCACCGCGACAAAACCGGTAGGTCGCAGCCCCTTGATGTCGACCGAGCCATCGCGCAGCCATCTGCCGCGGAGCTCGGTGGCGATGGTCAATTGTCCTTCAGCGTTGCGAACGCGAGGTAGGAAGCGAGCAAGAGCACCGTCCAGCTCGGCCCCTATCTCCAATCGCAGGCGGCCGTCGAGACCAAGCATGCCGTACAAAAGCAAACGGGACTTGTCACTGCGTAGCTGTAGTCGGCTGATGCGCAGCTCCTGTTCGTTCAGCGCAAACGTGAGCACCAGCTCTCCGTCGTTCTCTATGCGCTGACCAAAGAGCCGGCTGCTCAGCTCGGACAAATGCAGCGTCGCCAGCAGCCCCTCTGGGGTGTACTTGGCCTCGATGGCTCCGCTGATGACGGCCTCGGAGAGCAGCACCTTGCCCGCCTCGACCCGCGCCGTCTCTCGATGGGCTGAAGGGTGACCATTGGCGAGCGCCGCAAGCTCCGGAATCTCCTCGAGTAGCTCGAGCTTGGAGAAGGCGATGCGCAGGTGTGCTTGCAGCTCTTGATCGAAGTCGATCAGCCCCTCCACATCCAAACGATCGAAAATGCGTCCGTTGATGGCCACCAGCTCCTGACCGTCGTGCTGCTTCGTCTCGAATCCGAGACGAAGCGCTCCGAGCGCTCGTTCTGCATAGCTGATGTCCTCGATGTCGAGCCTTCCTTCCGCCCATATCCCACCGCGACGCGCCATCATGTCATCGAGATCGCCCCTAGCCGAGAGCTCGAAGCCCACGCCCGCCTGCAGCGGTAGCCCCAGCGCGGCAAACGACTGCAGGTGCGCAAGGCGCAGCTCGCGCAGCTCCGCCTGTACCTGAAAGCGATGATGTGTGAGGTCGTAGGATGCCTGCTCAACGTGCAGCGTGGGACGAAGTTGGTCGTCGCTGCTGAGCTCGGCGAGCAGAGCATCCACGCTCAGCAAGCTGCCATCAATGCCCACATTGCTGGAAACTCTCTCAAAACGCTCCCCAAACAGGATCAGGTCGCGAAGCTCCACGTGTGCTGAGCCTTTGGGCTTGGTCAGAGAGCCTCTGACACTCGCTTGCACATCCAAGCGGCCTTGCAAGGGGAAGGCGAGCGCGACCGGGAGCTGTTGCAGCAGCACATCACTGGCATCGACCCGAAGATCGAAAGCGAAATCCGGATCGAAGAGGAAGCCCTCTTTGAACAGAGCCGCCCACCCTTTGAGCTCCACGTTGGCGTAGGGTGCGCGAGCAAGCATGCGATCGACGCTCACCTTGCCTTGAGAGAGTTGCGCGACCAGCCATAGCGAATCGAGTCGGTAGTCGCGATAGCCAGCTCGTCCGCTGCGCAGCTCCAAGTTCACCGTGGGGGCCTCAAAGCGACCATCTACACTGGCGTCGAGCTGCAGACGCTGCGCAAAGACGCCACGAAGGCCAAAGCTTCGCAAGTACGAACCAAGATCGTCGATGTTGCTGCTGAGTTTGAGCTCTGTGCAGCGCTCCTCGTCCGGAAAGACCGCCCAGTCTCCGTAGAGTTCGACCAAATCGCCGCCAGCACGCAGGCTGAGGCCATCGAGTCCGCGCAGGACGCGGTTGCGATACTGCAGCGCAGGCAGCTCAGCATCGTTCTGCGAGAGGAGCAGCTCGGAGCCAGCGCCCAGGGGATTCGCGAGCTCGAGTCGCAGGGCTTGCTCGAAGCCAAGGCTGAGATCATCGGGGTTTCCGCTCAGATGAAGCGCGCCGGTCAAACGCCCCAGGAGCGCCTCTGGGAGCGCCCCAATCAAGCCCAAATCGATCCCTCTGATGAGCTGCGAAGGCTGCTCCGGATCGGGGGTTCCGAGCTGCGCAACGAGGTCGAAATCGCCGTCAAGGATACGATAGAGACCGCTGGCCTCGACGTCTCCATCAAAGAGCTGCGCGAAGGCGTCGACAATGGTCAGCTCCTGACCCGCCAGGGTTGCACTCAACTGCGGCAGCAGGAGCTCGATGCCCGCGATGGCAAAGCGCTCCGCAATCAACCCAATCTGGCCCTCCGCACGATGTCGACTGCCGCTCATCTCAGCGCGCAGTGAGAGCAAATCCTCACTGTCGACAGGACCGAAAAAGTATTCCACGAGGGGATCGTTGCCGGGGATGTCGAGCTCCAGCCGCCCTTGAAACAAAAAAGTGTCGAGCTGCTCGGGATCCAGCTCGACGCCCTGTTTCTCCGCCAGCGCCCGGACATCGGACTCGCTGGGAGAGAGGTTCATCCACGGCTGACGTAGCGCCAACTCTGCCCCAGATGCGCGACCGCTGAGTCGATAGAAGCCGTAGCTCATCTCGCGCCACCAGAAGTCATCGACCTGAAGGTTGCGAAAATCCACCTGCAGTTGACCTCGCGCGTGGGGTGGCCAGACGGCGTGGCCAGAAAGCGCCCGCAATGCCTCGACCTGCTCGATCCGCAGAGTGGACTGGCGAGCCGCAACCCGCCCGAGCGCCTCAGCACCGCGACGCACGAGCATGGCTTGCTGTGCGAGCCCCCCCCGAGCGTCCATGATCAGCCCCTGCTGACTGGGCCCCTGCGCGCCAAACGCGAAGGAAAACATGGCAGGATCAAAAGATGCGTAGCCCCGCTGGACCTGCAGCCCCTGCGCCCCAAGCGAGGATGGGGCCGCGTTCATGAAGAGCCCTGCGCTACCCACGGCGAGCCGCAAGCGGTCCAACGAGACACCGGAGAAGTCCAGCACAAAGCTCTCGAAACGGAGCTGCACATGGCTGTCAGTGAGGCTGATGGCATCGAAATTCACCGTGAACTCGCCGCCCCCCTCACTCTCGCTCTGCTCAGCGGGCAGAACCGCGCGCAAGAGGTTGAATTTGCCGGGTTCACTAAAATCGAGGAGCACATCGGCCCCATGCAGCTCGATGTCCCTCAGCTCGAGCTGGGAGCGCGTGTAGATGGAGAGCAACTTCCAACGCGGCACGCGAAGCCGAAGCTGCTCGACGGCGATGACCTCCTCGCCCTCGGGCTCGCAGAGCTGCACTCCCCGAACAGTGATGGTCTCCAGGTCGGGCGCGACGTGCAGCGAGTCGATGTGGACCACGCCAGAGAGCGTGGCCGTGAGCTGAGCCTCCAGGATGGTCTTGAAGTAGTGGCTGTTGAGAAAAAAGAAGACGATGACATAGAGCAAACCGAAGAAGGTGGCAGGCCAAAAAAGCCGAAGCAAGACCCGGTGCCACAAACGAAGTCGCAGCCACGCAAGCGGCGAATCCTCAGCTCCTCGCTTCGGACGAGCCTGTTTTGGCCCAACCGCGCGCGTGTGCTGGCTGCGACTCGTCTTGCTCACTCGATTCGGCTCCACTCGATGATGGCGCTCGCCACAAGCCAAAGCATGGGGACGAGCACCGAAAGGCACCACTTGCATTGCGGCCAGCGACGGCGCTGACTACCATGGGCTGGGAGCGTGCATCCTGGGCACGACGACACGGCCACATGACTCGCCTTTTTTTTATCATAGTCGGCTTGCATGTGCTCTCTTTCTGCAGCTTGCTCAACGCCTGCGATACGAGTGAGAGCCTGCGTTTCCGAGACCAATCTACCTGGTTTCGCTTCGAGAGCCCCCCGTACTTCGTCGAGGTATACGGCGGTCGCTTGCTCGATGGTGAGGCAAGTCTCTCCTCATCGTTTAGTTGCGTAGCCGAGAGCAACCAAAGTACTGCTGAGATGGCAGTTCTGCGGGTTGGTGCGAATACACCAACGCCCAGCATCGTGGTAGAGACCCAGAGTGCCCCGCGCTGTGAGCAGGTCGAAGCCATCGGCATCGAGCTCAGCGGCCTCCCCCTCGGAACCGTCGACATCTACAGACGCTGCGATGAGCGGGTGCTGCAACGCTACGTCACCCAATGCAGCCTGCGAAAGGACGGAAAGCCGAACATCGTCGCGCGCTGCGGCACCGACACCAGCGCCTGCGAGCTCGTCCTGCCCGGCCGCTTTGAGCTGGTCGCACACAGCGAATACCTCGACAACAGCAACTGCCGCAGCGCCTCAGGACAGCGCGAGCCCCTCGCCACAGACTCGCAGGCATGCGGCATCTGCGATGCCTTCGAAGACTCGGTCGTCACCGCCGCCATCAACGGCGAAACACCCGACCAAAACCAGTGCTGCCGAAAAGAAGCAGCAGCTCCCACACTGCAGTTCTGCCTGAAGCCCTGCTCCTGCCGTCGAACCGTATTCAGTTTTCGGCACAAGAAGGATGAAGACTTCAACCGCAGCGCCAACCTCAGCCTCGCGGTCATCAGCAATGTCGAAGGCAATCGCAGCGTCTTCGAGCGCTTCGCCGAGTCCACCCGTGAGCAAGGCGTCGAGCTCGTCCTCAACCTCGGAGAGCTCAGCACCGGCGGTCAAGCAGAGGTCAGAAAAATGGCCAGCTTTGCCCGCTCCTCACTGCAATCCTACGATGGTACCGAGTGCCCAGTCAGCGACGATGCCATCTGTTGCGACGACCAGCATGCGCGCGACTTCCCCGAGTTCTGCAACGCCATGCTCGCCTCTCCACAGCTCTCGAGCAGCCTGGGTGCCAACGAAACCGACGCTGAGAGCTTCTATACTTTCTTCGAAAACTTTGGCCCTTCAACGTATTCCGCTTTCATCGGCCGCGTACAGCTCATCATGCTCGACTCCGCCGACGCAACCTTGGGCACTGAGCAGCTCGCTTGGCTCAAGCAGCAGCTCGCGAAAGCGCAGAGCCGCAATCGGTCCTGCACGATGGTCAACGCTCTCCCAGAAGGCTTGGAGGACTGGCCGCTGCTCTGGGAGTGCGCGAGCAACGACTGCAACCTCTGCCTCGGCATGGCCGCTCAGTGCGTGGCACCGCCAGCATCCCGCTCGGACAGCAGTCGCGGACCCTTGAACTGCCTCTGTGTTCCTGCCGCTGCCAAAACCTGCCCAGGAAACCTGCACTGCGTCGACCAAGGCGACGGCAGCTCGAGCTGCCGCTGCACCCGCGACGAAGACTGCGGTCAAGGTGGACGCTGCGATGCCAATGGCCTCTGCCAAGACCCCTTGCGCCTCTTCTTCACCTACACACCGCCTTTTGATCTGCTCGGCGCCCGCAACGCGGCCTTCCTCTCGCGACGGGAGGCTGCTGCGCTCGTGGCCACCTTGCTTCGGGGCGGCGTCGACCTGATCTTTGCGGGCTCCATCAAGACCTTCGCCGAGTTGAGAATCGCAGGCATTCCGCTCTTCATCACCGGAGGTGGAGGCGCCGACATGGAGATCTTCGACGAAACAGGCCACCACTACCTGCTCCTCAACATCCCCAGCGCCTACGAGGAGCCCGACGTGTCCAGAGTGAGCATTCGGCGCATCTCCCTGCAATGAAACATGAAACGCGCTCCCCTGCTGGCACTTTGCCGTACCCAAACGCTCACCTATCGAGGCCAATATGAGCATCTCCCTGCGTCGCCTCCCGCTCGAGCTACTGAGCTTCGCGCTGCTACTGCTCCCAGCCTGCGACGATCAACCCTCGCCCCCCGATATCAGCGCTGACGACGACGCGCTCCTCTGTCCTGCAGGACTGACACTCTGCGGGACGCAGTGCGTCGCCCTCGAGCTCGACCCCCAACACTGCGGTGACTGCGCTCGTCAGTGCGCCGAGACAGAGTCCTGCGTCGCCGGCGCGTGTGTTCAGCTCTGCCCGCCGGGACAAGAGCTCTGCGGCTCGCTCTGCGTCGAGCTGAGCAGCAATCCCGAGCACTGTGGCGTCTGCTTCGCCACCTGCGAGCAAGGTCAACAGTGTATCGACGGCGCTTGCGCATGCCCCGAACCCTCCCTCCTGTGCGAGCAACGCTGCATCGACCCCTCCAAGGACCGTGAGCACTGTGGTGCCAGCGGCGACTGTTCCGCTGAGCAAGCCGGGTATGCCTGCCAGAGTGGAGAGCTCTGCGCCCAAGGCGTTTGCGTCACCAGCTGCCCCGACGCAATGCTCGCCTGCGACGGTGCTTGCGTCTTTCCCGACCGCGATGAGCTCTTCTGCGGGGCCAGCGGCGATTGTCAGGACGAGCAAGCAGGCCAGGTCTGCGCCAGCGGTGAGCGATGCATCGCCGGGGTCTGTCAACTCGACTGTGCCGAAGGCCAAATCGCTTGTGAGCAACGCTGCGTCGATCCACTCAGCGACCGAGACTACTGTGGCGCACATGCCCCTGGCTGCCTCGATGCCAAGCGCTGCGCGGCCGGAGAGGTCTGCGTCAGCGGCGTCTGTCAGCTCAACTGCCCGAGCGGCTTTGCCCGCTGTAATGACCAGTGCGTCGACGGCCGCTGGAGCAGCCAAAGCTGTGGTGCCCAAGACGACTGCGAAGGCGAAAACGCTGGAGAGGCCTGTGCGCCCGGAGAAGTCTGTAATGACGGCGAATGCGCTGCCAGTTGTCAGCTTGGCATGCTCGAGTGTGGCGAGAGCTGTATCAACCCCAACACCGATCGGAGCCATTGCGGTGCCTCGGGGGACTGCAATGGCGCCAATGCCGGGGCCGTCTGCGGGCCCGGCGAAATCTGTTCGGCGGGCAGTTGCCAGCTCAGCTGCCAGCTCGGCTTGGTGCAATGTGGGGACCGCTGCATCGACCCAGCTCATGATAGGGACCACTGCGGCGCCACCGCCCCCTGTACAGGCCTCGCCGCTGGAGAGCGCTGCGAACAAGGCCGAGTCTGCTCGGCAGGCGTATGCACCCTCGAATGCCAAGCCAACGAAGTGCGCTGCAACCAACGCTGTGTCGAGCCCCTCAGCGACCGCATCTTCTGCGGTGCCCGAGCGCAGTGCATTGGCAGCGATGCAGGCAGCAGCTGTGATGCCGGCGAGATTTGCGAGAACGGCAGCTGCCAGCCCTCCTGCGGACTACCGATGCTGCGCTGTGCCGAGCAATGTGTCGATCCTCGCTTCGATCCCGAACACTGCGGTGCCTGCGACGCGCCCTGCGCTGTCAATGAGACCTGTGTTCAGGGTAGCTGCAAGTCCTTCTGTCCTCCTGCCAAGGACCAAGCCCTCGCCGGACCGCTGAGCCGCTATGGCTTCTGCTGGTATCTGTCCGTGGGAGGCGAAAGCTGCGATAGCGCCTGCACCGCGGTCGGAGGCCAGAATTTGGCCAATATGGCGCTCGGCCTGTGGGCTGACAACTGCTCTTCACCAGACGATGACGACCTCTCCACATCCTTCTACCAGGCCGGCAATCCGGGGGCCTGGAACGCCAACGTCGGGACGACGCCCATCCGCACCCTAGGATACGGATACGAAGGGGGCGCGCGCTTCGGAAAATGTGAAAGCGGAAGCGGGGGATACGGCACTTTTCCTGGAGAGAGCAACGTCTCCCCCATCCGACACTTGGTCTGTCCCTGCTTCGAGGTGTTCTACTGATTGCAGCATGGTCGAATGGGACAACAGCTCTCGCCCGCCGATGCAACAACCAGAAATGGATCCCTGAGGGCCAGCCCTTCGGCGGATGTGGGCCAGCGAGCCCACGAACTCCATCCCCAAACTTCCTCGAGTAGGCTCGGCGCGCACAAAGACAAGAGAAGGTTCAGCGCTTCCTCAGCGTGAGCCGACGTTGGTCCCTCATCAGACGCAGCGTGCTGCCATCGAAGGCCTCGAGCAGGTCTCCCCGTTGCAGGCCGAGCTCACACCACACAGCTCCATCTCGACAGCCCGCAACCACCCAAGCGCCGTCGAGCTGCTCGACCTCCACTCCAGCCTCGCCCAACGCCACCGCCCAGCCCCCAGCATCCACAGGCTGCTCGAGGCGCAGCTCCAAGCGCATATTCTCTCCCTCCTCCAAGGAGACAGACCCGAGTGCCCGACCCCACAAGGCGTGGACGGCAAAGATGGAGTGCTCACCCGCAGACAAGCCCTCGAATCGAAGCCGCCCCTGGACATCGCTCTGCAGCTCACAGCCACCCTCACGTACAGAGGCGCAGGCCTTCGCCACCGGAGCCCCCAGGGCATCGAGAATCCAAACGTCGACACTGCAAGAAGCCTGAGCGTGTAGTTCAATCAGTTCCGTCTCTCCGGCAGCCAACGTTCTCTCGAGTTCAAGCGGCGCGTGTCCCGGCGCCTCGACGCTCAAGCGCAAGCGCCCAGCCGGAAGCGCCCCGATAAGTGTACGCCCAGGACCAACAAAGACCGACTGTGAGTACGCAATTGTTCCCGTCCCACTCAGTACTGTAGCTTCAATCTCAACGTTCGCAAGCATTTCGAACTGGTACTCGGAATACAACTCGAGGGTGGCAGCCTGGGCCATCACCAGCTCGAGTTCTTCACCAGAGCGCACCCGCGCCCAGGCCGGCGGTAGCTCGTCTGCCTCTAGCTCTAGGATCCACTCGCCATCCCCACACTGTCTGAGCACGAAGCGGCCCTTGGCGTCGCTCTTTGTTTGGCAATGCTCGCGGTTTCGAACGCCCTGCTGCCTGAGCTCGACACCCGCCAGTGGTCCGCGTGGCCCGAGCACTCGCCCCCTCAGCTCTCCCTCCAAAGGTCGCAGCGAAAGCACCCGCGAAGCCGCTCCCGTCGAATCGAAGCTGCGCAAGGTCTCGAAGGATTCAGCCGAAAGCTCGAGCTCCACCTCTGGGGGCAAAGCCTCGAGCTCGACCAATCCCGCGCTGTTCGTGGTCTTGCGCTCACTCCAGGACCAGGCATCGTCACCTTTGGGACGCCATCGCACGCTGGCGCCCTCGAGCGCAGCTCCCGACGTATTCTCGACACGCAGTTGCAGCCTTCGACCTGCAGCGCACCTCAGGAGCACATCGCCAACATAGGCTCCTTGACTCAGCTCCAGCTCAACCCGCTTGCTCGGGGCAAAACCGTCAACGCGTGCCTCCAGCTCGACCCGCCCCTCGGGCAGCCCCGAGATGAGAAAACTCCCGTCGCCACTGGAGAAATAGCTCGAGGTCGAGAGACCGACCGGAGCCAGGCGGATCGCCGAGTGCACCCGAGAGAAGGTGTCGCGATCGATGTAGTAGAGCTCCCCTCGTGGGGTCGTGACCCGAGCCCGCAGGCGCGCCCCTTCGATGGGACGCAAGTCCTCATCCACGACTCGCCCAGACACACTGCAGGCGGCACGCGGCACGAGCACGAGCAGCGCCTGCATCGGTGAATCAAAGACGGTGCCATGATCGGGAACGAAGCCGGTGGCCCTGACGGTGGCAATGAAACGTCCAGGCGGAAATGCGGGAAAGTGACAGTAGCCGTCGGCGTCGGTCAGGCATCGAAAAGCCAAGGTGTGCACACGGTCTGGCGCGATGCTGAGCATCGCCCGAACCAGGCCTTCGCCGTCCGGGCCCTCGGCCCTCACAGAGAACGGCTCTGCAGGCCGCAAAACCAAGCTGACGAGTGAGCGCTCTGCACTGAAACGCGTCTGCGTCCAATCACTGGAGAGCCCTGGAGCGGTCGCAACCAAGTCCACGTAACCGTGCTTCAACCCGGAAAACACACAGCGACCTCGAGAATCGGTCTGCAGCGTTTGTGCAGGAAAACTCCCTGCCATCCCAAGCATGCAGGTCGCCTGCGCTGCCCTGCCCTGCTCGTCCAGGACCTGGACGTTCAGACTGAGCCCCTGCTCGAGGCGGATTTGTAATGGCACCTCACTCGGCTCAAGCTCCTCGTAACTGCGACGTGTGTAGCCCTCAGCATGAACGGACAGGGTACACAATGTGAACTCAGGAAGTGAAAACGCAAAGACCCCCGACGCATCACTCAGGGTCTCTCGGCGCAACCCTCCCTTCTCTTCGAGCACCAGCGAGGCGCCCTCGATGGGCTTGTCGTCTTGGTCGAGCACCACGCCAAGAATGGCCCCCACCCTGGGCTCCGGATTGTCGAGCTCCGCCTGCTCTGCCGCCAAGCTTGGCGCCTTTCCCTCATGAGAGATGGGCCAGGACAGCTCGTTGCCTGCACTCGACTGCGTCCACAGCGCGCGGATGCGCTCACCCCAAGTCAGCGACGTGGCCTCGCGTTCCGAAGCAACGAGCCACAAGGCCACGCCAAGCAAGACCAAGAACCCCACCACGCCAGCTCGGCCGAGACGAAGCCCACTTCGACCGGCTCCTCCCTTCTCTTGGTCATCTCCCTTCGAGGCCTGCACCATGTTCTCGCCACCTCGTCAGCAACAAACTGAAATCAACCCAACGCCAAAGGGTGCAGCCCTCTGGCGTTGCAGGGGGCAAAGCCACACCCTTGTATTCCACTTTCCATCCCACTATCCATGAACATGATGCACATCCACCGCTCTGGCTCGTCTGCTTTGTTGCGCGCCATCCGTGGCGCGCACCCTTCGCAGCGAGTCTTCGCCGAGCATGTCGTAGCCAAGAGCCCTCCTCGACGTACCCCTTGGTCCCATCGTAGAAAGCCTGGAGGCCGCAACAGATTCCCGCGTTCTGCTCTGCGCCGCATTCAGTCGAAGCGCAATCGAATACGCCATCGGGATTCGACCGCGCGCACTGCTGCATCTGCGCCTTGGCCTCCCTCCTCTCGAAGAGTATAGTCTGCTGAGCGGCCGTCTGCACCGGCAGCGAACGGAATTGTGGAGATTCGTGAGCGACCATCCTAAAGAATCCTCGCCACTGTGTTCCAAGTGTGGTCATCCACGCTTGCGAAATGCCAATTTCTGCGCCTCCTGTGGCGCCTCCATCCAGCTCGATTCATCCTCAGACGATCCCTACCTCGGCAAGCTTGTCGACAACACCTTCATGATTGAATCGGTGCTCGGCGTGGGCAGCATGGGGACGGTATACAAGGCCAATCACCAGGCTCTCTCCAAGCCGGTCGCTGTCAAGATTCTTCATCAGACGCTGCTGACCGATCGAGTGGTCGAACGCCGCTTCGAGCTCGAAGCGATGGCGGCCATCAAGCTCAAGCATCCCCACACCATCGCCGTCAGCCACTACGGCAAGACCCACACGGGTGCCCCCTACATCGCCATGGAGTACCTCGACGGACGCGACCTCGCCGCCGTCGTGACCCAAGACTACCCCCTCCCAAGCAAACGTATCGTCGCTCTGCTCAGTCAAGTCTGCCGCGCCCTCGAGGAAGCCCACCGCCAGGGCATCATCCACCGTGATCTCAAGCCCGCCAACATCTTCGTGGTTGATCGACGCGGGGAAGAGAACGCCAAGGTCCTCGACTTCGGCATCGCCAAGATTCAGGGAGCCGCCTCGGAAGGTCTCACGCGAGACGGCTTGGTCTGCGGCACGCCTGCGTTCATGAGCCCCGAGCAAGTCTCGGGACAAGAGCTAGGCCCTGCAAGTGATATCTTCAGCCTAGGCTCCATCCTCTACTTCATGCTCACCCTGCGTCTTCCGTTCAAAGGGCACAGCGCCGTCGATGTCGCAAGCTCCATCATGCTCGATGAGGTGGTCGCCCCCAGCCGCGTCCGCCTCGATGCCAACATTCCCCCGTCCATCGAGGCAGTCTGTCTGAAGGCGCTGCAGAAGGACCCGACACAACGCTACCCCTCGGCAGCGGCCCTGCGTGAGGCCCTCGACCAAGCCTATCAAGCCCACTTGCTCAGCGGAGGCGATCAGCGCCGGCGCGGCGTCGTCATTGGGGATGAGGAGTCCTCTCGCCCCATCACAGCCAACATCAACGCAGCAACCGTCATTGAAATGAAAGCGGTGCAACATCAACGCACCGCCATCAAGTCCCGTCGACGCCGCTCCCAGTCCAAATGGTTGCTGCCTCTCTTCCTCTGTGTTCTCGTGCTTCTGCTCGCGCTCGTTTTCTTCCTCCTGCTCTTGCGCAGTCATGAGGAGCCTGGACCGAGCACACCACCCCCTCCCAGTCCGCCACCCTCATCGCCTGCGACAGCGGTCGCCCCAGCCGCTCCAGCCGCTCCCCAAGTCCCAGAGCAGCTGCTGCCGAGCTGCCAGCGCGGCCTCGCACTCGCAGCCGCAGGGCTCCAGCTCAGCACGCCCAAACCGACAGAAACCCACAAAGGCCCCACCCATCGACCCTCGAAAGCAACCGAAATCAAAACCGATACCGCCTCTCCGGCAGAGAAACGAAAAGAACGTGCTCGCCAGGTGGATGCGCTCTTCAAAGATGCCAACTCCGTCCGCCACAGCGACCCGCGCCGCGCCGTAGAGCTGCTTCGACAAGCCCTCAAACTCGACAAAACATCATGGAAGTGTTGGGAGTTGCTCGGGGAGAGCTACAAACGCCTCGGCGACAGCGCTGCGATGGCCAACGCCTTTCGAGAAGTGCTCGAGCTCTACCCTCAACACCCCCGTGCAGCACGACTCCAAGCCGCCATCGATTCGGCCAAGCCCTGAGGCAAACCGCAACGACGACACGATAGCTTCGCAATCCATAGGAGCCTTGACTCCCATTCATGATGCAGCGCGCTCTCGCTGCCCCCCTACTTGATCCAAACAGCGGTAGGCGATGGCTTCAGCCAAATGCGCCGTCCCGATGGCCTCGGCTTGTTCCAGATCCGCAATGGTCCGAGCCACCTTGAGCACTCTGTGATAGGCCCGGGCGCTCAGGCCAAAGCGCTCTACTGCTCGCTCCACAAGGCGATGTCCCTGTTCATCGAGAGAGCAGAAGTGTCGGATCTCACGAGCCTGGAGCTGTGCGTTGCAGAACACACCGCTCGCGCGCAAGCGCTGCCGCTGAATCGCACGCGCAGCCTCCACTCGAGCACGGATCTTTACGGAGGGCTCCCCACGACGCTTCGCGCTGCTGAGCTCGCGATAGGCCAGATCTGCCACATTCACCTGGATGTCGATGCGATCGAGCAGCGGGCCAGAGATACGTGCGCGATAGCGCTCGATCTGGTCGCTGCGACAGGAGCAGCTTCGACGCGTACTGCCCAAATACCCACAAGGGCAGTTGTTCATCGACGCGACCAACATCACGTTCGCTGGGTAGTCCACGGTAATCAGCCGCCGCGTAATGCTCACCCGCCCGTCCTCCAGAGGCTGGCGCAAGACCTCCAAGACCCCTCGTCGAAACTCCGGCAGCTCATCGAGGAAGAGCACCCCATGATGCGCCAGACTGACCTCGCCTGGACGAGGACTCGGAGAGCCGCCACCAATCAAGCCTACATCACTGATCGTATGGTGTGGAGCACGGAAAGGGCGCTCTCGAATCAAGCCATCCCTGTCGAGCAACCCAGCAACGCTGCAGATGGTCGTCAGCTCCAGGGCCTCTTCGAACTCCAGGGCGGGCAGAATGCTCGGCAAGCGCCGAGCGAGCATGGTTTTTCCAGCGCCAGGCGGTCCGCAAAAGAGCAGATTGTGGCCGCCAGCGGCTGCGACCTCGAGGGCGCGCTTGGCCGACTCCTGCCCACAGACATCGTCGAAATCGAGCGGGTTGTTTGCACGCAGCGGCCCCAGCAGGCGGCGCTGTTGGGGCAGAATCGGTGCGATCCCTTTGAGGTGCTCCACCAGCTCTCGAAGATTGCCGACTGGGAGCACGTCAATCCCTTCGACCAGCGCAGCCTCCTGTGCGTTCTCCTTTGGAACCACAATCGCTCGCAATCCTTGCTGTCGCGCCATCACGGCGAGGGGCAGGACACCACGGATCTTGCGAACCTCTCCCGACAATCCCAGCTCCCCGACGATCAACGTCTGCGGGCTGAGCACATCCTCCTGCAACGGCAGCCGGCCATCGGCTGCCATGAGCGCAACAGCCATGGGCAGATCCAGCGCAGAGCCCTCCTTGCGGATGTCTGCCGGCGCCAGGTTGACCGTCACACTACGTGCAGGCCAGCCGAATCCACTCTCGATCATCGCGCTTCGAATGCGCATTCTGGCTTCCTTGACCGCGCCCTCTGGAAGCCCAACTGTCCAGAAGTTCACGACCCCAAACCCGAGCTGCACCTCGATCTCAATACGATAGCCCGTGATCCCCAAGACCGCTCCGCTGCTGACTTTGGCCAACATCTCGCCTCCTGCTCTCTGCCTCGATGGAGAAACCTGCCGACGCAGGCTCGCTTGAGAGAGTGATCGAGCTGAGGAGGGAAAAACGCACTCTCAAAAATTCGAGGGAGCCAGAAAGCAGAGGAAAGCTCGCTACAATTCAGTAACTTGCAGTCATCGGAGAGGGATGACGATTCCGAAAGAATTGTCGCTCTCGAGAAGTCCGTGCCCCAGAGCGAGCGAATGCATTCTCGCGCCAATCCGAAGGATTTGCCGCTGGCGCGAGGTCGGTGCCCGAGAGCGAGCGAATGCTATTGCTTCAGCTTGGACTCGACCGTGGAGATGGCGGGGTCATTGGGTCGCACCGCCTGTGCCCGCTCGATGTAGTCTTTGGCGTCTGCGTTCTGACCGAGCTGGATGTACACCTCGGCGAGCCCGAGGTAGGCCTCGAAGGGCTGACCTGGTTCGACGGCGAGGTAGGCGAGGTACTCACGCTCAGCAAAGCGCCAGTCCTCTTGCTTGACGGCGACTTTGGCGAGGAGCAAGTGAACCTCCGGATCGAAGGGGTAGATGTCCAGCGCGAGTTCACCATAGCGCCGCGCATCTTTGATGTCGCCGTTGTCAAAGGCCATGACGAGCAGGCGCTTGGCGGTGAGAAAATCGTTCTCATCGATCTCGAGCAGCTTCTCGAGCTCAGGGCGGGCCTTCTTGTCATCGCCAGTCTTTTCGTAATGCGTGGCGAGCTGTCGATAAGGCTCCTCGCCGAATGGGTAGAACTGTTTGGCCTTGTTGTAGTGTTCGACGGCCTTCTCGACCTCGCCTTTCTTGAGGTAGAGAAAGCCCAGATCGAGGCGAATGGTGTATCCATCTTTGCCCAAGGCAAGCAGCTTGTCGAAGTAGGGTATGGCCTGCTCATAGCCGCCGATGCGAGCGAAGAGTGTCCCCCCTAGGTGATTGGCCAAGGGGCTATCGGGGTTCTTGGCGATGGCTTGCTCGAGGTAGACTTGTGCGTTGTCGAAGCGCATGTGTATGAACTCTGCAAAGCCAGCAGCGGCGAGGGCCTCGGCATCGTCGGGGTGATCGGCAGCGTTCTTGATGTAGAGTTCGTAATTCGCGAAGAAGTCGTCGATGTCGACCTCGTAACTCCCCTCGAAGTACGCCAGTTTCTTGCGAAGCCAAAGTCGGAACTCGGTGTCGAACTGCTCGACTGAGATGCCGAGCACCGTCTCGAAGACCTCCTCGGTTTTTTTCTTTTCGCCCCAGGCACGCAGCATACCGACGATCTTCTCGAAGCCGTAGGTCTGGTCGATGTATTCGAGGGTGAGGCTCGCCAGGTAATAGGCGAGGATCACGTGGTTCATGGTTGGGGCGTTGGTAAAGGCTTCATTGAAGTTTTGGATGTGGGGGAGCCTATCATTTTCCAGGGCGACCCAAACCTGGATGTGGTTCTCGCGCCGCCACTCGCGCCTGGCGAGCACGGTTTCATACTCCGCAAGACCCTCGGTAAACCAGCGAGGAACACGTCCCTCGGTGAGCGCAAGGTGAAAGGAGTGGGCGAGCTCGTGGCTCAAGACCAGTGCCCAGTTGAAGTTTCCTTGGGTCGGGCTGTACGAGGTGATCAGCTTTCCAAAGCAGATTCCTTGCGGGTCGATGGCAGGATAGCCAACGGAGCGGATGGAGAAGCTCTGCATGTCGTTGAAGAGCTCGATGGAGGTTGGGGCATCGAGTTCGATTCCGTATTTTTTCGAGTAGATGCGGTACACGCCCTCCATCAGCGGCGGAACGTAGAGCTCGAGAAGCTCTCGCTCATCACGGTGGAAACGGTAGCGCATCAAAGGGGTCTCGAGCAGCTCGTAGTGGGGAAAGGTATCGTCGTAGAGAAGCTGCACCATGTTGTAGGCGCGTACATTGTAACTATCCGCCTCGAAAGCCTTTTCAAGCAGTTCGTAGGCTTTCTTGTCATCACCGACTCGGGTATAGGCGATGCCTAAACCGACGAAGGCCTTCCAGTAGCTCTTGTCAGTCTCGATGGCCTTCTCGTAGAGCGCGAGCACCTCACTGTAGCGGTGCGCAAGTTCTGCATAAGTTGCTAGAATAGCATAGAATTCTGCGTAGCGCGGGTTGATCGCCAAGACCTCTTTTTCAACCTTCTTGACCTCCTTCTCTCGGTCGTCGAGATAGAAAGCAGCTGCCTTCAAGCTCAGCGCACGCAGGTGCTTGGGGTTCACGACGAGCGCCTCGTCGATCAGAGCGAGCGCCTCGTCCACCTGCTCGAGCATCAAGCGCATCTCGGCTCGCAGAAGGATGGCGTCGACGAGCTTCGGGTTGACCGCGAGCGCCTGGTCGATGAAGGTGTTCGCACAGATGAAGTCGTGATTGCTGTCGATGCAAGCACGCGCCCGCCCCAGTAGGGCCAGAGCAAAACTCGGGTCCACCTCGAGCGCGGCAGCGAAGCTCTCGTCAGCATCCCTCTGGTTGTACTTCTCGAGGAAATTGAAGCCACGTTCGACGTAAGCCTCCACGTACTTCGAGTCCGCTTCCACTGCCTCGAGGAAAGCCATCTCAGCGTCGCGGTAGGACTCGGTCATGAACATCGCGATGCCGACATAGGTGAGCTCCTCGGCGGTCTTCGCCTTGCCACTGTTGTAAACCTGGGCAAAGCTGTTCATGATCCGGTCGCCATCGTTCTTCTTGCCAAGGAGGTAATGCAGCCGCCCGAGCGCAATCATCGCGCGAAAGGCCCCCGGATCGGCGTCCAGAAGCTTCTCGAGCTGCTTCTTCGCCTCCTTGTACTGCCCCTGACGAATCAGGCTCTCTGCCTGCATCGTCTTCACCAAGGAGGCAAAGTCTGTATACGACTTTGCTTTCTCCAGTTGCTCGGCGAGCTCCGTCTCCCGCCCAGTCAGCTCGTAGATGCGCGCCAAACCGAGCACGGCACGAGGGTTGTCAGACTCCTTGCCAAGCTCGCTCTGGAACAGACGCTCCGCGGCGTCGTATTGTCCCACCCGCAAGAGCTTGTAGGCCTCGTCAGTGTTGGACGCAGCCCAGCTTGTGAGCGGCGGCAAGACGAGCAGCGCAGTCAAGCCAAGCGCGGCAAAAGTCATGAAGGGTAGGCGCATCGCCGAGGCAGCAACACGCGCAAGGAAGGATTCACGCGAACGCTCGAAGCTCATGCCCGCTCCAACGCACTCACAGCCCCCCGACGGCTCGCCACTGTCCTTCCTCTTGGACGAGTGAGATGCGGTTCACGTCGTGCTGCGAGCGCCAGTAGTTACGCCCGGCGAGCGTATAGTAAAAATGCCAGCGGTACTCATAGTCGACATGCACCACCCCGCCCTCTCGGTGCAACTCATAAACCTTGATTCCATAGCGAATTTCCTGCACCGCCGTGTCGACATAGTCCTCGAGGACGATAGGCACCATCTCGTTGCCATAGTCGTCACCCGGATCGTCCGTGCTCGACGCGTTCTCGAAGTAGCCGGTCGCCACGAAGCTCTGCGCTGCCTTCGTGTCGAGGGTGCTCATCGCCTCGCGATAGGCATTGATGGCACTCAAGATTGCCCGGTTCTCCTCGGTATCGGGAATGTTCGCCTCGGGCGCGATCTGAAACCAACGAGGATCACCAATGTCTCCGGTCTCGACCAAAGACGCCCCGCAACCCGCGAGCAAGCCACCAAAGAGCACAACCAGCACAGCACTTTTTGTCGATTGGGCACTTGGCCTGTTTCCCCAACTTCTCTTGCACATTGACATTCTCTTTCGCTTGGACGTTCGACAGGCGGTAGAGGCATTGTGCGCCTCGCACTGGCAACCGCGGGGGGTACACTATCATTCCGAAGCGCAAGTGGTCGAGAATTCGCTGCTCAGTTTTGGGGTTTCTTTTCGCCGAGAATCGTGTTCGGCGAGCGTTCTCGCTGTTTGTCTACCCCAAGCGGCGACGCCGAGAGGGCGCCCTACAAGCCTGGTCTCACGCCACCAAGAGCCTGAAATCAAAAGACATCATGCTTGCCATCAGCGGAAAGCAGCTCGCCTGCTGCCGCTTATCGATGCTTGGCCTGGCGTGGCGGTTTCAAGGTCAAGGGCATGGGGCGAACTGGGAATGGGCGCCCCCACCTTCACTCCATCATCACCCAACGCACTCCCCAGATCGAACGCAATCGGGGTGCATACGAAAACTCCACTCGCTCGGGGCTCAGCTCGCCTGCCGCCTCCTCACAGCCCCGCGCTGTGCTCAGCCTGCGCACTGAAATCGGCAGCGTTGTCGCCACTGTCGCTAGCCCCCGCATCTCGACTGATGGGCTTGCTCGTCGAGTGGGCCGCCGCTGCGCCCTCGCCATACGCGTTGTCAGCGCCGTTACCATAGCCCACGGCATCGACGATGAGCTCCCCGCGCCGCAACTGCACTGCATCCGCATGCGGGGCCGAAGAGCTGTTCCCGTTCTGGAAATTCACCCCCGCGTCCACCAGATCCGCCAAGGCCAACAACGAAGCGTCAGCATCCGGATGCACAATCACGAAGCGCCCTCGCGCAGGAATGCTACCGCTGAGCTCCACCACGACGTAGTCAGGATCCTGTGTCGCAGTGCCGTTCATCCCCACCAAGGTGTAGCCCGAGAGCTGCGTTCCCGGCGGCCCTGCGAGCTCCGCAAAGAGGAGATTGCCCGGAATGTCATCCTCCCCAGGCGAATCGTAATACAGCTCCGAGATCACCAGCGCCGCCACGGGAAGCGGCGCACACGCAGCGCCCTTGCACTCCTCGCTGCCCAAATCGCAGGTCTGCACCGTGGTGCGGTCCAAACACACATCCGAATCCGTGTTGGAACACGAAATCACCGCTGCGCCATCACACCAAAGCCCCTCGGGTGTGCACTCATCATCGCAAGGCAGGCTCTCTTCGACACAGCTACCGCCATCGCAACGATGGTTCGCTGGACAACGTTGAACCGCACTCCAGGTCAAACAAGCGTCGAGGAGCTGACACACCTGATACGCATCGCTGCCTTCAGTCAGCATACACTGACGCTCACCGTCAGTGGTGCAAACCACAGGGCAGACGCGCTCGCAGCTCCCGCTGCGACACTTCTCCCCGTCCGAACACGGCACCACCGGCCCCAGATCGTGACACTCGTCCCCGTCATTCTGCTCACAACGCCGATAGCCTTCGATTCCGCTCGCGCAGAGCCGATCACCCAGCACCGGACAATCATCCTCACAGGGCACCGTATCGTCGACGCAGCTCCCTGCATCGCAACGCTCAGCAGCCCCGCAGGAAAGCCCCTCTCCAAAGCGCGTGCAACCATCCTCTCCCATCACACACTCGATGACCGCATTGCCATCACAGCTGCGCGCTCCCAGTGGACAAGCGTTCTGACAAGGCGTCGCACAGCGCGCCCCCTGCTCGTCTTGGACGCAGAGCTGCCCGCTCGGACAGGCCTCGGCAACCCCAAAGTGCCAGCACCCATCGGGAAACTGGGTGCAGGTCGAAATGCCGCCAGAGGCGCAAATGCGCTGTGTATCAACCGCCTGACAGGTGTTGTCGCAGGGCAGCTCGGCCACCGCGCAGCCCAACACCAAACAACCCGCCAGCACGCCCCAGAACGCAGCGCTCAGAGCAGCTTGCGCAGGAACGAGGGACGGGGATCGAGGGACGCAAAAGCCCCGCAAGCAGCCTACTCCTTCCAAATTGGGCGAGTGTGCGTGGTCTTCGCTCGCTTTCGCTTGCATCACGTCTCCTCGAGCAGGCACCGGCCCAGCCAGCACCACCCTCGGACATCGAAGGCAAAGAATGACCTTATCGCGCTCTGCTCCAATCAACAAGCGATGACTTGAGCCAGAATCGCAAGCGCAGCAATTCCCGCGAATTCGCGAAAGGATGCGTGCCCTTCTCTGGAATCGAAAGCGCCCCTGTTCCGCCGCTACTCGCGACCCGACCGACGCGCACTGCCTCACTTGGCAAGCAAGCACAAGGGCGCTAGTCTTCAGCGCGCTTGTTCGCGGCAAAGCGACAGGCAGGTCGCCCGTTCACCCTGCACGGAATGGCAACATGGCCAACACTCGCCGAGGACGCGTCAACCAGGTTGTTCTCGACCTCGACGAAGACGAGCTCGAAAGCAAAGTGCTCGCGCAGCTCGGCCTGCCACGCGCCGCGCTGCGACGCATCGAGGTGCTGCGACGCAGCTGGGATGCACGCCACCGCCCGCGCCTGCTCCACAACCTTGAGGTCGAGTTCGATGCAGACGCTAAGCTCGCTCATCCCGAGGAACTGCGGCCCTGCCCAAGCCTGAAACCATGGACCTACCCCAAGCCCCAGCAACGCCAACGAATCGCCGTGCTTGGCGCCGGGCCAGCCGGTCTCTTTGCTGCCATCACCCTCGCCCGCGGAGGCCAAGACGTCACCCTCTTCGACCGAGGGAAGCTCGTCGCCGAGCGCAGCCGCGACGTCGCAAGCATCTTCGGTCAAGGACGGATTGACCCCAACAGCAACATCTGCTTTGGCTTCGGCGGTGCAGGGACCTGGAGCGATGGCAAGCTCAGCACCCGCATCGATGCCCCCGAGCTGCGCTCGGTCTTCGAGGCCTTCTGCGAGCTCGGCGCCCCGCGCGATATCCTGATCGACGCCAGAGCTCACTTGGGAACCGATCGCCTCTTCCCACTCATGTCCAGCTTCGAAGCCCTACTGCGTGACGAGGGAGTCCGCATTCGGCCGCAGTCTCTGGTCCGTCGCCTGCTGCTCGAGGCGCGAGAGCTGAGGGGCCTCGAGCTCGACAACGGCGAGCAAGAACACTTCGACCGCGTCATCCTCGCCACGGGACACTCCGCACGAGAGCTCTTCGCCAGCTTGGTCGAACAAGGTGTGGCCGTCGAAAAGAAAGCCTTCGCTGTCGGCCTCAGAATCGAACACCCCCAATCCCTGATCGATCAACTCCAGTACGGTCGCTACGCTGGTCACCCTCGGCTCCCCGTCGCAGAATACAGGCTCAGCACCCAACTCAAGCCCCTGTCACGCGGCGTCTACAGCTTCTGCATGTGCCCTGGAGGCTGCATCGTAGCCAGCTCCACTCTGGAAGATGGCATCGTCGTCAACGGGATGAGCGACAGCGCCCGCTCAGGCCCATTCGCCAACGCCGCGATCGTTGTCACCGTCGATGAGAGAGATTTTTCAGAATACGGGCTGGACGCCCTCTCGGGTATCGCCTTCCAAGAAGCCCTCGAACGACGCTGTCACCAAGCCGCAGAACGCACACAGCACGCACCCGCCCAATCCCTCCTCGACTTCCTGCACGCGCGACCGCCCAAACAGCCCATCCGCAGCAGCTACCGTCCTGGAGTCAGCCCCTTCCCACTGCACCAGCTGCTGCCACCGCAGCTCGTCGAGGCCTTGCGCGCGGGCTTGCAGGCCTTCGACCGCAAGATGCCAGGATTCATCACTGAAACCGCAACTTTACACGCCATCGAGAGCCGTACCAGCTCCCCGCTTCGCGTCCTTCGAGGGCCCACCTTCGAATCCATCAGCCACCGTCATCTCTACCCCTGCGGCGAAGGCGCAGGATACGCCGGAGGCATCTCTTCTTCTGCCGTCGATGGCCTGCGCGTGGCCAGACGCATCCTTGACGAGCTAGGAGGGCGCGCTTGAGCGAGACGCTGCTCCAGACCAACGAGCTGCGTCTGCGTCGCGGCCCTCGAGAGGTCCTGCAGGGCATCGACTTCGAACTTCAGAGCGGTGAATGGATAGCCCTCGTCGGGCCCAATGGCGCAGGCAAAAGCAGCTTCTTGCGCTGTATTCTCGGACTCGAATCGCAAATGCAAGGCAGTGTGCAGCTCGACGGCGTGGTGCTGAGCCAGCTCGATCGCCGCAGCATCGCACGCAAGCTCGCCTTCGTGCCCCAACGCCTCGCCCAACTCCCCCCCTTCAGCATCGCCGAGCTCGTCCTCCAAAGCCGCGCTGCCCACCGACGCCACGAGCTCTTCGACCGAAAAGAGGACCACGCCATCGCCCAGGAGGCGCTTCACGCCGCCTCTCTCCAATCCCTCGCCTCACGACGCCTCGACCAGGTCTCCGGCGGCGAAGCCCAGCGCGCGCTGCTCGCCGCCGCCATGGCGCAGTGCGCTCCCATCCTCCTGCTCGACGAGCCAAGCTCTGCCCTCGACCCCTACCAGGCCGTGCGCATGCTCGACACCCTGCGCGCCCTCCAAGGCTCGGAGCAAACACGAATGACCGCCCCCAGAGGCGTGCTCATGGCCACGCACGACATCAACCTGGCCAGCCGCTACTGCGACAAGCTCGCCCTCATGGTCGACGGCCGCATCGTGATGTGTGATACGCCCGAACGCGTCCTCCAAGCCCAACCCATCGAAGAGGTCTTCGGCGCCGCCTTCGAGCTCATCCCCGATGCGCACGCCCCCGTGCTCGTCCCCAAAGCAGGGAGCTCCATCTCTCGGCACGACAGCCCAGAAGCGCCCACCGAACCACCCCTAAAGTCACGCGCCTATTGGCCATTCTTGCTCCTGGGAGGCCTCGCAACCGCAGCCATCCTGGCCTTGCCCGCCTTCGGCAGCAGCCACATCGAAGTCCTGCAGGCCTGGAGCCAAGGGCCCCACAGCAACGACTTCGACGCCCGCATCCTCTGGCAACTCAGACTACCGCGCGTGCTCATGGCCTTCCTTGCTGGAGCTGTGCTCGCCGTGGCTGGGGCCGTCTTCCAAGGCGTCCTCCGCAACCCCTTGGCCACCCCCTATACCCTGGGCATTGCAGGTGGCTCCTCGCTCGCCGCGAGCATGGCCATCGTGCTCGGCCTCGGCACGTGGATGGGGGCGTCTGCGCTGCCGTTGGCTGCGTTTGCTGGAGCAATCGGCAGCTTGGCGCTGGTCCTGCTCACCGCACGCTCGGTCGGACGCGCAGACTCCAACGAGCTCCTGCTCGCCGGCATCGCTTGGTCGATCGTCGCCGCTGCAGGCGTGAGCCTCTTTCAGTCGATCGCCGAGCCCCACGCGAGCGCAAGGATTGTGCGCTGGATGATCGGTGGCTTACAGACCGTCGGCGTGGCCGACCTCTATCGCCTCCTCCCCTGGGTACTCGGGAGCTTGACCCTGCTCTTCTTGCGCGCTGGCGCCCTCAACCTGCTCGCCGTCGACGAGGACCTCGCCGCGGCGCGAGGTCTCGACGTCCCCGTCGCGCGACGCCTCATCCTGATCGCCGCAAGCCTGGCCGTCGCCGCAGTGGTGTCACAGGTTGGACCCATCGGCTTCGTCGGGCTCATCGTGCCGCACGGACTGCGCCCTCTCTTCGGAGCCGATCACCGTCGGCTGCTCCCAGCCTGCGCATTGGCGGGCGGCAGTTTTCTCGCCAGCGCCGACACCCTCGCCCGCGTACTCTTGGCTCCTGCAGAGCTCCCCGTAGGCGTGCTCACCGCTCTGACGGGCGGCCCTGCCCTGCTCCTCCTGCTGCTTCGCGCGCGCAGCAGGAGTTGACGAGGGGGCAGTGTTGGATATCAGATATCTCTACGTTTCCATTGCGTTTTTCACCAGCAGTAAAGATTCCCGCAGACCCCACCGTGCTTGAGCAATGGCAGCTATCGTCCACACCTAGTGGTCAAGGGCTGTGACCACTACCTCGGCGTCCAATTCGTGGAGGGCGAAGAGCGGGCGTTGGGACAAACGGTGCTCGCCAAGGCGAAGCTTGTCTATGATGGCATTCGTTCCCTCGAGGGCACCGACCTCTCGACAGCAACAATTCCTTCGGAATGTCGAGAGGATGCGTGCCCCTCGCTCACTTTCGATGGCGTCGACTACAGCGCCCTACGCGCCGGCACCGCCTTTTTTCTTGTGGAGGGAGCGCACAACGTCGGCGAGGGCTGGGTCATCGAGCGTGCTGAGGGCTCATCCGGGTAGGCGCAGCCAAGCCCCGATCAAACCCCGCTCAGGCTCTGCGCTGCGCAGCACGAGACGCACGACACCCACTACATCTGCGCGAGGAACCGGACCAAAACTACGGCTGTCCCAGCTCTCCGAGAGGCTGTCCCCCAGCACATAGACGTGCCCCTTGGGAACCTCCAAGCGCTCGCTGCGGGCCGAGCGCAGCGCGTCGCTGCGTTGCTGAACGGGCACCGGCGCCATCCCCTCAGCGCTCGCGATGCCGCGCAACAATCCGTCATCGCTCACAGCCTGATTCCACTGGGCGAGCGCCTGGCCGTTGATGCGCAGCTCATCGCCGCGCAACTCGAGCGCGTCACCCTCCTCAGCGACAATGCGCACCAACAGCGGCCCTGCGTGTCGATCCGGCGCCCGCAGCAGGACAATGTCTCCGACGCCAAAGCAGCCCAGCTCGGCGCAGGCGGCATCGACCAAGACCCAATCGTCTGGGTTCAAGCCTGGGGCCATGCTCGAATACTCGATTCGCTGGATATCGAATGACCAGAAAAGAATTGCTCCGAGAAACGCCGCAACCAGTAGTGACCACAGAACACGGCCTCGGCGCCCCTTGTTGGCTGCTGCTCGCCCTTGGCCTCGCGCAGCGCGCGACCCAGACTTCGGGGCTGAACCTCCTTTGGCGCGCTCCGACTTTGGGGAACGCACACCTCGATGAGCTTTGGCTGGCGATTTGGGCATGGCTTCGGCTAGCATGCACGCCCGAGGCGTGCGGACGCTTCTGGTTTTGAGCCGATGTCGTCATCGAGGCAAGCTCTGGAGGTCGAGTACAGACATGGATGAACGCAAACAAGCGATTCACCGAGCGCTGAAATGGAGGCTCGCGCCACGGGTCGCCGACCTTGGCTACTCCAAGGTGATCGCCGCTAGCCGAGGACGTCTGCTGAGCTCCGCGCTGGCTTCGACGGCAGTGGTGCTGGTCGGAGGCACCCTACTCTTTGGCTGGATGCGCGACTCGAGTCAGAGCGCCGGTTTGAACATCGGCATCATTGGGCTGCTCTTCTGCGTGGTGGTGGTCGCCGCATACATCGATGCGCTGGCCCTGGGTGACCTTTTCTTCCCTGGGCGTTGGCGCGAGCGCGTGCTCCTGGGCAAACAATTCGAAGCCAAGGACTGGGAGGAAGAACGCGCTCTGGTGCAGGAGTACAACGCACCATTCTATGTCATCTGGGTCCTGTGCATCGCGCTGCTGGGCTACGGCGTGGAGATGGCAAGTGGTGGTTTTCTTTCGTATTATCAGAAAATCGGCTTCACACTCGTGCTGCTTCGAAGCGACGATCCCAACGACCGAGTGATGGGCTTGGAGAAAGTGGTCAACCCCTTCAGCGAAGCACAATGGGAAAACGAAGAGCTTCACGAGGCCATCTCTCGGCTGGTCTTGGACCCTGACGAACGGGTTCAGGCGCTCGCCGTCTATGCAGTGGGCCGACTCGGTGTCTTCGCTGGCGCCGAGGATACACTCGAGGTCTTCAAGACCAGTGATGACCTCGAGCTGCGCCGAGAGGCAGCGCAGGCGCTGGGGCGCCTGGGCTGGGCGCAAGGGGTCAACGCGCTCAGCCACCGACTCTCTGCCAAGAACCTGACGCGGGAGGAAGCCCTCGGCGCCTTGCGCGGCATCGCGTTCAGCGGCGACGCGCGAATGGGACGCGCCGTCGCCCGCTTCATCCAAAAATGTGACGCCCCCCCCGAGCTGAGAGACGAGGAGGTGGTGGTCACCGGCTTCTGGGCGATCGCGCAGATCGCCGATGAGAGCTCGCGCGAGCTGGCGCTGAACTTCGCCGCAGGCAAACTCTGTGACCCCGGCCCACGCATACGCTGTGCAGCGGCGCAAGCGCTGGAGCGCATTGCAACGGTCGAAGACATCCCCGCCATGCAGCGCATCTTCGACGCCACCGACCCCAATCAAGAGTGCGAACCCTACTACTGGCGCTATCGCGAAGAAAAAATGCTGGCCCTCTTCGACGACGGTCCGCTGCGCGCCAAGTTCGTCAAGGCCGTCGGAAACCGCAAGAGCGTCGACAGCTACGAATGGATCTGGAGAGTCGGCTCGAACACCGACGAGAACATCTACACCCGCGCGACCGCCGAGGCCTATGCCCGAGCCTTCGTCGAGATGGCCAATAAAAAATGAACACGGCCTCTGCGAGGTGATGCTCGCCGCAACTGAGCCTCCTCACTAGCGCGAGGAGGGCGCCAACGGTCGCAGTTCGCGCTCGCCGTCGCGCAATCGGCGCAAACGCTCGATCGTCTTGGCCAGGGCTGCGGCTTCCTGTGTGAGTTTGTTGCGCACGAAGAACTGATAGAGCTGCAAGTGACCTTGCAACGGGTCTGGATGTTCGGTCGCAGCCCGCTCGAAGCTGAGCTGGGCGCCCACCAGATCCCCGGCGTGCTCCTGCGTGCTGGCCAAAGTCAAGAGCAATCGCGGCGTGACGCCGTGCTCTCCGATGTGGTTCTGCAATATCTCTACAGCCTCTGCGGCACGTCCCTGCCTGCGCAGGACACGCACCAGCCCGAGCACTGGCGTCAACTCCTCCCCGCGACTCGCCAAGGCCGCGCGATACTGCGTCTCGGCCTCGTCCAGGTCTCCTTCGTCTTCCGCAATCTGCCCAAGCATGCTCAGCGCACGCGGGTTGTTCGGCTTCTGACGAAGACTCAGGTTGAGCGCATTGCGCACCCGTGGCAATGGTTCACCCAGAAAATAGGCTGCTTCGGCGAATAGGATTTGAATGGCCCAATGGTCGGGTCGACGCTCCGCGACAAGCTCCAAGTGACGCATCGCCGCACGCCATTCCCCCTCACGACTGAGCTCGACCGCCATCAAATAGCGCAGCCCCATCTCCTCGGCCGAGAGCTCGAGCGGGGGCGGTGCCTGCTCGAGCTCCTGAACCAACGGCTGCTCAACCTTCGGTGACGGCGCAGCCGCGCAAGCAGTGAGCAAGCCCCCCGCAAGCCACAACAGGACCGGCAGAACGCGTAGGCACGCGGGCACCGACCTCGCGCCAGCGGCAAATCCTTCGGATTGGCGCGAGGATGCGTGCCCTTCGCTCACTTTTGTTGGTATGCGTTCGCTCTCGGGCACCGACCTCGCGCCAGCGGCAAATCCTTCGGATTGGCGCGAGGATGCGTGCCCTTCGCTCACTTTCGGTTGCTCTTCCATGAGCTCCTCAGTCAACCGTGGTCGGGACCCTCAACGCAACGGACGCTTCGCATCGGTCGGTCGTGGACCCACTCGCTCTTCGATCTGAGCATGCGCATCCTTTGCGCAGCTTCTCTGATGCGCCTCACAAAACGCCAGCAAACGCTGCCATCCTCCAAGCTGTTCAGGAAAAAGCTTGGCCGCTCGCCACAGACACTGCTCGGCGTCGTCGAGACGACCGACAGCGGCCAGCGCCTCTGAGGCAGTGACCTGAAGCGAGACGGAGTCGCCAGCGAGCAGAGGCTCGAGCAGGGACACCGCCTCGCCATACCGCTCCGCTTCCAGGAAGAGCTGCGCGTGCCGTAGCAGCAAAGATTGCTCCTGCGGCAGCAACGCACGCAAATTCGCCATGGCGCTCAAGGCCTTGTCGAGCTCACGCGCCCGGTCCCAGCCCTCGGCCAGCTCCCGTAAGTCGGACTCGGTTGGGGCCTGCAACGACTCGAGCAGCAGAGCGCGTGCTGGCCAATCTGCAGCTTCGAGCTCAGCCAGCTCGAGCTGCAGGCGCACGAAAGCATCGCTTTGCACCGCTTCTTGACCAAGCGCCTTCGCCCGGTCGAAACGCTCGGCGGCGATGGACAAATCCTGAGCACGCATGCGCTGCTCACCGTCGCGAATCAGCAGCAATGCCAAGCGCACCCGAATGGCGAGCTCGTCCGGTTGCTCACGCGCCGCCAGCTCGTAGTACGCGATGGCCTGCGGGAGTGAACCCTCTCGCAAAGCCTGCTCCCCATCATCCACCCAGCTTCTTCCCGTGGTACACGAGAGCAGCACGCTCGTTAGCAGCAGCCAACACGGCGAGCGGCTGCAGCGCAGCCCGGCCTGCTGTGAAACGACCGCTTTTTCTCGACTTGACAGCAGCATGGCTCACCAGCAACAGAGAGCACGGCAAGATGTGGGTCGGCTCACATCATGCGAGCCGGTTCAGACGGGAGCACCCCGCGGCACGACGAGGAGCCCGTCACCCCAGGAAAGGCATATGAGCACAAGGCAATGGACAGCTCAAGAAAGGGACGCAGACCAAGGCGACGGGCTGTATGCTCGGCTCCTGGCCGCTGCGCTGCATCGTTTGGGCTCAGACAACAGCGTGCAGCCGCCCGCTGAGGCAATGCCCCAAGACTGGGTGCAACTCGACTGGCCACAGCTCTGCGATGCCATCGCCGAACGCTGCGTCAGCGATGAAGCTGCCGGCCTGGCCAAAGAGCACCCGCTCTTCGAGCAGCCCGACTGTCTGCGTCTCCATCAGAACCTGATCCTGGAGAGCGCCTGCCTGATCGAGAAAGGTGACAGGCCAGATTTGCTGCACGTCCCCGCGCTCTCCACCGTGCTGGCAAGGGCAAGCCGCGATGCCGTGCTCAGCGCCGAACAGCTGGGCTTGGTCTGTGAAGCCCTGGAGGCAAGCAACCGACTTCGGCGCTTCTTCGACCACCGGCGCGAAGAGGCCCCGCTGGCCTGGGAGCTCGCAGAGCCCATGCAGCGACTCGATGAGGTCGAGCGACGACTGCGGCGCGCTTTTGGACCAGACGGACGCCTCTCTGACGACGCGAGCCCAGAGCTCGGCCATCTGCGTCGCCGCGTCTTGAGACTGCACGAGCAGATGCGCTCTCGACTCGAAGAGAAGCTCAAATCCCGCGACATGGAGGACCTGCTCCAGGACAGCTTCTATACACAGAGGGAGGGACGTTACGTCCTCCCCATTCGCGTACACGCGCGCACCCAGCTCGAGGGCATCGTGCACGCAAGCAGCGGCTCGGGCCAGACCGTGTTCATGGAACCCCGAGAGTTCATCGAGATCAACAATCAGATCAGGCTCTCTGAGATCGAGGTGGAAGAAGAAGAAGAGCGCATCCTGCGCAATCTCACCGAGGTGGTGGGCAGCATCGCCGGCGCGCTCGCCCACAATCTGCGCCGTCTCTTCTATCTCGACTTGGTGCAGGCAGGCGCACAGCTCGCCCTCGATCTGCGCTCCAACGCTCCGCACATTGCGGCACGCATCGAGCTTGGGCGCGCTCGACATCCCCTCCTACAATTGCGGCTCGGTGCACAAGGCCGAGATGTGGTCCCCAACCAGATCGCGCTTCCCGTCGAAAGCCGAGCCCTGGTGATCTCCGGCGCCAACGCCGGCGGAAAGACAGTGACCCTCAAGACCATTGGCCTCTTCGCGCTGTTGTTGCGCGCAGGCCAGCCGCTGCCAGCCGCACCTGGAAGCGAATTTCCACTGTTCAACGAGGTCTTCGCCGATATCGGTGACGAGCAGTCCATCGTTCAAGACACCTCCACCTTCTCGGCCCACGTCATCAAGCTGCGCCAGATCCTGCCACGCGTTGGCCCCGGATCATTGGTGCTGCTCGACGAGCCCTTTGCGGGGACAGACCCCGCTCAGGGCGGTGCCCTGACGATGGCGCTCTTGGAGCGTCTCTACATCGCTGGCGCAACGGTCGTCGTCAC
>JAVFAO010000017.1:0-38160 GCA_034002465.1 Myxococcota bacterium
CGGTTTCGACGACGAGTTCAGAGTGAGCGACAATGACGGAGTAGCGCGTGCTTGTCCCGAGCCTGTTCGGCGAGAACCGAGCGCTTTCGATGCCAGAGTTTTGCTGATGGTCTGGGGAGTGAAAGTCGACGCGACCACCGAAGAGCTTGTTGATGAGCTGATGACCGAAGCAGATGCCGATGCAGGCGAGGCTGGGACGTTGAAGCGCGTCGAAGAGCAGCTCCTGCAATCGTTGGAGCCAATCGTGTGATTGATTGACCGAGGCCACAGAGCCGAGCAAGGCGATGACATCGGCCGCTCGCAGCTCGCTTTTTGTGGGCCACTCAGCGAAGAGTGGAGGCCTGAAGAGGTGGACTTCGTCGTTCCAGACGCGTTGAATGACGTCGATCCCCTCTTGGTCGGAGATGCGGACGCTTGGATCGATGATGGTGAGGCGGGGCATAGCGCTGTGTGTTGACTGAGAGGCAGCCAAGAAGTTGGGGGAATCGGGCCAAGTGCCCAATGGACAAGAAGTTGAGGGAACAGGCCAAGCGCCCAATGGACAAGAAATGCCAAAGCCCCTGACGAACGTCAGGGGCTTTGGGGAGTAGCGGGGGCAGGATTCGAACCTACGACCTTCGGGTTATGAGCCCGACGAGCTACCGGACTGCTCCACCCCGCACCAAACCAGGATTTCATTGAACAGTAGCGGGGGCAGGATTCGAACCTACGACCTTCGGGTTATGAGCCCGACGAGCTACCGGACTGCTCCACCCCGCACCAATCGTCCCGACACTGCGGGGCGAACGAGCGAAATATTGCCACCGAGTCCTATCCTTGTCAAGCGATCTTAGACAAAGAAAATGAAGGTGATGAGGGCGAACACCGGCAGCAGGATTCCGCAGGAGTAGGCCATGTATCCGAAGAAGCTGGGCATCTTGATGCCGGAGCTTTCACAGATGGATTTGACCATGAAGTTGGGGGCGTTGCCGATGTAGGTCATGGCCCCCATGAAGACAGCGCCGACAGAGATGGCGAGCAGGATCTGACTGGCTACGGGGCCGGAGTTGGCCTGGACGACGGCGAGCTCTGGGTTGGCCATCAGCATCTCGCTGGTGGTGCCTTGCCCTAGGGCAAAGAAGGTGGCGTAGGTCGGCGCATTATCGAGGAAGGAGCTCAAGCTTCCTGTCATCCAGAAGAACTGCCAGGGCTGGGTGACGCCCAGCGACGCACCGTTGGCCTTGAGCAGGCAGATGGCAGGGACCATGGTGATGAAGATGCCGATGAAGAGCACGGCGACCTCGATCATCGGGTCAAAGTTGAAGGCGTTTCGCTCACGTGGGGTAAGGAAGCTGCTATCGCCGCGGCCTGTGGCCCGTTGTTTGGCGCGGTGGTCGATGGCGTAGGAGACCAGAGCAAGCAGCAGCATGGCGGGTTGCTGCATCCAGGCGAGGGCCAGCCCGGGACCGTCATGTGCAGGGTAGTCCTTGAGGAAGACGACGGCAGCAAGCACGCCGAGCAGCAACAGGAGGTTGAGCTTGCCGGTCACGGTGAGGGGCTGGGTCTGTTCGGCGTCACGGTTGAGGTCGACTTGGCTCTCTCGCCGATAAGCAATGCTGTCCCAAGCGTAGAAGACGGCGAGCAGGATGCCGTTGGCCAGCAGCCACATGGGCCACATCGCGGTGAGGGTCCAGAAGAAGGGCACACCGTAGAGGAAGCCTAGGAAGAGGGGGGGATCTCCGACGGGAAGCAGGGAGCCACCGATGTTGGCGACGAGGAAGATGAAGAAGACGAAGATGTGCGTCTTGTGGCGGCGCTGCGAGTTGGTCTTGATAAGGGGTCTGATGAGCAGCATGGCCGCTCCGGTGGTCCCGACGAAGCTGGCGAGCAGCGCACCAATGGCGATGAACGCGGCATTGGTGCGGGGGGTGGCGCGCAGATCGCCATCGAGGAAGATGCCGCCCGAGATGGTAAAGAGAGAGACCAGCAAAACGATAAAGGCGTAGTACTCGTGGAAGACCTCAGCGATGACCTCGTGCCCGACATGGCCCATCGACAGCAAGTAGGCGAAGATGGGGACCGCGCAGGCTGCCGCGATGAGCGCCTTGTTTGCGTTCGACTCCCACCAATGATGGGCGGCGAGCGGCACGATGGCGATAGCGAGCAGGATGAGGATGAACGGGACGATGGTCCAAACAGGGAGCACTTGGCCCAGCTCAATTTGAACATCGTGGGCGACCGGATGCTCTGCGCTCGCAGGGTGCTCGTTGTCTTGCGCGGTGAGCGCTGCCGAGGCTTCGGAGCTGGCCACATCGACAGCATCGGCCGCAGTTGCCGTCAGCGGGCACGTGACAAGAAGTATGAGAAGGCTTGTGAGCAGGGTTATCGTGTACCCCAAGCGCGTTTGCATGACTGCCACCTCCGCCTTTCACTTCCCACAAATCAGTAGTGGGCGGGCGACTTCTACGCGCCTCGGCAGAGGAATGCAACGCGTCTTTGGGTGGACTTGGTGGTGCACAGAGAGGTCCGGAGAAGGCGGCCTCAATTGGGCTTCTCGTCTTACTGCCGTCGTTCGAGAAACCAGTCTACCGCTTGTTTGCCGTACAGAGGCTGGACCCAGCGGTCACGCTTCTTGAATGGTCGGGCAACCTTCAAGCCGACGCGTTGGATGAGCGAGCGAATGAGCTGGAGATCGTCGTCATCGCCAGCGAGCAGGCGCACCTCGTAGCCTTTCTTATAGCGTGATCCCAGTCGGGCGCGGGCCTCTTCGTCGAGCGTCCTGATCTGCACGTTGTGACGGAAGCGTTCGACGAGGTATTGCTCTGCTTGTTCGACGGTGTGTTGATCGGTACCTGTGGGGAGAGAGATGCGCCGGGTCAAGCCGGAAGGCGTAGAGCGCTCCTGTCTCGACTTCGCGGTGCTGCGTGGCGCTGCAACCCGATCCGGCTTGGGTTTGCGCACGTTGAGACGCCCTGCGCGCGTGCGTTTGACCGCTGGAACTGGAGCGGGCGGAGAGGCGAAGGCCGACGATTCGGCGAGTGCAAACTGCCGCAAGCGTTTCCAGGTCGCTTTGTAGGCATCGAGGGCGTAGCGGCTACGGCTGACCTTCTCGATGAAGAGGTCTTCGTGGGGGGCTTCCTCGGATAGAAAGAAGCGCTGTGCAGAAAAGCGAACTCTGCTCGTGTTTCTGCACTCGAGGAAGCCGAGATGCTTGCAGTTGTCGAGGTGCTTGTGAACAGTGCTCTCGGAGAACTGCTTCTCTAGGCTCGCAACGAAGCGCTGCACGACACTGCCCAGGGCCTTTGCGTATCGATAGGTCTTCTCGTCGAAGTACCAGTCTTCGATCAGATTCTCAACGGCGTCGTTTCGTTTTTCCATGACTGTACCTTCCTCGTCCGCTTTCGCTCCTCGTATTCGTTCGTCCTGAGGCACTCCCGCAGCGCTGAGTATTCGGCCTCACTTCGAGCACGCTGCTGTCGAACGATGAGGCGAAAGCCGAGCCATTCGCGACAGAAATCGGAATGACTCTCTGGAGTCGACTCAGTATGACTGCATTCGCTCTCGAAGTCGACACCTGATGGTGAGGAAGGGATCTTTTTTTGAATACTATAAGGATGCTCGATGGATGCGTGCGCTGATACAAATGCTGAGAATCAGCCGCTGCTCGAGTTGCCGAATACTTGGGGTCTTGCGCGCAGTGAGCCTTCGGCTGGCACTCACTGCTCACCCGAGCTTCGGGGCGCTGAATGTCAGCCTCGAGCTGCGGTCCGCAACCGGGGGAGTCGTGCCGCAGCTTCGGCAGCGGCTACGACTTCTTCAAGCCCTCATCTGGCTTGGCAAGCAGAAAGCGGTTGTATGCAAGCATCGCAAGCGTCGAGACGGCGCCAATGGCGGAGAGGATGATCCACATTCCGGCTGGGTTTCCGGTCTTGATGAAGCGCTCGACGAAGAACCCACTCAGAGGCCCGGCGAGCAATGCTCCCACCGCCACAGGCAGAAAAGCGAAGCCCATGAAGGTCCCGACTTGGTCCTTGGGTGCAAGCTCGGCGACGTATTCGTAGAACCTCGGGGCTTGCATCGTCTCGCCAATCGAGAAGAGCGCCGCGCAGAGCACCAGCGCGGCGGTACTCGGCCACGCCAAGTTGAGCAGCCAGGCCGAACTTGCGACCGCAAAAGCGATGCTCATCGCCGAAATGGGGCGCAGTTTCTTCATTGCTGCGGTCACAGGGACAGTCAGGAAGATGATGGTCCACGGCCCTACACTCTCGAGCAGCTCGAATTCTTCGACACCTAGGATGTCCTTGACGTAGAAAGGCACCGAATAGAAGGTCTGCCAAAACATGATCCAGAAGCCCGAGAAGATCACGAGGAAGGAGACGAAGCGGAGGTTTCTGAAGACCAAGAGCATGTCCTGCAGTACCCGTGACATGGCTCGGGTAGGTCCAGCATCTGCATGGGCTTGCGGCTCTTTGAAGAAGACGAAGGTGCCCAGAAAGAGCAGCACTGAGGTCAGCGCCGAGCTCAGCATGACATATTGGATGCCTGCATTGCTGCGCATTGCAAGGGCCAGCAGCGGCCCCACCGCACCACCGATGTTGACCAGCGTATAATAGATGGAATAGCCCAACGACTTGTTCGATTCGTCGGTGGTCCTCGCCACGGTCCCGACGATGCTCGGCTTGATGAGTGAACCACCGATGGCAGTGATTGCCAAAGCCACGCTGACATAAAGCTTGACACCGAGCAGCTCGACCACCGACGAGGCCCAGGGCAACGCGGCCAGGGCAATGAGCGCGTAGCCCAAGGAGAAGATGGCGAAGCAGCTCAACAGGCTCTTTCGGAATCCGAAGCGATCGACGAAGGTTCCAGCCAGAATGGGGAGAAAGAAGATGGCGAAGGTGTAGAACCCTGCCAAGGAATTGCCGAAGCTGCCGAGGCCGAGTGTTTCCACCAAGTAGACTGTGAGAATGGCTTTGGAGCTGTAGAAGGCAAGGCGCTCGAAGAGCTCCAAGACATTGGCAACCCAGAAGCTTCGGGTAAAGCGTAGGCGCGGCTTTGCAGTCTCCGACACGTGAGCTCCCGCTGTGAGGTCGCAGCAGCGCGACAGCCGAAGACTATCTCAATCCTGGCCTACTGGGAATGGGCTCTTGATGGCTGCGGTGGCGACGCCGAACTGCTTCTCGCGACGCCGCGAGTGGCGACGCCGAACTGCTTCTCGCGACGCCGCGAGTCAGCCTCAAATGGACGCAGCGCTTGCTTTGCTGCGAGTGGACTTGACAGCGCACGCTGTGTGCCCCAGTCAACAGCGAGCGGCGTGGGTCTCGAGTGGGTTCGAAGCCGACACGAGACCTATGGCCTTGATGAGCCCTCCATGCGGAGAGAGTCATGCAATCGTCCGAGACCCAGACACCCTCGAGCTGTCCGCTGATCGATGCCCACTGCCACCTCGACCACTGGTGGCCTGACCTGCATGGCGTGCTCGAGCGAGCTCAACAGCGCAGTGTCGTTGGCGTGATGATGGCTGGGGTGGAGCTCGAGAATTGGCAACTCCAATCCAGGATTGCGTCGTGTTTTTCGAATGTTTTTAGTGTGTTCGGTGTTCATCCTCAGAAATTGTCTGAATTTCCTGGAGAACCCTCGAGCTCCGATTGGAGGGCAGCCCTCGACACGCAGCAGCTCGCTCTCGAGCAGCGGCTTCGCGCCAAAGACTCACACTGCGATAGGCTGATCGCGCTGGGGGAGACTGGGCTCGATCGCTCACGACCCGAGTATCGCGCCGTATTTCCACAGCAGCTCGAGCTCTTTCGTCTGCAGCTCGCCCTTTCCCGAGAATACAATCTTCCGGTGGTCCTGCACATCCTGGAAGCACATGGTGCGGCCCTGGAAGTGTTGCGCGGCGATGGACTGCCCGCAGCAGGTGCGCTGCTGCATTCATACAGTGGACCCGCGGAGATGGTCCCAGCATACGCGGCGCTGGGCTTGCGGTTCTCTTTCAGCGCGGCTGTGCTGAGGCCTGACGCGAGAAAGACCCATCGTGCTGCTGCCGCCGTGCCGCGAGAGGCGCTGCTCGTTGAGACAGATGCTCCCTTTCAGTCAGCGCCGCAGCTGCAAACGTCCGAACGCCCGCATTCACTGCGAAACGAACCCGGTGAGCTGCCTGCCATCCTGCGAGGGCTTGCTCAGGTGCGAAATGAGGATGCCGAAGCTCTCGCCAAAGAGGTGTTCAGGAATACCGTAGAGCTTTTTCAGCTCCAGGATAAGATTAAGCTCTCATCCTCTTATTTTTCATAGGTTTTTATCGACCACCCACGACGCGCTCGTCTGCTTCTAGGGCTGTCGGCGGCGGCCGCCTCGACGCCAGAGCAGCAGCGGCAGCAGCGTTACCAGCAACCAGCCCCAGGTCGCGCTTCCTGCACCCTTCGGGAGCGGAGCCACGCTTGACCACTGGGAATCCGAGACAGTGACCTCCACGACACGATGGTGCAGGCCCGTCTCGCTCAGCTCCTGGAGCTGAGTTTGTTCCGCGAAAACGATGTCCTCCATTTTCGCGATGGGGACTGAGCCATAGAAGCGCTGCACAGGGTAGCCTGCGTCGACGAGCTCCTTGAAGCGTGGGTGCCAGTGCTCGCGCTCGGTGTCCAACGGGAAAGCTGCGACGCTTGCGCCCAGCTTCTCGACACGTGTGGCGATGCTGGAGCTGCTGATGGTGGCGTTGTACTGAACGGCGAGGGCATCGAACATGCTGATGCTGTCGAGTCGTGCCTGGTAGAGGGCTGGAAAGGGAACGGTGGCGTCACCTTGGTCAAAGCTTCCGATGGCTCGGAAGTCGAAATTTTGCGGCGCGTAGAAGAAGCTATTGCTGCGTGCATCCACGAACCAGAGCGAAAAGCTGAGTCCAGTCGGTACCGAGAGCTTGGTCAGCCGCATGGGGTAGGTTGGGGAGACTTGTTCGCCCAGCGCGAAACAGACGGCCGGAATCGGTTCGGCGCGCTGTGCTTCGGCGGCTTTGGCGGAGCGTGCGAACTTGGCCGCGAAGAAGTAACTGTCCACCGCAACGTAGCTCTCTGCGATGCTCGCCAGGGTTTCAGGAACAGCATAGTCATTGGCCTGCAGCCACTCCTGCAGTGCCGTCGCCGAGCTTGCTGAGATCAGCTCATATTCGATCCGCCCCAACGTCCCATTGCCCCACACGATCACCGGAGGCGGAAGGGTGGACGAATCCTGGCTTTCACTGCTGCTCTCCTCGGTGCCGACGGGTCGTCCGTTGCCGCGGTCCTCCATATCGGAGCAACCGCAGTCGAAGAAGCGATCCGAGCCATAGTCGTAATCATAGACAGTGGTGGTGGTTTTGGTGATGGTGGTGGTTTCGAGGACGGGTGAGGTCGCAGCGTCGAGTTGGTCGAAAAAGAGTGTGTCGATTTGGGAAACCTCGGGGAGGGTCGGCAACGGCAGGATCCAGGCTGCCCCATCCACCGCGCTGCGCCCAGGATCGATGCACAGCTCCCATGTGCCGGCTGCAGCGCGCCAGAACACGGCCCTCTGACCATCCGAAGACACCAGGCCCTGCTCGACGGCGCTCTGCTGGTCGGTCACCACGATGTCGCGGACACTGACCAAGATGCCCCCATCGGCCCACCCCTGGCTGCTGAGGAGCAGACAAAAGAGACACGCTCCCAAGGTCCTGCCTGCTTGCCATGGTTGTCTTGACGCGAACGTGCGCATTCTCTCCTCCTCTGTGCCGCTCGAGACCCGAGCGGCAAGTCGCGGCCTATCCTGTATTCATCCCACGTGCGAAAGCACAGCCCTGGCGCTTGCAAGCCTCAGGCCATTGGTGTGCAGCCGCCCGAGCGCTGCCATTCGCATTGCTGCAAGTGATGAAAGCAAAATAAATTCAAGGTGATGAGAGGCCGCTTGCAACACTTCCGCGAGCCGTCGCAGATGGACCGCGACATCGCGATCAAGGTGAGCTGGGCCACAGCGCAAGAAGACCTTCCACGAGGGTGGCTTGGCCGTTCTGCTCCTCAGTAAGGGTTGCCCGCATCAAACCTGGGCCCAGCACCATTCGCGCGCGGGTCCCTGTCGGCTGCTCAAAGTCACCGACCCAGCACGCGAATTCGCCCTGGTAGGAGGCGGAGCAGGGCAAACACATGTCACCGTCGACACAGCACAAGCCTGGCTCACAGCCGTCCGTGGAGCCTGGATGACAACGTCGACATCGATGGTCAACACAAGCGGGGAATGCGCTTGGGCAATGGGCATCGAGGGTGCATTCCTGCGCTTGGCAGCGGTTCCCAAAGCAGAATGGCGTGGGTTGTGTGCACTGGTCGTCACGTACACACTCAAAACAGGAGCCTTCCACACACTCGAGGCGAGGTGGCGTTTGACAGGGAGCACTCCTGGAGCACTCGAGACAGCGTCCAGAGACACAGGCTGGATAGCCGGCTTCAGTGCAGTCGGCGTTGCTCGTGCAGGGTGCTCGGCAGAGATCTCCCTCACAGTAGGGGCGATCTGGTGGGCAGTCGGCGTGGCTTTCACAGCGACAGCGGTGGTCGCGGCAAATGAGCGCATCGCCTGGGCATTGCTCATCGTCGACGCACTCCACGCAGACGAAGTCGTCGCAGAAGGCCAGCGGCGACTGGCAGTCGGCGTCGAGCACACATTCCCGACAGCGTCCATCATGGCAGCTCAGGCCAGCGCTGCAGTCGTCGTGGCTGCTGCACTGCCGCTCGTCGCAAAAGCCGTGGCTGCACATCAAGTCGCTGTCGCAATCTGAGTCTGCTGCGCAGCGGATGGGGAGGCAGCTCTGGTTTTGGCATTCGAAGCCTCGAGGGCAGGGTTGCGCGCCGCACTGCAAATAGACACAAGCACTGTCGACACAGCTCTTGCGCGCTGGACAATCGCTATCCTGCCTGCAAGCGACACAGCCGTCGGCCGTGCAGAAGCCGGCTTCACAGTCCGAATCCTCGACACAGGGCACGCAGCGCTGATCATGACACACACCCGAAGCGCAAGGCTTGGTCGATGAACACTCTGCCTTTTCGGGATCCTCGGGACACGCCGTCATCGTGAGAGCCACAGCACCCAGCAGCGCCAACATCACTTTGTATTCGTTCGCTCTCGCGAGTCCCTCGCAGCGCTGCGCAGACGCATCGGATGCGCCCGCGACAGACGCTGACTCGTGCCTCGCTTCGCTCACTGTTTTGCGATGTCCGCTAGCGGTCAGGCGAACGGTCTTCATCTTGGACTCCACAGGTCGTGTCCGCTGCGACAGAAGCGAACGGAGCGAAGCGCGTCATCGAATTTTTTGTCCATTGGGCGCTTGGCCTCTTCCCCCAACTTTTTGTCCATTGGGCGCTTGACCTCTTCCCCCAACTTTTTGTCCATTGGGCGCTTGGCCTGTTCCCCAAGCATGCTCGGTGGCGCGACACGGCAAACAACGAGAGAACACAGTCAGAACAGCGCCAACAGCACGAAACTGCTGTCAGAGAAAACTAGCACAGGGACTTCGTGACAATCAAGCTGCCGCCGAGGTGCAGAGCCAGTTTGCTTTGGCTTGGCCCAACCCGAGCTCTTAAAGCGAAACGCGACAGGGTTCGAGACGCGTCAGCAACAAGCTGAAATCGAAGGGACTCCAAAGGAACCAGTCCTTTGGCGGGGTGTGGGACAGAGTCCCGCAATGTATTCCATTCTCTAACGACACCAGTCACCTAGAACTGCCAGCTCAGGCTCGCGCCGCCTGCCTGAGTGCCAACCCAAGGCTGCAGCACGAGGCTGCTGTCCTCACGCTCGCTCACCGCGTCGATGATGACCATGGTGCTGCCCGCCACGAGCAGCACACTGCCCACGGCGAGCAGTGCATAGTTCACTGGCACCATGCCGTCGAAATCCTCGCGCGCCGCGTCGAAGGCAAGCCTGTCGTTGGCGTCGGAAGCCGCATTCATGTCGTCGACCAGCGGTGCGAGCACCGCCAAATCGACCACAGCAAAGCCAATCAGGGCCGCAGCGCCGAGGCCCACTCCCGTCCAGCCCAAGATCGAGAGCAAGGGGCTCGAGCTTGACGGCGGCACCTCAATGACTGGGTCCTTGTCAGGATCCTTCGAAATGCTGATGCCCTGCGCCTTGACCTCCAAACGCGCCTCACGCTTCTCGTTGGCGACGATAATCACCTCGATGCTCTCACTTCGGTTGTTCGAGGTGCCGGTGATGCGGTGGGTTCCAGCGCGCAAGGTGATGGGGGCTTTGGGGCAGGGCATCGCTGCGTCCTCGCCGATGCGAATCAGCATGTCTGCAGGCGCACAGGTCAACGCGAGCTGGCCATCGACCCCCAGCTTCAGGCGCACATCTGCCGTCTCGATAGGGGCCACCACGAATTGAACGGTGACCTCCGAACCGCTGAGCGAACCCACCACGGTGTGGGAACCGGCCGGCAGCGAGAGCACCTCTGTGGGGCAAGGACCCGCCTTGGCACCATCCAGAGACACCAGCATGTCCGGAGGCTCACAGCTCATCCGCACCTTGCCAGGACACAGGTCACCCAGCTCGAGCTTGTATTCGCCAAGCTTCTGCTTCACCACCTCCGGGCTCGGCTCACGCACCTTCGGTGCACCTTCGACCTTGGCGTAGACCTCGACCGCCTCCTCGCAACGACCAGCGCGCGTAAGGGCACGACCAAGGTTGAGGTAGGTGACGTTGAGCTCGGAGAGATCGAGCGCCGAGCGGAAGAGACGAATGGCCTTCTCCCAGTCCTGCGCCTTCATCGCCTGGATGCCTTCGACATTGAGTTGAGCTTGAGCGTCGGAGACGATGGCGAAACCATCATCATCGACTTGGGCGCGCACGGCATCGGGGAGGGCGGTCAAGACAAGCACAAAGAAGATGAGAGCAACACGCATGATTCTTGTCCGTTCTCAGGCGCCGAGCGGCTCGAAAAGCAGAGCTACTCCGCGATGATGAGTGGGTTTCCAGGGTCCTTGGGTGGATCCTTGGGAGGATCCTTCGGCGGGTCCTTGGGTGGATCCTTCGGCGAGCGCCCCTTTCGCTCCAGCTTCAGCTCGAGGATGGTGTTCGCCGACGCGGTAAGCGTACGCTCGAGATCCTTATAGCCCGAACGCGTGAGCAGCAACGTCACCTCTATCCCTGCAGGAAAAGAGAACTCGCCAGGCGTCTCCCCCAACTTCTGACCATCGTGAAAGACCTCGGCCCCATTGGGATCGGTGCTGATATTCAGGGTCACCTGCGGCTGCGCTGGTAGCTCTGGCGCCGCGCTGTCCACATCGCCAACAGCGGCAGCCGACAGCTCAGGGCTCAGCTCGGGCTCAGGCGAGACGTCCGGCGCCAGCGCAGACGCGGCTTGCAGGTCTTCTTGTCGATTGGGCGCTTGGCCAGTTCCCCCCACTTCTTGTCGATTGGGCGCTTGGCCTGTACCCCCAACTTCTTCCTCAGGCGGTAGCTGCACCGCATCTTCGGCGCTGCCCGCTGCATTCGCCTGGGTGTCGCCCGACTTGGCGGACTCTGCTGCGCGACCGAGGACGAACCACAGCAGCACTCCCAGCCCCAGCAGAAGCAACAAGGCGAGCACGATCAGCCCCGCTTTCGAGCTCCTCCGCGGCTCGTCCAACTCGTCCGAGGACACCGCTTCGAGAGGTGAGGGACGCAGGCCCGACGGTTCTGCGGGCGGCTCTGGCTGTTCCGGCAGCTCTGGAACCACTGCAAAGACCCCGCTCGCTTGGTAGTCGGCCAGCCGCATCATCTCATCGCTGACCACCAAGTCCGCAGGCGTGATCGGCTCCAAAGCTTCGAGAAACTCGTTGCAGTCCTTGTAGCGCTGCTCGTAGTCCGGGTGCAGCGCCTTGTAAACGATGGCCCCAAGCCGGCCGGTCAACAGACTGCGTGGGATTTGAACCTCGCCTTGGGCGTGCACGAGCAAAGCCGCAAAAGGACTCGTCGCCTGGACCACCGGTGTACCGGTGAGCATCTCGACCAGGATCAACGCCATCTGGTAGACGTCCAGAGCAGGCGTGGCAATCTGCGAGCGGATGTATTCAGGCGGCAGATACATGGGGGTGCCCATGAGCTGTCCGGTGCTGGTCATCGCCGCACCTTCGCCCTCGGCACGTGCCACACCAAAGTCGAGCACCCGCATGGACTCACGTGCTTCTCCCATGCGCGTGAGATAGAGATTGGATGGCTTCAGATCCTTGTGGACGATGCCCAGCTTGTGCCCCTCACCCACGGCTTCGAGCGCACCACGGAAGAGCCGCAAGACCCGCGCTGGCTCGAATCTCGGCGAATCCTTGAGCGCCTTGGCCAGATCCTCGCCTTCGAGCAACTCCATGGCGATGAAAGGCTGCCGCTCCTCCCCGGCGAAGCCAAACTCGTAGATCGTCACCACGTTGGGATGGTTGATCCGAGCAGCCAATCGCGCTTCCTGTTCGAAACGACGCTCGAACTCGTCACTGCTGCTGCTCTGTGAACGGTGGGTCAGCAACTTGAGCGCGATCATGCGGTCCACATGGACTTGCTGCGCCTTGTACACCGAGGCAAAACCACCCGCTCCGATGAACTCGATAATCTTGTACCGTCCCTCTACGACGGTTCCCGCTTCAAGGTGATTGCTCATGAGCCTCGCCGAAGTCACCTGCGCCCGTGCTGCTCACGAGAACGACATGGTCCCAGAGAGCACCAAAGATTATGCGCGTCCACCCCTAAGCGTCAAGCCCGACCATGCCAATGCATGCAGAGCTCGCTCGCATCGCTCGCAAAGCGCGACGACGCTTATGCTTGGCTTTGTCATGACTTGGCTTTGGACTGCGAGAAACCGATCGCACACATGGCGCACAAGCAAATCCCGGCTCCCATGAGCTGGCGCGGAGCAGGCAACTCGGACCACCAAAGCCAGCCAATCAGCAGCCCGGTCAAGGTCGTCAAGTACAGGAACACCGACACATAGGTGGCCTGCGAATGCCGATAGGCGTAGGTCAGAAACTCCTGCCCCACCATCCCCAGCGCCCCAATCCCAAAGAGTTGGAGGATTGCCTCGAGGCTGGGCATCGAGAAGCCTTCGATGAAGATCACGGGCACCGCGAAGAGCATGCTGTACCAGCAGAAGAAGAGCACCACCGTCTCGGCAGCGTCACTACGTCGAAGCTGACGCACCAAGATGTAGGCAATGCCTGCGAAGAGCCCCGAGCTGAGCCCGATGAGCGCCTGCAGGTCCAAGCTGCCGAAATCCGGCGAGACGATCAGCACAATCCCTGAAAACGCAGCAACGATGAAGAGCTTGACCCGCAGGGGCGTACGCTCACCCAGGAAAAATGCGGCCAAGACGGCGACGAAGAGGGGAGAGGTCTGGTTGAGGGCGCTGGCCAAGCCCAGCTCGATGTGTTGGATGGCCCAGGTGTACGTTCCAAGACCTGCAAAGCCAAAGAACGCTCGCGCGATCAATCGCCGTCGATCCACTGGCACTGGTGGTCGCCGACAGCGCAGCAGGAAGAAGGCACGCAAGAGCAGCCAGCCAAAAAGGCCTCGGGCAAAGATGACCATGCCCAGGCCAGCCTCTTCACGCACGACCTTGATCAAGGTGGCCATGGCGGCGAAGCTCAGGGCCGCCAGGCTCATCAGCAGGACGCCGCGCAGGCCGGCGAGGCGCGACGGAGCGCCCGTGCTGGCGCTCATCCGCGAGGTCTACGCAGGACGAAAAACAAGCCGAAACCGAAAAGCAGCAAGAGCGGCGCCGAGGAGGCACGCTGACCTTGCAGCGAGCAGTCCGACTCCGCACCCTTGACGGTCTCCTCGGGGCTGCAGCCGCAGTCCGGATCGAGGCAATCGGCGAGTCCATCGCCGTCATCGTCGATGCCGTTGTCACAGCGCTCACTGACCCCTGCGCAGTAAGGCGAAGCCTGGCATCCTGGATCGAAGCAGTCGACGAGCCCATTGCCGTCGTCATCGAAATCGTTGTCGCAGAGTTCGAGCGAACAGCCTGGATCGAAGAAACAGGCCGGATCGAGGCAGTCGACGAGTCCGTCGCTGTCGTCGTCGACGCCGTTGGTGCAGTGTTCGGGGCTGCCATTGCAGGAGGGAGAGTTGCGGCACTGGTAATCGGCACAGTCGATGGCGCCATCGCGATCTTCGTCGACGCCGTTGTCACAGATTTCGGTGCAGGCGACGAAGCACTGTGGATCGTTGCAGTCGATCTTGCCGTCGCCGTTGTCGTCGAGGCCATTGTCGCAGGTCTCGGGCTGGCACTGCAGAGAAGCGGCGCAGTCACCGTCAACGCAGTCGATCTTGCCATCGCCATCGTCATCGCGGCCATTGTCGCAGAGCTCGACCTGGCAGTTGGGCGCGTCGGAGCAATTGCCGTCGACGCAGTCGATCTTGCCATCGCCGTCGTCATCGAGACCGTTGTCGCAGATTTCGCCGACGCAGCCTGGGAAGCCGTTGCAGTTGCCGTCAGCGCAGTCGATCTTGCCATCGCCATCGTCATCGCGGCCATTGTCGCAGATTTCCCCGCAGCTCGAGTGGCCGATGCAATCGCCGTCGACGCAATCGATCTTGCCATCGCCGTCGTCATCGAGCCCGTTGCCGCAGATTTCCTGTACGCATGCCGAGTGCCCAGCACAGAGGGGATCTTGGCAATCGACCTTGCCGTTGCCGTTGTCATCCCCGCCATTGGTGCAGTTCTCGGGCTTGCAGTTGTTGGCAGTGAAGCACTGGGGATCGGCGCAATCGACCAGACCATTCCCGTTGTCATCGCGGGCGTTGGTGCAGTTCTCGGGGATGCAAGAGATGTAGGAGCTGCAGGTCGGATCGTCGCAGTCGATGAGGTTGTTGCCGTTGTCGTCGCGGCCGTTGGTGCAGTTTTCGGGTAGACAGTTGATGAAGGTACTGCACTGAGGGTCGGCGCAGTCGATCTTGCCGTCACCGTTGTCGTCGACACCATTGGCGCAGCGCTCGGTGACACATGAGCTGTGAGATGCGCAAGCGGGGTCTGCGCAGTCTGCGAGGCCGTTGCCGTTGTCGTCGACGCCATTGGTGCAGTTCTCGGACTGGCAGACGGGCTGCGATGCGCAGAGCGGATCGGCACAGTCGACCTTGCCATCGCCGTTGTCATCGATGCCGTTGCTGCAGTTCTCGGTGACGGTGGGGCAGGTCACGCTGAGCGAAAAGCTACCGGGGTTGGCGTAGGTCTCGACGATGAGGTAGTGCGTGGTGTTGGTGGTGAAGCTGACTTCTTCGGCGATGCCAGCCTCCTGCGCGCTACCGCCTTCGCAGCTCTCAGTGTTGCAAGCGCCGCTGAGCACGAGCAGATCGAGGTCGTTGCTCGCTCCCATGGTGAGGCGGATCGACACGTTGGTGCCATTGGCAACATTGAGGCGATAGGCCTTCTCGGGGCCGTCCTCGGTGAAGTCGGGGGTGCAGCTGTAGGCGGTGAAGGCGGTGGAGGCGCCAACAGTGGTGCCACTCAGTGTCTGGTTACAGGCGATGTTGATGGGGGATTGGCAAGCGTTGGGCATGCAGGCGCTGTGGCTGCTGCACTGGCTGTCGGCGCAGTCGACCTTGCCGTCGCCGTCGTCGTCGACGCCGTTGGTGCAGTTCTCGGAGCTGACACTGGGCACGTAGGTGTTGATGAAGCTCGAGAAGTAGTCGACCTTGGTGCTGACGCCGTAGTCGGTGCAGTACTCGTCGCCGTAAGAGGTGACGCCAGCCACGTATTCGACACCATTGCGGAAGATGAAGGCCGGGCCGCCCGAGTCACCCGAACAGGGGCCACCGTTGTTCTGGTAGTAGTAGAGGGTGCCTGGCTGCAGAGAGTAGGGCGCCTGATTGATGCTGCACCAAGACGAGCTGGAACATTGCCTGACCAGGGTCTGCGAGGCCTTGAGCTTGGTCTCGGCGGTGCCGTACTCGGTCTGTCCAAAGCCCACGAACTGCAGACTCAGCGTCCCTTGATCGGCGTTGCCGATGGCCAAGCTTGGCGGCAACGGAGGAATGGGGTTGATGTTGCTGGGGGCGTTGCTGGAGAGCTTGAGCACGCCAATGTCATTGGAGGTCTCGTAGTCGTCGTACTGGGGGTGTCTGATCTTTTGTATGACCGAGCGCGACGCCGTAAAGCTGCTGGGGCTGTTTCCAAAGTACACGGTGATGTTGCCAGAGCCCTCGATGCAGTGCGCTGCCGTGAGCACCCACTGCGGCGCGATCAGGGTGCCCGAGCAAAAAAACGAGCCCCCCTGGTAGAGCGCAACCACAGCTTGGTGGGCAGCGGAGGTGTCGGGTGTGCCGTACATGATCGACGACGCGCGGGATGCGAAGTCCACGTCCTCATCACTCTCACAAGCCACGAATGCCAGTGTCGCTGAGGTCAGCATAGCCAGCATGCACGCTCTCTTCACCCAGTGCATCATCATGCATTCTCCTGTCTCGTTGGCGCGCCGCGCCTCTGTCCCGATGATCCAGTAAAGCCCCGCGGCTCTGGCGTGTCAACACGCATTCTTCAATGTTGGGTATCTCTAGGCAGGGTGTTGTCGTTTGTACCCATCGCTGCCAAGCGAGCGCGGACGCCAGCGCCAACAGGTGTGCGTCGCGCAGCGCGCAGCCACCTTTCGCGCCGCAAATGGCACACAACAACGTGGACATTGGGACCGCAGTCAGGCTATGACCTCAGCAGCCGCGCGCGTGCACTCCATCCTCGCGACAGTTCGAGGCGGCGCTGGGCACGCATCCTCGCGACATTGATGGCAGAACAACGGGAAGGAGCCAGAAGACTCGCCCCTGGTGGCGCGCTTCGACAGGCTCGGCACTCGAGAGCCCACAATAGGAGATGAACGATGGCTAGGAGCAATGTAGGTGGACAGCTCGCTTCCAAATGGCGCAAGCTTGCGGCGCAACGTGCCCCCAAACGACGTCAGTCAGGGCAGCCCGAGATTGGCACGTGGCTACCCGCGTGGCTCGAGACGGCCCTGCGGCCCGTCGATCTGGGCTTGTCGCTGACCCTCAAGGGCATCGAGCACGGCATTGGCACCGAGCGCTTCTACCAGCACCTCTCGGCCATCCTCCGCTTCAACCTCGAGCGCGGTGGCCTCGACGTCGAGGGGGTGGAGAACATCCCAAGTGAAGGCGGTGTCATCATCGCCGTCAACCACCAGAGTTGGCTCGACGTGCAGGTGCTGCTCGCCGCTTGCCCACGCCGTTTGCGCTTCATGGCCAAAGAAGAATTCGAACACTGGCCACTGCTCGGTCAGCTCATCCGCTTCTCAGGCTCCCCTTTCATCAAGCGCGGCGGCGATGAGCTGGGCATGCAGCAGGCCATCGAGCAGCTCCGCGCCGGCAACGCCATCGCCGTCTTCCCCGAGGGCACCATCCCCGGCGAAGAGCGCAAAATGCGCCATCACGTCGAGCCCGAGACAGGGCTGCTGCGCGGCCACACCGGCGTCATCAGGCTCGCCAAGGCCGCTGGCGTTCCTATCGTGCCATTAGGACTCTCGGGCACCAGCGCCTGCTTGCCTCCAGAAATCTTCCCTCGCCTCGAGTTGCTCGAACTACCCAAGACCCTGCCGCTGACGGCGCGCTTTGGCACTCCCATGGTGCTGGAAGAAGGCGAGCTCGACTACGACGGGCTGCGGGTCAAGACCAACGAGCTGATGGGGCGCATCTCGGCGCTCATCGACCACCACCGCAACTACATCCCACAGACCGTCCCAGTGCCCCCATTGCCGCGCCACGAAAAGCTCGGCGTCCTTTTGCTGCATGGCTTCACCAGCGGCCTGCGCACCGTCTCGGGGCTGCTCCCCTACCTCGAGAAGCAGGGCATTCCCTACCGCATGCCGGTGCTGCGCGGCCACAGCGGCTTCTACACCGACCTCGAAGGGGTCACCTGGAAAGACTGGTACGAAGACGCAGAGACAGCGTTGCTCGACCTCGCCAAAGAGGTCGACAAGGTTGCCGTGGTGGGCCTCTCGATGGGCGGACTCGTCGCCCTCAACCTCGGCATGAAGCACGAAGACAAAGTGGCCGCCGTGGTCACCCTGGCCGCCGCCCTTCGTTTCAAAGACCCCCTCGCTGGCACCGTCCCCGTGCTGTCCAAGTTCATCGAGAGCTGGCCTTCGCCCAACGCCTTCAATGACCTGAGCCTCAAGGCCAAGAGCGAGAACTACGAACGCTTCATGACCTCGGCCTTTGCTTCGCTCTATGCCTTCGCGCGAGAGACCGAGAGCAACCTGCACCGCCTGCGCGTGCCCGTCTGCGTGCTGCACTCCAAGAAAGACCAGGTCATCGCGCCGGTCGCCGCCAACATCATCTATCGCGACGTGTCCTCGATGCACCGTGAAATCCATTGGTTCTTCCAAAGCGGCCACGAGATGGGCCAAGACCTGGAAGCCGAAAAGGTCTTCGAAACCGTCATGGCCTACCTCGAGAAGCACCGCGCCCAGGGATGAGGAGCGAGGAGCGAGGAGCGGGGAGCGGGGCCGGCAGCTCAGCAAAGTCCACGAGCAGCCAGCAGGAGGGCGGCCTCGAGGGGGCTCAGATCGAACGACCGCAATGGTTCTGGCTCACACCTTCGATGCTGACTGCGCTGCTCTTGGCGGCGCACTTCCTTCGCTATGGGAACACGGGCCTGAGTCTGGCCTGTGTCTTGGCGGGACTGCTGCCTTGGACGAGGTGGGCCTGGACGCGAAGCGTGGGGCTCGTGCTCAGCGTCGGCGCTGCGCTGGTCTGGCTCCACGTGGGAGTGTCACAGGTGGCACGCCGCGTGCTGCTGGGACAGCCCTACGGGCTACTGCTGGTCATCATGCTGTCGGTGTTCTTGCTGGCGCTGCTCTCGGCCTGGCTGTTTGTCAGGCCGAGCGCGGGGCACTGGGCTGGACGTGCTCAGGAGACAGCCACGGTGTCCGCGTCCAGTTTTGCCCTCAGCGCGCTCTTGTTGGGGATGGTGCAAGCCAAGGTGCCGCGGCCGATGCTGCTGCTCGAGCGCTTCTGGCCAAGCGGCGGCTGGTTCGAGGTTCTGCTGCTCTCGGTCTATGCAGCCTGGCTTGCGGCCAAGCTGCTGGGCGCTGAGGCGAGGCAGGGCACAGCGGCCACGCGACTGCGGCTGTGGACCTTCTTTTCGGCTGTGTTTTTCGGGCAGCTCTTGCTGGGGCTGCTGGGCTTCGAGCGCTTCTTGATGAGCGGGGAGCTGCACCTGCCGGTGCCAGCGCTGATCGTGGCGGGCCCCTTGTTCCGTGGTACACGCTTCTTCATGCTGGGCTTATTCGGTGCGACGGTGTTGTTGGTGGGCCCAGCCTGGTGCAGCCATCTCTGTTATCTGGGCGCCTTCGACGGTCTCGCAGCGCGGGCGCGACGTCCGACGCGCACGCCTGCGTGGTCGTGGGGGCTGCGGCTTGGACTGATGGTGCTCGTCTTTGGGCTGGCGTTCGCGCTGGGCAGGCTTGGGGTGTCGGCGCTCTGGGCGAGCGTCTTGGCGCTGCTCTTTGGTGCGGGCGGTGTACTGCTGATGATGCTCTGGTCCAGGCGCAGCGGCAGAATGATGCATTGCACGCTGTACTGCCCCATCGGCGTGCTCGCCGTGGTTCTCGGCAAGCTCTCCCCCTTTAGAATACGGCTCTCAGCGGCGTGCAGCCGCTGTGGCGCCTGCACACCGAGCTGTCGCTACGGTGCTTTGGAGCCTGCGCACCTGCAGCGAGGACGGGTGGGGCTGAGCTGCACGCTGTGTGGTGACTGCGTGGAACGCTGCGGGCACGGCGCGCTTTCCTACAGCTTTCTCGGGCGCAGCGGGGCAGGGGTGCGCGTGGCGTTCGTCGCGTTGGTGGTGGCCTTACACGCCGCGTTCCTGGGCGTGGCGCGCTTGTGAACTCAGCGACGATCAGAAAGCGAGCAGAGGTCTGAACCCCTGCGCAAGCACCGCTACCCGTCCACTCGAAAGAGGAAGGAGTCCTGGGACACCCCAAGGGCTTCCAGGTTGACGTCGGAGAAGCGGAAGTTGTCCCCGTAATTGAAGGGTTTCGTGGCACCTAGGCGATAGATGTTGATCTCGGCCTCGAGGGTGGTCGCGTCGAAATACAGGCGAATGTCCTCCTTCTCTGGGTCCTCGTTTGGGTCATCCTCCTTGACGCTCGGCGCAGGGTTGAACAAAAACGGCTGTACGGGGGCATCGTCAGGCAACGAGGGCAACACCACCTCCGTGCTGTCGCCTGGGAGGAAGAGCTCCCAGAGTGAATGCGCCTTTGCCCCGCCCACATTGGTCTCCAGCATTTCGCTGTAGGGAGGGGGCGTCATGTAGTTGATCCGAAGCACGACCAGATCAGCCTGCCGCTCGAGTGCAGGGACCTTCCAGCCAATGCGTCCATCCTTCAAGCTGCCGCCGACAGCATCCAGTGGCAGAGCGGGGGGTTGCTTGGGGACGAGCCCAACAGGTAGGGGCAACCACGCCTCCGATTTGTCCAGGTCGACAGGCTGAGTGCCTACTGGGTGGCGGATCGCGGTGGAAATGCCGGGTGGATCACAGCCGTTGACCGCCTCGCGACCGGCGAGCCCAACGACGAGTGGCTCGAGAGAGAGTCCAAGCTCCACGATTCTCGGGTGATCCGGTGGTGGAAACACAATAGGGATCGGATTCGAAAAGCCATCGCGCCCATAGCTCGAGTTGACATCGACGAACACAAAGCCCTTGCCAGTGTCGATGACTGGGAGCAGCAGGCCGTTGGGCAGACTGAGTCCCGTGCGTGGGTCCGCGGGAAGGGAACCGAAGGAGACGGGGACTGCACCCGCGTCATCCATGAGATCGATGTCCAGCAGCAGATCGACCTTGGTCGCTTTGCCGGCCTCCACCACCGCCTCTGAGATGGCGAGGGCACGCGGATAGAATTTGAGCGCGTAGGGATTGCGTGGCGCATCGAGGACGTTCTCAGCTTCACCTGCAATGGCGAAGACGAGATAGCGTCCGGGACGGCGGTGAAGCAGCCGAAACTTTGACTCGCTCGGTCTGTCGGGTTGAAACATGACCATGTTCGACGGCACCCCAAACAACCGATGCATGTCCGATTGCGTTCCAGGCGGCTCCAAGATGGTCCCCGCGCTGGACGAAGAGAGCGGCTGGTTGCGGATGGAGGTCTGCACGATGGCGATATTCATTCGCGTAAGCGACGTGTTTTCAGGCGGGAAAGGTGGCAAGCCACCCTCTCCCTTGAAGCCACTCACCACACCTTCAATACTGCCGAGCTCGTCCTCCTCCTCGATCAGCGGATCGAGGCGCGCCATCGCGAAGCTCAGGTTCTTGGCATCAACGTTCACCATCGTCACCACGCGCCGACCAGCAGCCATTGCCGTCACCGTCACCGGGCCGCGTAAGCGCTCATCGATGAACAGGCACACCCCCTCGGAATCGGTCTCGGCGTGGAGCTGCGCGCCGTCGGCAAGGTCGACCTGGATCAGCGCGCCAGCAAAGGGAATCGGCTCCTCGTCACCCCAGTCCACCGAGTCCGCATCCACTGTCACCACCCGCAGAGAACCCTCCATGGCTCCAGCCCCGACGAAGTCATCCGTGTTCACCCCAGGGTGTGGATAGCGCCAGCGACCAGGGAAGGAGATTTGCAGCGTGGCGCGGGCCTCTGGGAATACAGAATCGCTGAAGATTGCGTTGACCGTAGCGATTCCGCCCGATGGAGTTCTGAGAAATGAAGAGTACACTCCAGGCTCATCTTCCACGAACTCCGTCAGCGCACCAAGACTCGTCGTTGCACTGATGGTCTTCGAACTGAGAGCCTCACCTTCAGCGGTCGAAAGACGCGCCTCGACAAGCACCTCTCGATAGCTACCCGTGTCGCTGATCTCGCCAGCACTCAACGTCAGCTCGGGCTGTTTCTCTGGCCATGGGTGTTCATCAAGGCCATCTGGAATACCGTCGCCATCTGAATCGGCGTTCGCTGGGTCGGTGCCAAAGAGACGCTCCTGCTCATCGCTCAGACCATCCCCATCACTGTCCACACCAAGCTGCTCCTCCACACAAGCGCTCGTCAGCAAGAGCAGCACGACGAGGGCAGGGAGCCAATGACTGAAGACGTTACTCACTCGATCTTCAGAAACAGCCCCTTGTGTTCTCTCTAAAGCTATTGATTTCATATCATAACCTGCCTGTCTACTGGACAGGAGTAGGCAGAAGAACGGCGCTGCATACTGCATAGCCAGAATACTAAAAGCGGAGCTTCATCTCGGCACCCGCGCCATAGTACAGCCCGGACATGCTCAAAGACGGAAAGCCCGCAGCACCAGGAAGAAACTCAGTCTTCTCGAAGCTCCGCTCATCCAGCAACATCAGACTGCCATGCAGCCCCAACTCGATGGCCTGAGTGCTCCTCTCAGTGTCGAGCTGTAGCTCGAAGCCCAAGCCTGCGCTCACGCAGTGGCGGTCTGCATCGAGCTGATTCGCGGCACCCTCCTGAGCCGGCACCGGCGACGGCACATAGGCATAGCCCGCACGCAGCGCCCAATCCTCGAGAAAGCGCCACTCCCCACCTAGGTGTATGGCCAAGGTGTCCGACAGTGGCGAACTCGCTGCCCGGCTCTCCTGAACCACCCGCCCCGAGGCATCATAGACCCATACCACCGGATTGGGACCGTGGAAGTCGCTGTATTTCGACCACACCACATCCGCCGAAAACCCCAGCTCCTCCAGCGGAGAAACCGCCGCTCCAATCCGAAGAGTGTGAGGCATGGAATACGCCACTGAGCTCAGACGCGCATACACTGGCGGAATGGCATCCGAAATTCGCACGTCCACCGGAATGTCGATCTCAGATTCCTTGGCCATCCGATACGCGATCCCCAGGGAGAACCAGGACAACACATCGTATCGTATTCCAAACTCTGCCCCTACATCGTATTCGGCAAGCACCGAGGCGTTGTTGTCGCCTTGCTCATCGGCGATGTCGATGTGGACGTCACCTCGAACATGCGGCATCACGCTCGCGCCCACCCCCAGATGCAAGCCCTCGAACAGCTCGAACGCCAGCGCAGCGCTGGCCAACAAGCGGCGCGGTCCCTGGTCGAGCAGTGGAAAATGCGGACTCTGCTCGTCGGGTAGTTGCAGGTCGTAGAAATGACCGTGCGGGATCGAGAGCAGCAGCCCGAAGCGAAGCCTCTCGCCGAGCCCATCCCAGAGCGGCAAGGCCGAGCTCAAGCCAGCGGTGTAGCGAACATGGGCGTCGATCTCCGCATCGGTACCGTTGACCTCAATGCTGTCCTCATTGGCAGAAACCCCGAAGAGCAACACGAAATCCCGCTCGATGCCCGCTGCCGCCGGGTTGTAGTACATCGCCGCGATGCCATCACTGCTCGCCGTGCCTGCGCCGCCCATGGCGCTCTCCCGGGCCCCCACCTCGAACGCATCCAGCGGATTTGCCGCAACCACGCTCGAAAAGCCCCCGAACATGAGCACTACGAGCACACCAACCAAAGTTCGCTGATCCAAAACCCACATCCTTGTCGATTGCACCCTCACCGTGGAGTGCCCGCCTTTCCTTCTCCGTTCATTCCCGCGCCAGGCCCGCTCAGTCAGTCAGCTCGTGCTCCGCGTCGCAGAACGCAAGACCGCCACCACTTCGCCCACCAGCCTCGCGCGTTGCGCTTGCTTGCCCCGCTTGGGCGCTCCTGTCAACCCATCGTCGTGACGCTTTCCTTCCCACGCAGGGCAAGGTTCTGGAAAATGCACCGACTCCAGCGCTCTCGAGTACGAGCGACGAGGCAGCACGCGCCCCGCATCACAGCCGATCTGTACGAATCGTCTTCTCAGCTCAGCCGATGCCCGCTAGACTGCCCCGCTCGGCGGCATCCAGCCGCCTGCACTACGCCACGGCCGGGCCATGGATCACATTCGAAACTTCTGTATCATCGCACACATCGACCACGGCAAGTCCACCCTCGCCGATCGTCTCATCCAGCGCACCCTTGGTGTCGCCGACAGAGACTTCCACAACCAGCTGCTCGACAACATGGAGCTCGAGCAAGAGCGCGGCATCACGATCAAGAGCCAGGCCGTCGCGCTACCCTACAAAGGGCCCAAGGGAAGCTCGATGGTCTTCAACCTCATCGACACCCCTGGACACGTCGATTTTAGCTACGAGGTCTCCCGCGCACTCTCCTCATGCGAAGGCGCTCTGCTGCTCGTCGACGCCTCACAGGGTGTCGAAGCACAGACCCTCGCCAATCTCTACATGGCGATGCAGCACGATCTGGAGATCATCCCGGTGATCAACAAGATCGACCTGCCAGCCGCGGACATCCCAGCTTGTCGCGCGCAGATCGACCACGATCTTGGCCTCGACGGAGAGGAAGCTTTGCTCTGCTCCGCGAAAACTGGAGATGGCGTCGACGACATCATGGCCGCGCTCGCCGCGCGGATCCCGCCTCCCAAAGGCAACCCCGACGCGCCGCTACAGGCCCGAATCTTTGATGCCGTCTACGACTCCTACCGCGGGGTCATCATTTACATGCGCGTCGTCAACGGAAGAATCCGGGCTGGAGAGCGAATCCGACTGTGGGCGATGGGAACGGTGCACCGCGTCGAAGAGGTGGGGGTCATGCAGCTCAAGCTCGTGCCCCGTGGCGAGCTCAGCGCTGGTGAGGTCGGCTATGTCATCGCGGGTATCAAGACCGTCGAAGATGCGCGGACCGGCGACACCATCACCATCGACACCAACCCCTGTGCCGCGCCGCTTCCGGGCTTTTCTGAGGTCAAGCCGGTCGTCTTCTCCTCCATCTACCCCATCAGCACCGACGACTACGAGGAGCTCGCCGAGGCCATGGCCCGGCTCAAGCTCAACGACGCCTCGCTCACCTTCCAGAAAGACTCCTCGGCTATCCTTGGCCAGGGATTCCGCTGCGGCTTCCTCGGACTGCTGCACCTCGAGATCGTGCAGCAGCGGCTCGAGCGCGAGCACGACCAAGCCATTCTGCTCACCGCGCCGTCAGTCCAATACGAGGTCGATCTCAAGACGGGGGAGACCATCACCATCGACAACCCGGTTCACTACCCCGACGTGAGCACCATCGCCGCCGTCCGCGAGCCCTTCATCCGCGCGGCGTTCATCCTTCCCGCCGAATTCATCGGGCCGGTCATCAGTCTGTGCATTTCGCGACGCGGAATCCAGAAAGAAATGAACTACTTGGATCCCCGTCGCGTCGAGCTCTTCTTCGAATTGCCGCTCGCTGACGTGCTCTTCGACTTCTACGATAAGCTCAAGACCGTATCCAAGGGCTACGCCTCTTTCGACTATGATTTCATCGACTTGCGGGAAACCAAGCTGGTCAAGCTCGATATTCTCGTCAACCACGAAATCGTCGACGCCCTCTCGGTCCTCGTCCATGAGGGCTACGCTCAGGAACGCGCCCGACAAATCTGCAAGCAGCTCGTCGAGACCATCCCGCGCCACCAGTTCAAGGTGCCCATTCAAGGCGCCATCGGCGGCAAGATCATCGCCCGCGAAACCATCAACCCCGTGCGCAAAGACGTCACCGCCAAGTGCTATGGCGGCGACATCAGCCGCAAGCGCAAGCTCTTGGAAAAGCAGAAGAAAGGCAAGAAGCGCATGATGGAGGTGGGGCAGGTCACGATTCCCCAGGAGGCCTTCCTCGCCGTGCTCAAGACCGGCGAAGAGTAGGCGAAACTACTGAGGGCTGCATTGAAGCGTTCAGCGAGAGAGCTCAACAAGATTATTCGCCAATCGATACGAAAAAGAGAAGGGATTCCAAAGGGCTAGCCCTTTGGCGGGGTGTGGGGCAGCGCCCCACAAAGACCAAACAAAGGAATGCCCGAGCCGCTCGAAGAGCGCGAGCAATGTCGAAGTGGTCGAGAATGATTGGGCACGAGGAGCCCCATCGCTTGGGGTTAACTCAATTGTGCAGGGCTCAGTAAGCGAAGCGAGGCACGAGGCAGCGTCTGTCGCATCCGCACGAGCAGTGCTGCGCGGGTCTCGTGAGAGCGAACGATTGAAATCGAATACACTCGAGGGCCTTCCGACGGCGCCGCAGTGCCTCCCGGTAGGGGCTTGCCCTTCGAGGACACGGCCACCGCGCTCATTCTGCCAAGGTATCGAGCAGCCCTTCCGCCGCATCCAACGAGTCGAAAAGCACAATGAACGCGTCGGTCTGGCTCATCAATCGGTGGTATGCCGCGAGATGATGCGCAAACGCATCCGAGGGCTGCGCCTCGCTCTGCTCGGGAGCACACCAGAGCGCCGCCAAAGAGCCCAGCGCATAGGCGAGCACGCCAGCGAAGACGCTCGGAAAACGCGAGGTATCGCGCAGCATCACCGCCTGCTCCAAGCCCCAGCGCGCAAAGGCATCTGCCGCTGGAGGCAAGGAACGCGGCAGTCCATCTGCTACGGGCAAGGAGCCCAGCGTCTCGAGCAGAGCGTGGATGCGCTGCCCATGGAGAGAACCTTGATACTTCTGAGCGAGCTCTGAGAGGCGCGGCGCAGCCTCGCGAAAACGTTCGACAAGCTGTGCACAGAAGGCCGCAGGAAGCTGACTGCGCACCGTCTCGGCTGGCTCGGCCCCCGAGAGTCGATACAAGAGCTCCACCAGGGTGAGCTCGGTATCCGCCCGTAGCCATCCCAAGACCATCGCCTCGTGCACTCGCGCCTCGTCCAACGCCGGCCCGCTCGCCCCCTCACCGCGCAGCACTGGCCGGTAGCTCGCCATGCGAGCGAGCAGCCGCGGATCGAAGACCTCTCCTCGGTCGGACTGCTTGTGGCGCTCATAGCACATGGGTCGAACGCCAAGCCGAATTTCGCCCTCGACCTCTATCGCAGCGAAGGGAAAGAGGCGGCAGGCCTCGGGTTTGGCGAGCTCACCGTGTTTGCCGTGGATCAGGCAGAGGCGGTCCTCGCCAAGAAAGAGACACTGGGCGTTGGGCGAGTTCAGAAATGACAAGGGCGGTCCAGAGCTTCGCTGTCCGCTCATGATCAGTGGGTTCTTGGCCACGCGTTCGTGCGAGTCGCCGAACTCCTTGTGAAATCCGCGCAGTCGGGCAACCTCATCGTCACTCAGAGGTCCGACCAGTTGTCCTTCGCAGCTGCAACCACAGCAACTGCAGTCGTGCCGGGGCGGCTCGGCCGGAACCACGGGCTTCTCACGTTCGAGCATCTCGATGGCGCCGAGGCCAGCGAGTTGCTGACACAGCCCCGAAATGGCGGCGCTGGGGGCGAGCTTGCCATCTCGCAGCGAGAGCTCGACGGCGAGCTCCTCGACGCAGCGTTGGCCGTCACAGAGCGCGAGAACGCGTCCGACGTCGGGTCCAACGCGCAGCTTTCGGTCTCCGAGGTCGATGATGATTGCGCCGTCGACGGCATGGATCTGGACACCGCTTGCGACTTGGGGACACTGCTTGGTCGACATGCTCACTCCTCTTGATCGAGCGCACAGGGCGCAAGATGACAGAGAGGGTGGGGTGAGCGCAAGGCAACGTAAGAGGGCTGAAGTTGGCAGACTCTGGAGGCGCGCCACGCCCTCTGCAAGATGATGTCTCAGTTTCCGCCGATGGGCACTGTGGGGATGAGGAAGAGCGCCATCTTGGTTTCAGCGGGGTTTTGTGAGTCGGCGACCTGGGCCATGAAGAAGAAGCCCGTGAGCTCGATGCTGGTGAAGGGGATGCTCACCGTGACCACCTGATCGGTGGTGGAGATGAGTCCACTCAGGGTACCGTCCTCGGCGAGGGAGAGGTTGGCTGGGATACCGCCAGTGGGGATGAGGAAGCCGAGCTCGGGGGGGATGACGACCTCACTCCAGTGGTAGGGCCGCAGACCGCCGCGGGCGAGCAGATTGGTGTTGTAGGGCAGGGGGATGCCTTCGACGATGGTGAGCAGGGGCAGGGTGATCACCTTGGCGAGGAAGAGGTCGATCTCGTTCTCGCCGTAGATTTCGAGCGGCGCGATGACGATCTTGAGGTTGAGCTCCTTGTCGGCGTAGCCCGGCGGGGTGGCGCTGTCGAAAACCCGGAAAGTCATGGGGAAATCGCCGATCTCGCTGGGGATTCCGGAGAGCAATCCGCTCGAGCTGAGGGTGATCCCGGCGGGAGGCGCACCGCTGAAAACGCCCCAGATGTAGGGTTCGGTGCCACCCTGAGCGAGGAGCTGGGCGCTGTATTCCATTCCTTCCTCACCAGACGGGAGGGCGGTTGTGGTAATGGTCAGGCCGACGCCGTTGACCACGATTTCGTATTCCGCGGTCAACTGGTCGCCAGCGTCATCGGCGAGCTGCACCGAGAAGGTGTAGGTCCCGGCTTGCGAGGGAGTGCCCATCAGTCGACCGGCTGCCTGCAGGCCAATGCCAGGGGGGAGGTCGCCGCTGCTATGGGTCCACACGTACGGCATGAGTCCGCCTTCCGCCTCGAGCTGCACGTCGTAGAGCTCGCCTTCGACGGCGGAGGGGAGGGAGTCGGTGAGGATGGCCAAGGCTTTGGGCTGGCAGAGGCCATCGACGCATTCGTTTCCGTTGCATTGCTCGGCGTTGACGCATTCCACGCATTCGCCCAAGAAACAGAGCCAACCGCTGTCGCAGACCTCTTCGGACCAAGTGAGCGCATCTGGCTTGCAGGTGAGCACCCGATCGGCCTGACAGAGCTTGGTGCCAGGCGTGCAGGTCTGCGCCAAGCAGACGCCGCTCGAGCAGCTTTCGCCTTCCGAGCATGCTTCGGCATCGGACCAGGAGCCGCCGTCCAAGCAGGTCCGCACGGCGTTGCCGTCGCAAGCTTTCTCGCCGGTTTCGCAGGCCAGCAGGCCACAGGCATTGTTGCGACAGACCTGCTCACCAGGGCAGGCCTCGAGCAGCCAGACGCCGTTGTCGCAGGTGGCGAGCTTGTCACCGTAGCAACGAAGGTCGTTGGGCAAGCAGTTGGGCGGCAGCACCGTGTCATCGATGACATCGGGAACCGTCGTCGAGGAGCTGTCGTCACAGGCAAAGCTGAACAAGGCCAAGCTCGTGAGCAGGATGGGGAAGAACAGACGCTTCATTGAGACCCCCTGATGTGCGCGAAGGCATCCAAGGCGAGCAAAGGCGGAGTACAAGCTTAGCCCGCGCCTGCTCAATTCCTAGTCGGCTAGGGTGCTTAGGTCAAGCGTCGTGCGGCATCTCGTGCGAGTGGCGGCCATCGTTGGCGTGTTGCGCGAGCTTGCACGCATCGCTTGTGCTTCCGGCGAGAAGGAACCAAGATGGAGAGGCGCGGTTGGCGGAATCGCGCGAGTGTCGGAGGAATACATGCGAGCGACCTGGGTGCTGCCGGTGTTGATGCTTTGGCTCTGGGGATGTGGTGACAGCTCTAGCCAGCGGCCACCTTTCGATGGCCTCGACCAGAGTGAGCAGGAGCAGCTCGATGAGGCCGAGGAGCTGGATCAGCCCAGCGATCCCGTGGACGAGATCGACGAGCAGGAGCTCGACCTTGACGAGAGCAGTGAGCTCGAGCTCGACGAGGATGAGCAGCTAGACCAAGAGCTCCCAGATGACAGCCTCGAGCTGCCTGATGATGAGGAGGAGGAGACGGGCCCGACCCTCGGCCAAGTCGGCGACCCCTGTAGTAGCGAGCAGACCTGTGACGAAGGTCTGACTTGCGCGGCCGGGGTCTGCAGCACCACCTCCGGCGCTTGCAGCGGCGACAGCGACTGCAGTGGGGACAGCTATTGTTGCAGCGAGGGCTGCGAACCTGCTGGTGTGTGTATTCCATACGGGTCGGGACCACGAGGCGACGTCAACGATGAGTGCAGCTTCGAGATCAGCATTGGTCTCTTCGAAGCTTCGGCCCAGTGCGAGTGGAACGGACCGCCAGAGGGGGATCCGTATCCTGAGCACGTCCAGATCCTCACCACTCCCATGGTCGCAGATCTCCCCAATAACTCCGGAGTGGCGGCTGAAATCATCATCGTCAGCTACAACTGTCTCGATGGTGGAGCCGGCTCCTCGGTCGGCTCGGTGCCTTCGTGCTACGGCGTCATTCGTATTCTCAATGGCCAAACCTGCGAACAGCACGAGAGCATCGACGATGCCAACCATCGCATCATCGCCTCATCTCCGCCGGCCATTGCCGATCTCGACAATGACGGCTTCCTCGATATCGTCACCCAACGCGCGGTCAGTGGGCTGATCGCCTACCGTTGGTCGGTCGCCAACGGCCGCTTCGAGACCTTCTGGGTCAGCACGGAAAGCAACATCTCTGGTGCGAATCGTTACGATGGCCCCGCGGTGCACGACCTCAATGACGATGGCTATCCAGAGGTCATCAGCGCCAGCGAGGTCTATGATGGGCGCACAGGAGCACGCCTCAATCCCGGTCAGGTGCTCTCGGGGACCGGCGCGATGAACCTCTCGGTGGTCGCCGACCTGGACGCTGACGGTCGCATCGAAATCATCGCAGCGGGCGTCTGGGAGTGGGATTCTGCGCAGAACCTGTGGGTGCTCGAGCACGCCGGGAGCCCAGGCTGGACCCACTACGGCTACGCTGACTTCGGTACGCCAGGCGCAAGCCCAGCGGAGTTTGACGCGCACACTTTGGACGGCGTCGCGGAGCTCGTATTGAGCGGCAACAATGAGCTTCGTCTGTATACACTTTCGGGGCAGATGCTCATGCAGGCAACGGGCATCACTGGTGGCGGCCCACCGACCGTTGGCGACTTCGACAACGATGGTTTCCCAGAGATCGCCACGGCGGGTGGCTACGCCTACCGAGTCTACGACCTCGACTGCGCGGCCGCAGGCGAGGGCTGTGCCGCACCCTATCTGCGTTGGGCACAAGCCTCTCAGGACCTTTCCTCGCGGACCACTGGTTCCTGCATCTTCGACTTCGAGGCCGACGGGAGGGCGGAGGCGGTCTATGCCGACGAGTGCTTCACCCGCATCTACGACGGCCTCAGCGGAGAGGTGCTGTTCTCGGCCTTCCGAACCTCATGCACCTGGTACGAGAACGCCATCATCGCAGATCCCGACAAGGACTCGAATACAGAGATCATCGTTGGCTCCAACGCCAATTGTTCCATCTCCTGCCCAGCCGTCGACCCCATTCACCGTGGTCTGCGCTGCACAGCCCCAGAGGAGTGCCCTTCTGGGCTGTGCGACCAAGGCTTTTGTCGCTGCAGCACCGACGCCGAATGCGACGCCAACACCATTTGTGCCGCGCCGCTCGCCGGGACGCCGGGCGAGGGCAACACCTGCCGCGCGCACCATCCGCCAGGGGTGGGCATGACCGGCATTCGGGTGCTCCGCGACCGGCTCGACCGCTGGGCCTCCTCGAGGCCGATGTGGAACCAACATGTCTACACGGTCACCAACATCATGGACAGCGGCCTGGTGCCCCGCAGCAGCTTCTGGGCGCAGAACTTCCGTACGACTGGACTGAACAACTTCAGGCAGAACGTCCAGGGCTCTACCGGCGCTGATGAAGTGCCTGATATTACAGGGCGTTTTGATGCGGACAAGGTCTGCAACTACGTGGGGCTCGAGGTCCTGCTCTATGGCCACGTCTGCAACCGGGGACTGCGTGCGGTTGGCGCGGCCATGCCCGCCACCTTCTATCGAGGTGATCCGGCTAATGGTGAGATCCTTTGCACCTCGTACACGGCCGGTCCCGTTCCGGTGGGCGATTGCATGGAGGTCTCCTGCGAGATCGACGAAGCCGTCACGGGCGAGGTGACGATGGTGGTCAACGACGATGGTCAAGGCGGAAGGACGACCGTCGAATGTAATGAAGACAACAACATGGACTTCATCACGGTACAGGAGTGTGTGGTCAACTAGCGCATCCAGTTGGGTGAATGATGATTCGCCCCTGCACACCACCACCCACCACCCCCTAGATTTTTCTGGTGAGAACCAAGATGAGCGCTGACTTCCAAGGATTTCCGAAAGATGCACTGGCCTTTCTGGCCGAGCTTCGCGAGAACAACCGACGCGACTGGTTCGACGCACACAAGAAACGCTACGAGCGCTCTGTGCTCGCTCCGGCCAAGGCCTTCGTCGACAGCATGGGCCTGCGTCTCAAGGGGCTGTCCCCCAATATCCAGGCGCAAGCCCGCGTAAACGGCTCACTCTTCCGACTCCATCGCGACGTCCGCTTCAGCAATGACAAGACGCCCTTCAAGACGCACGTGGGTATTCTGTTTTGGGAAGGGGCGAGCCGGATGGACTCGTCCTGCTTCTACGTGCACTTGGAAGCAGACAGCTTCATGCTCGCCTGCGGTATGCACGAAATGGACAAGCAGCGTCTCGCCGAATACCGCACAGCCGTCGCGGACGACGAGCGCGGCAAGCGCCTCCAAGAGCTCTGCGCGCGCCTGCGTGGTCAGGGCTATGAGCTCGGGGGACTGCACTACAAGCGGGTACCACAGGGCTACGACAAAGCTCACCCGCGGGCCGAGCTGTTGCGGCATCTGGGCATCTGGACAGGATACACGTCGACACAAGTGGGGCGACTGCTCCAGGCAGATTTCCTCGACTTCGCCATGCCCCATTTCAAAGCGATGTTCCCTCTGCACCAGTGGCTGCTCGAGATGCCAACCGTGGGTTGATCGCTCGCTCTCGAGGCTGGAGCTGGCAGCACTTCCTCCGCACCGTTCTTGTTGTCCAGCGCGTGTGAGCTCCTTTCATCTTCATCATCATGGGCCGTCTTCGTGCCCAGGAACGAAGCGCCAACGCTCCAGCTGCGGCGTTTTCGGAATCACTTCCCCATTGCCGACATAAGAATACGCAACCACCATCACCAAGTGCTCCACACTGCTCGAATCGTCAAGGATCCTATCGAGCAGCGCCGCGTTGGTTTCAGCCAGCTCGCGGTGCTCGAAGCCAATGCCGTCGAGCTGACCTTCGCGCATCGCTTTGCGAATCTCCAGCATCGAGCTCGCCGTCCACCAGAACTCGCTCAAGGGCAGCTCCGCCTCCAGCAGGGCATTGGCGACATCGATCCGGGCCTCAACAAACTCTGTCACCGCATCAAAGGCCAGTCCGGGGTTTCGCTCGAGCTCCTCGACGCGGCTCAAGAGCCGCTCCTGCCGCGGACTGAGCGCCGCCGCACTCTGCTCGATCACCGAGACCATCCGCGACACGCGCTCCGCACCTGGCTCGTTGCCCGAAGGCGTGCCGATGCCCTTGCGTTCTTCGAGTCGGCGCAGCGCGTTGCGCGCTTCTTCGGCCTCTTCGAGGGTCGTCACGAAGTCATGAACGTAGCGCCCGAAAGCGTAGTACGCAATGCCCGCAGCCACCGCCAGAAAGGCGATGAGCACGCCGCCGATCACGAGGGCGACCAGACAACCTGGCGCACAGCCGCTTCGAACGGGCACGGGGCGAGGTCCGTAATGCGGAGCGTAGGGAAACTGTTGCGGCGTCATTCAACCCTCGATGCTGCTGCCCGCGACTTCGGCCCATACTCTAATCCAGCCGAGCTCTTTCGGTCCAGAGCCAGGTCGGCCGAAAGACATCAACCGGGACTCAATCCCAGCTTGTCCAGGTTGGGCGGTGCCTCACGTCAACCAAGCTGTTATCATGTCGCAACTGAAGCCCTGCAAGGCGTTTGCTGTGGGCAAGCAGGAAAGCAACATGAGCATCTCGCAATGCAAACCAGTGAGCCAAGCGAGGCGTGAGTCAGCCTCTGTCGCGGACGCATCCGATGCGCCTGCGCAGCGCTGCGAGGGTCTCGCGAGAGCGAACGAATGCATCGATCGTGGACTCGCCACCATCCTCACCTTGTGTCCTGCCACCCTCATGGGGCTCGAATGGTGGCTGCGCCGTTTCAGTAGAGCACTCATCCACGAATCCCTCGCCACACTGCCCAAGCGGCGCCACGCCATCGTCCTGGGGGCCAAGCTTGGCAGGGACGGGAGCCTCTCTCCTCAGCTCGAGGACCGCCTGGCGGCGGGCCTCGCGCTGAAACGCGCTGGTCTCGTCGAACGCGTGCTGTTGACCAGCAACACCGAGGAGCTTGGCCCCATGCGCGCTTGGTTCCTCCAGCAGGGCGTGCCGAACGCGGACCTCGACGAGGATCCCCAGGGATGGCGCACCTTCGAGAGCATGAAGAGAGCCGTCGAGGTCTTCGGCGTCAGCGAGGCCATCATCTGCACCCAGCGCTTCCACCTTCCGCGCTCACTGCTGCTCGCTCGCGCCCTGGGAATCGACGCCCTCGGAGTCGTGGCCGATCGTCGAAACTATGCCGATGCGCAACTCGACGCCATCAGAGAGCTTGGCGCACGCCAGCTCGCACTCATCGACCTCGCCCGCTTTCTTCTGTACAAACGGAGACATCTGCTCTAGTTTTCAGGGACTGTTGCTGTGTTCATCAGACACAGCGCTGCGCTCCCTTCACCTCGTTCTCACAGGAGACCTGAGCAGGATTCGCGTGATGTCAAACAACGTTCGCCGCATCGATTCCCTGGAGCTTGTCAGAGACTAGCGCTACCGCGACGTCTCTGCCTCTGCACACCGTGCCTGCCCTAACGGCCGGCGACGACTGAATCGATCTGCGCGCTGCGCGCGCACAAGTGGAGAACGACACTCATGCATGAACTCGAAGCCTGGGGGTTCGATTCGTTTTTTTCTCAGCAGCTCCAACGACGGGATGAGCGACTGTTGGTGGGACGCGTGCGGCGCGCCCACCGAGAACGCTACGAGCTGGTCAGCGCTGTGGGCAGCTATCCGGCGACCCTCTCCGGCCGCTTCCGACAAGAGGGACGCGAGTGGCCTGCAGTGGGCGACTGGGTGCTCTTTCGGCGCCCCACCAGCAGCACAGCCAGCGGGGTCGACCAGCACACTGAGTGCGTGGCGATTCAATCCCTGCTCGAGCGTCGAAACGCGCTCAGTAGAGGTGCCGCCGGGCGAGTCGCCGAGGCCCAGGTCATCGCCGCCAACGTCGACAAGGTCTTCGTCCTCTGCGGCCTGGACGCGGACTTCAACATCCGTCGGATCGAGCGCTACCTGAGCCGCATCGCCGCGAGCGAGGCCGAAGGCGTGGTGGTCCTGAGCAAACGGGATCTCTGCGCCGAGCCCCTCGCCAAGCAGGTGCAGGTGCAGCGGCGCTGCCCCGATGCTGAGGTGATCACCTATAGCGCTGTCGAGGAGGACGGTCTCGATGAGCTGCTGGAGTTGCTCGTGCCTACTCAGACCGTGGCTTTGGTGGGCTCCTCGGGAGCCGGCAAATCCACCCTCGTCAACCGTCTCTTGGGTGAGGCTCGGATGCGTACTCAGGCGCTCCGGGACGACAAGGGGGTCCATACCACCACCCACAAGGAGCTGCTCATGCTGCCCAACGGCAGTATTCTGGTTGATACACCAGGCATGCGAGAGCTCGCCTTGCTCGACGACGAGGGCTTGAGCGCAGTATTCAGTGATATCGAGAGCTTGGCCGTGCAGTGTCGGTTCACCGACTGCCAGCACATCGATGAACCTGGATGCGCGGTCTTGGCCGCAGTCGAAGACGGAGAGCTCGACGCGGAGAGGCTCGAGCACTACCAGAAGCTGATTCGGGAGGCGCAGGCCTATGCGCTCAGACACGACGAGCATCGCCGACGCCAGGCAGAGCGGGTCTGGGGACAGCTCTCGGATGAGGTCGCCATGCTGCGCCGATGGAAAGGGGGAAAGGCCTAAGTGAGTAGGAATTGGAGAAGTGGAATACGAATGTGGGGCTCTTCCCCACACCCCGCCAAAGGGCTGTGCCCTTTGGAATCCCTATGAATTCAATTCATGCGCCTGCTGCTCCCTGATATGTTCGTTTCTGCATCCATCTCTGCACCACGGCAGCCCGCGTTCAGTGGATGGCTCGCGGGCAGTCGGCAGTGCAACGCTCTCGAGGGAGTCCATGAAAGCCATATCCCTGTACCTGGTCTTGCTTGTCACCCTGGCGAGCTTGTGCGTCGCCTGCAAATCCGAGCCGCAAAGCGAAAGGACCGAGGAGACGCCTCAGCAGCGGCTCCCCAAGGGGTGGCAGGATGCTCCTTCGGAGACTGTCGAGCTCGTCTTCGACTCAGCGCGACAGGACTGTCCACCTTGCGCGGCGGGGACGGCGTGCGAGCCTTGTCGACCTCCGTTCGAGCTCTTTCGAGAGTCGGGTGAAGGCGCAGACGTTCTCCTCATTTGGGTCCAGTTCGTGAACAAAGCCGAGCATTTGGTCCCAGAGACTCGGTATCGACTGCAGGGTCGACGCGTGTCTTGGCCGCCACACGGTGATGTCTTCATCTGTGAGGGACTCACCGTGAGCGAGGGGCACTGAGCACAGCGAGACTCAAGCGTTGCGCGGCTCGCTGGGCACCGCTCAGCAGACTCTTAGAAAGGCGGGCAGAGGTTTGGGCTCGGCGAGGTGTTGGCCTCCCAGAGGGCATCTTGCCGACGCTTGATGGAGGCGCCAGTGCTCATGGCGCTGTCGGCAATGTCGATCGCGGTGGAGCCGTCGGCGTCTTTGAGGTTACCTGGGTTGCTGCCGTTTCCGCCGTAGATGACGGTGTCGCCTTGGGTTCCGCTCATGCTGAAGATGGCGACGGCAGCAGACTGGGCGCTGGTGGCGTTGTTGAGGTCGGGGTTGAAGTCCTGGCTGAGGTCGTATACGGGGGAGCCGTTCTCCGCATCGCTCACGGGTCCACCGACGAGCAGGCACTCACCGATGCCGAGCTCACGATCGGGAAGCGCGTAGCGGTAGAGGGGGCTGCTGAAGTTCGGGTTGCTGCTGTTCGCCATCCGAAGTTCGTATTCGGAAAGCTCAAGCCGAGTGCCTGTTCCATTGTACAGCACGACCCACTCTCGCTGGTCGTCGTCGAAGTTGGGGTTGTAGAGCACCTCGGCGAGCAGGAAGCCGATGGGGTAGGCTTGGACGACCTGGATTTCGGTGGACGGCCAAGTGGAGTTGGCGGAAGTGTATGCCGAGATGGTGGCGCTTCCCGTGCCGCTCTTGGTCTGGACCGGGACATCGAAAAGCAGCTCTCCTTCGGGCACGATGACGCTGACGGGAACGCTGAGCTTGTTGAAGTTGGAGCCTGGCGAGTCGATGAAGACCATTTGGCCGCCGATGGGGGCTGCTGATTCGAGCTCGATGGTGAAGGCGGTCTGGCTGTTGACCTGCCACTTCTGGAAGGAGGGGCTGATGCTCGCGACGGCGACCTGGGGCACATCGAGGACCTGGATGTTGGCGGTGATGCTCTCCCCGTCGTATTCTGCCTGAAGCTCGGCACTGTTGGCTGCAGAGACGCCTTCGACGGTGAACTCAGCGCTGAGCTCGCCTGCATCGATGGTGACGGAGCTGGGCACATTGAGCGCAGCGCTGCTGCTGCTCAGGCTGATCTGGAGGTCTGTGGACCAGGTCTGGTCCAGGATGACGCGCATCTGTCGCATGCTGCCGAGCTGCATGCTGAGGCTGGCGGGGTCGAAGTGGGAGAGGCGCGGCATGCGGAGCAGGTCTTCGGACCCTCCTGGGAGCAAGCGGCTTTGGCCGTAGGAGCTGTGCAGGATGCCTCGAACGTAGTCGAAGTGGTCGCCGAGCAGGGGGTTGGGGTGGAGGTAGAGGAAATCGTCGACCCGGAGGCTGGCGGCGAGGACGAACTCGTTGCCCGGGTTGGGATCATCGGGAGAGGGCGTGGGGGCGAGGTTGGTGACGCGCACGTCATCGACCTGAACGCGGACTGCCTGGAGTGGGATCTGGCGCGCGCCGCCGGTCGCCAGCTCTGCAGGCGAGGCGAGGACGGGGGGAGGGAGCGGGTTGTTGGAGGAGAGGATCTCGACCGCGCGACCGTAGTTGATCCAGGCCCATCCATCTTCGTTGTAGACCTGGCCACGAACGTTGATGAGGTCGCCCACCGCCGGGACGAGCTCGGTCTTGCGCAGGTAGACGTACATGCCGCTGTGCTCGTAGCCATCGAAGGCAGGAGAGTCTGGAGGAATCTGAACGAAGATGGGGTGTCCAACGGTCTCGACGGTATTCACACCGGTGACGATGACACCGAGCAGATCGACGAGCTCCTTCTCGTTGATGCCATTGGCGTTGACCACGTAGACCATATGACCATCAGGCGGGGTCTGGTCGTCCTCTTGATCGGGGAGATCGACTTCCTCAGGGACGTCGATTTCCTCAGGGACGTCGATTTCCTCAGGGACGTCGATTTCCTCGGGGACCTCGGCGACGTCATCATCGCCGTCCTCGAGGGTGTCTGGGCTGAGCTCCTGGTCGGGGTCGAGGCCATC
>JAVFAO010000018.1:0-34980 GCA_034002465.1 Myxococcota bacterium
TCCCAATGCTGAAGGCGTAACCCGGCGCCATTTGCCAGGGCCTGGCCAGTCTCGACCAAGGAGGCGTGAGAGAAGTCGAAGCAGAAGGCAGTCTGCGCGCCAATGGCGCTGTGGGTGGTGATGCTCAGGGGCAAGCGCGTAGGGTATTGCTCATCCCACCAGTCGACACAGGGCGTGCCTTCGGGAAGACACTGTCGGTGGCAGCATACGGCGGGTGGAGCGCAGACGTCGTTGCAGCCGGAGCAATGCTGGGCGGTGCCGAGCTCGACGCAGCTGTCGGAACACAGGACGAGGGGGGCAGAGCAGCTGACTCCGTCATCGTCGGGAGAAGCATCATCGTCCCGGTCTTGAAGGTCGAGCTCATCCTCGACCTCGACGTCCTGGAGCTCGACGTCCTGGAGCTCGACGTCCTGGAGCTCGACGTCCTGGAGCTCGATGAGAGCTGGGACGCAGTAGCCTTCGCTGCCGCAAATGCCGGAAGGGCAGTCCGCGCCAGCACGACAGGCGATGATGGTGCTGCGATCGGAGTCGGCCCAGAACGATCAGCCGACGAGCACGGCGCTAAGTACGAGGGAGTCCGTCACAATGAGGAGAGCTCTCATGTCAACTCCGAAAGCGATCGCCCGAGCCGAGCGAGAGTCTCAAGATAGCGCGTTGTTTGCAAAAAGGAAACGGGCCGACGGTGGGACGCTTGCTTACGCCGGCCAGATGCGCTCAGTCTGCGAGCGCAGGGACCGCCGCGTGAAGTGCGTGAAGTGCGTGAACTGCTTGACAGCAAGCACCCTCTTCGGCTATATCCAATCACGATTCGGTCTCGATGGACCGAATGCGGGATTAGCTCAGTTGGTAGAGCGTCAGCTTCCCAAGCTGAAAGTCGCGAGTTCGAGCCTCGTATCCCGCTTCACCCAAGGGTTCCTACGCTTTCCCCGTGCTGGGCCGATGGGAAGCACTGCGTCCTTGTAAAGGAGCGGCTTTCAACCCCCTCAGCGCCCGGAAAGCCGGGTAGCGACTCGTGAATCATGCTCCAAGGCTGCTTCTGCCTTGCGTTGGGGTCCTGTGCTATCGCACAATGTGGAGGTCTTCGCAGGAGGGTGAAAGATGCGATACCTCTTCTTGACCTTGACGAGCTTGACCTTGGCGCTCTTGCTCAGCGCCTGTGACGATGAGCCAAAGCCGCTGCCCGAGCCTTCGGAACAGACGGACAACACCGACCTCGCGCCCGACGACGACCCGCCGTCGGACTTGGACCTCAGCCCAGACGACGAGCCTGACGAGCTCGCCGACTTGGAAATCGAAGAACGACAGGACGAGCGTCCTGACGATGCGACAGAGACACCTGCGGAACTCGATGAGGCTGACGAAATCGAGGACCAGCCCTCCGATGATCTCGACGATGAGATCGAAGAAGATGAGGAGCTGAGCGAGCCCGACTACCACGACGAGGCAGAGCCCAACAATGGTGGAAGCGACGCCGACTTCAACCTCATCCAGAGCGATTGGGTGATGCGGGCGGCCATCGGCACGGCAGGAGACATCGACATCTTTCGCTTGCAGACCCGGCCTGGCTGGGTCTATCGCGTACGCGTCGAGGTGCAGGACGAGATGCAGGGCCACCTCACCGTTTTTGACGATGGCCGAAATGGCAAGCCCTATGCGGACGACTACGTCAAGCTTGCCCTCGCCGAGGGCAATGTCGCTCTGGAGTGGGTGGCCATGGGGGAGGGGGGCTACTACATCGGCGTCCAAGATCGACGCAACGTCGAGGGTGGTTCCGTGGGTGGTCCAGGTTTCGAATACGAAGTCTTCATCGATGAGCTCAGCGTCGAGGCGTTCGGAAGCCAGGCGCTGCTCTTTCCCAGCGACCAGCAGGCTGCGCTCGAGACCCCAGGTGCCCTCGACCTCTACACCTTCGAAGGCAGTGAAGGGAGCGAAGTGCTGATCGATTGCAGCGCCCTGCAGGCTGGCGGCGAGCAGGGAATGGACGCGCGCTTGAGCATCGTCTCACGCGTCAGCGGGGATTGGCTCGCGCGCAACGACAACCGCGCCTTCGGCGAGCTCGACCCGCTCATCGATGCGCCCCTCTTTGGTTCCGGCCCCATGCTGTTGCTCGTCGAGAACGTCAACGAGCACGCCAACGACTTGAGATATCGGCTGCGCGCGCAATAGCGCTCTGAACGCTGTGCAAACGCAGCCATGGCTGGCGCTCGCCGAGCGGATTGACTAGACTGCAACGGCGAGGGCTTCCTGTCGAGGAGACGTGATGCAAAAGGACGAACTGACCTTCTACGCTTGTGATACCCGAGTCCTGGAAGAGAAGATCATGCCGAGGGACATGGTCGAGGGGACGGAAATCGCGGGCTATCTCGAGCGCTTTGGCGAGCATCTGGGCACGATCTACTTCGAGAGTATCTCGATTGCCGAGATCTTCCGCAAGCTCGAAGAGCTCAGTGGGGCGCCCTTCCGCTTTCTGCTCGGTGCAGGTGAACGTCGCTTGGATCCCTGTGGTCCCGTCACGTACTGCGGTCGACAGATTCCTGCCGAGATGGGGGAATTTGCCTATCACATCAATGAGATGATGAAGCTCAAGAAGAAGGCCGCTCCGTCCGAGAAGGAACGGGAGAAGCTGGACAAGTGGTTGGAGTTCGAGAAGAAAATTGGCCTCGAACAACATGATCCAGGTGCGCTCGAGGGCTTGCGAAAGTTTCTCGAGCGGCAACGCGGTCGCACCCCGGAGCTGATTTCGGTCTATACCCGGTGGAGTCGCAACGCTTAGCGTTCCACAGCTTGCGCGCTCGCACGACGCGCATCCTGCTCGCCTGTCTGCACTGCTGCTCGCACAACGCTGTCCACCTCCTGAGTGACGAAGGAGATCTGATGAATCAGCACCTCGAGAACGGTGAGCGACTCCTCCAAGAAGGACAGCTCGAAGGCGCGCAGGCCGCCTACGAGAAAGCGCTCGAACTCAGTCCTGACAGTGCCGATGCGCTGTACGGGATGGCGAAGACCCTGGCCATGCGTGCCGATGCGGAAGCTGCGATCCTGCGCTATCGCGGAGCCATTGCCATCGAAGCGCGGGCAGAGGGGCTGAGCCAACTCGCAGAGCTCTTGCTCGTGCACGGAAGCGAAGAGGAGGTCAGCGAGCTGCTGGCCAAAGCCGCAGAGCTCGACCCTGATCTTGCGGCCATCTTCGTCATCCGCGCCGAGCTCGCTTCGCGACATGAGCGCTTCGACGAGGCCTCGGAGCTGCTCAAGAAGGCGGTTCGACGCGGAGCCGAGATCCCAGAGCAGACCATCTTTCGGCTCTACCAGAAGAACATCCAACAGCTTCTCGAAGACGGGGACACAGAGAAGGCGAGCGAGGTCGCTGGCAGCGCCGCGGAGTACTTTGGCCACCTGCATCTGCTTTTGCTCGCCGGAAAAGCCGCGGAGCTCGCCAAGCAGCCTGCTGTCGCGATTGCCCGCTATAAACGGGCGCTCAGCGAGCTGCCAGCCGGCCAACTGCGCCTCGAGGTACTCGAGAAGATCGCGGCTCTCGTCTGACGCGATTCACCACTTCTCAATGGAGAGCGCTATGTATCGTTTCCTCTTCGTGCTTCTGCTTCTGCCCCTGAGTGCGTGTTCGTTTCAATGTGGCCATGATCTCTTCAAGAAAGACTTCGCCATCGAGCGAGCCGAGTTCGAGATTGCCGACAAGGGTGACCGCAGCCGGGTCGATTTCGATGTCAAGGTGGTCGGGGTCAGCACCAAGAAATCGGGGAGCGAATACAACGTCGACATGCTCATCGAGATGAAGGCCCAGATGCCCGATGGCAGCGAGCTGCCACTGCCGCCCGAGACCACCAACGAATTCAAGAACTCAGGAAAAGATCCCATCGATTTCGTCACCTTCACCCCATACCTCGAGTTCCCCAAGTCGATGCCTCGCGGGGAGTATACCGTCGAATTCCATATCACCGACCGAATCGCAGACAAGAAGGCCTCCAAAACTCTCAAGGTAACGCTCGAATAGCCACAGCGCAGGTGGGCATGCCGTGTTCCGACCTCTTGTCCTTGTCGTAGATGACGACCTCGCGATGCAGCGGCTGGTCAGCGCCTTGCTCGAAGACGCGGGATACGATGTTCGCTCCTTCGCCAGCGCTGAAGAATGCCTCACAAGCCTGGCCTCGGTCTTGCCCGATGCCATATGCCTCGATATCTCCATGCCAGGCATGAATGGTCTCGAGGCGCTCGAACGCATCCGCTCCCACCATCGAATGCTGCCAGTGGTGATGCTCACCGCCGACACCAACGTAGATACCGTTGTTTCCGCCATGAATCTCGGGGCATACGATTATGTCCCCAAGCCCATCGAGCACGCGAAGCTGGTCACCACCATGCGCAATGCCGTCGAGCATGCGCGCCTCAGCCTGCGTCTCGCCCATCTCGAGCGCGAAGCCGATGGCCGCGGCTACTCTCGACTGATTGGTCAATCGCCTGCCATGCGGCGCCTCTTTCGGCAGCTCGATCGTCTCTCGAGCTCTGATATCACCGTCCTCATCCACGGCGAGAGCGGCTCGGGCAAGGAGCTCGTCGCCCGCGCCATACATGAGAACAGTGGCCGCGCGCGTGGACCTTTCGTTGCCCTCAACTGCGCTGCGATCCCAGATTCCCTCCAAGAAGCCGAGCTCTTCGGACACGAGAAGGGTGCCTTCACCGGTGCCGCTGCCCGCCGCCTCGGTCGCTTCGAACAGGCCGACGGCGGCACCATCTTCCTCGACGAGCTCGCCGAGCTCACCCCGGCGGCGCAGGCAAAGCTCCTGCGCGTGCTGCAAGAGCGTGTTTTCACGAGGGTTGGGGGAAACCAGGAAGTTCGCACCGACTTCCGACTCCTCGCCGCGACCCACCGAAGTCTGCCAGAGCTCGTCAAAGCAGGGAGTTTCCGCGAGGACCTGTTCTTTCGTATCGCCGTCTACGAACTCGAGATCCCGCCGCTGCGCGCACGAGGTGACGACATCCTCTTGCTCGCTCAGCACTTCGTCGAAGAAATCGCACCCCCAGAGCGGCGACCGATCCTCTCTCCAGAGTTGCTCGCCGTGTTGCGGGCCTACGAGTGGCCTGGCTCAGTACGCGAGCTGCGTAACGCCATCGAACGCGCGCTCGTCACCTCTGATGGCGTGCTGCGTCTCGAAGACCTCCCCGAGCGTATTCGACAGTGTAGCCCGAGACCGCGCCAGGAGACCCTCATGAGGAGCCAGATGATCGCCGCCATCGACGCCTCTGGCCGAGCGCTGTCGCTTCAAGAAATCGAACGTCAAGCCATTGAGCTCGCGCTCGAGCGACATGATGGCAACCCCACCCGCGCCGCAGAGGAACTCAACATCGGTCGAGCGACCATGTATCGGAAGATGAAAGACCTCCTGCCACCAGGTGGGGGATGAGCGCTCGCTGCTGCGTCGCAAAGGCGGGCACACACCAGACCAAGGCGGTGGTCGAAAGTGGCGTCGCCATCGAACGCTCCTTTCACCCCTTCGATCGTGAGGGCACCGTGACCGAGAGCTGGCAAGAGTGTGCGACCGTCGTCCTCACCCAGAACCCAGATGAAAACTGGAGCGGCGTTTCCTTTGGCAAGGATGGCGAGCTCATCTCCTGCTCTTACTTCCCCATGAACTGCGTCGACGACTGCAGCGAAGGCCTCGGGCACTTGAACTTCACCTGGAAACCCTAGACCTCCTGCTGAACACCCAGGGTCACGCTGCTCAGTCGCTGTCGCAGCGGGCCCTGTCGAGCAGCCACTCACAGAGCGTGTCGAAGTCAATCCCACAGGCGGCCGCGATCTTGGGCACCAAACTCTTCTCGGTCATCCCGGGAACCGTATTCAACTCCAACAAAAACGCATCGCGGTCCCGCTCCACCAAAAAATCCACACGCGCCACACCACGACAGCCCAAGACCGAATAGCTGTTTACCGCAAGCTCCATCACCTGGGCATCTAGCTGCGGCGGCAGTGTGGAGGGCGTCAGGTAGCGCGTGTCGTTGCGCTGGTACTTGGCAGCGTAATCATAGAAGCCCTGAGCAGGGACAATCTCGCAGGTGCCCAGCGCCACACCATCCACGACGGCAACCGTCACCTCTTTGCCCGCCACATAGCGCTCCACCATCACCTCACCACGTCCCTGCAGCGCTGCTTGCACCGCCGCAGGATAGGCGCTCGCCTCATGAACGATGCTCACACCCACGCTCGAGCCCTCTTCGCTGGGCTTGACCACGCAAGGGAAGGGGAGGGGACAGGGCAGCTCGAGCGCTGACGCGCGCCCAAGCGTCTGCCACTCCGCGGTTGGCACGCCGCAAGCCGCGGCGAGCCGCTTGGTCCGCTCCTTGTCCATGCACAATGCGCTGGAGAGGACGCCACTGCCTGTATACGGGATCTTCAGAATCTCTAGCAATCCCTGGAGTTCCCCGTTTTCGCCTGCTCCGCCATGGAGCGCGTTGAACACGACGTCAGGCCGAGACTCGAGCAGCTCCGAGGCCCGCTGCGAGGACCAGTCGAAGGCCTCGACGTCGTAGGCTCTCGAGCGCAGGGCCTTTTCAATGGCGGCACCCGTCTTGAGGCTTACCTCGCGTTCTGCCGTCTCTCCGCCGAGAAGCAGCAGCACCTTCTTGTTTCGGAATCGTCCGTTGATCTTTGCTCGTATTCCTTCGCTCTTGGGCGACTGCATTATCGTCAGCTCCTTTGCTGAGCTCGGCCTAGCGAGCCCTGCACGAACGAGACAACTCGCTTACTTCGACATGGCTCGCGCTCTGCGAGCGACTCGAGCATTCCTTTGATTGGTCTTGGTGGGACGCTGCCGCACACCCCGCAACGGGCTAGCTCTCTGGAATCCCTACTCTTTTTTCGTGTCGATGAGCAGTGCTCATAGGCACATGGTCAGACACTCCGCGGCGACGTCGCGGGCGGCGTTGGGCTGGGCGAGCGCTGCCGCGGCCTGCGCGCGCTGCTGCAGACGTTCGGGGTGTGCGATGCATTCCAGCAGGAGCTCGCGCAGCCTATCTCCTTCGAGCTCTCGGTCTCGAATCATCCAGGCCGCTCCTGCATCGACCATCGCTTGGGCGTTCTTTTCCTGGTGATTGTGCGCAGCACGGGGGAAGGGGACGAGCACCGCTGCGCGTCCTGCTGCCTTGATCTCTGCGACGCTGGTCGCACCTGCTCGACAGACGATGAGCTGGCTGTTGGCGTACGCCGAGGGCATGTCATCGATGAATTCGCTGACCTCGACCTCGCCTGTGAAGTTTGCGTACGCCTCGCGGACGGCGTCGGCTTGGCCACGCCCTGCTTGATGGCGAACGCTCAGGGTTTGGGCTGCTTCACCCAGCGAGCCCAGTATTCGAGGGAGCTGTTGGTTGAGGCTGCGTGCACCTTGTGAGCCTCCAAAGACGAGCAGATGGAAGCGTCCATCTGCTGCATCTGCGGTCGCGCTCATGTTCCGGACTGGGTTACCCAGCGCGCGTACCTTGTGCGCGGCAAAGGCGTAGCGTTCGGCTTCGAAGGAGACGAAAACCTTGTCCACGAAGCCGGCGAGGAGGCGATTGGTCAGACCTGGGATGGCGTTCTGTTCCATGATCGCGGTGGGGATGTCCATCATCGAGGCCATGGCCACGAGTGGCCCCGAGGCGTATCCACCTGCGCCCAGCACGAGCCCAGGTTTGTGCTTGCGCAAGAGCTTGTAGCACTGCCAGGCGGCGCGCGGCAGCAGCGCGCCGTGCTTGAACTTGGTGGCCAAGGACGTGCCTTTGAGATAGCGCACGTCGATGAACTCGAGCGGATAGCCTGCCTGGCTCACGAGGCGCTTTTCCAGGCCGTATTCGGTACCGACGAAGACGCAGCGCAGTTCGGGCGCCTGGACGACGAGTGCATCTGCGACGGCGATGGCAGGAAAGATGTGTCCCCCCGTGCCTCCAGCGGCGAGCATGATGCAGCGTTCAGCGTTTGCAGTCACCATTGCAGTGCTCCTAGAGTCGTTCCTCGACGCGACGCGCCAGAATCTGCTCTCGCTTCTTGCCCCAGCGTTGCTCTCGCTTGGCCGCTTCCCGGGCCTCGCGCTGCAGCTCCCAGGTGTCGTCGGCGCGGCGTGAGATGTTGAGCATGATGCCGATGGCGAACATCGACAGCAGCAGCGAAGACCCACCATAGGAGATGAAGGGCAAGGTCAAGCCTTTGGTGGGCAGCATGCCGCTGATGACGCCGAGATTGATGGCGCCTTGCAACCCGAAGAGCATGGTCAGGCCGAAGGCGAGGTAGGTTCCGAAGCGGTCTCTGGCGTTGAGGGAGATGTGAATGCCCCGCCAGATCAAGAGCAGGAACAGCGTCACCACCAAGACCACACCGAAGAATCCCATCTCTTCTGCGATGGCGGTGCCGATGAAGTCGGTGTGCAGCTCTGGCACGAAGCCGAGTTTGCCTGTGCCCTCGCCGAGGCCTCTGCCGGTGAAGCCTCCAGAGCCGATGGCGATCATGCTCTCCGTCACCTGGTACGCGATGCCAGACTGGTGTTCCCAGGGGTCGAGGAAGGCCATCAGGCGTTTGGCGCGGTAGGGGCTGCTGACGATGAGCTGCCAGGCTCCTGCGCTGCCGATGGCCAGCGCGAGCAGGATGTAGCTGATGCGGGTGCCACCGATGAAGAGGATGGCGAACATGAGCGCAAACAAGATGACGCTGGTGCCGAAGTCAGGCTGCATCATCAGCAGGCCAACGACCAAGCCCACGAGCAGCACGTGCGGGATCATGCCGACGGTGAAGGATTTGATCTTCACGCCTTTCTTTGCAACGGAATAGGAGAGCACCATGACCATGGCGATCTTGGTCCACTCGGCGGGCTGGAAGTTGAAGGCACCGAAGCGAATCCAGCGCGTCGCGCCACCGACGGTGGTTCCTTTGACGGCGACGATGGCGAGCAGGGCGAGGGTGACGAAGAGAATGGGGTAGACGAGGCGTTGATACCAGCGATAGTCAATCCGTAAGCCTATGTAAAGTAGTGCGAATCCAGCGAGCACGAAGAGCAACTGCCGTTTCAGGTAGAAGATGGGATCGCCATACTCCCAGGTGGCCGTGACGCCGCTGGAGCTGAAGATCATGACCACGCCCAGGCTCAGCAGTCCGCAGACGATCAGCAGTAGCCAACCATCCCACGCTTGCTCCGAGGGCTCCAGGCCGACCACGCTCCGCGTGTCAGGCTGGGCATCGACTCTGTGTTTCTTCTCGTCCATGAGAAGCTCCTCTCTTTCCTTTGGCGGCTGCGCCGTCCACCAAGTGTTCCGTCTCGGCTGTATTTGACCCTGCGTCGGTGCTCGCGTGCCTGCAGCAATCCGCGCGCTTTCAGCGCAGTTTCAGGCTGGCCAAGGCCACCAAGGCGAGCAACAGGGACACGATCCAGAACCGGACGATGACCTTGGGCTCAGCCCATCCCTTAAGCTCGAAGTGATGATGAATAGGGGCCATTTTGAATACGCGTTTGCCCGTGAGTTTGAAGCTCGTGGTCTGGGTGATGACCGAGATGGCTTCAAGCAGAAAAATTCCGAAGATGACGAGGCTCAGGAGCTCGTTCTTGGAGAGCACCGCCAAGGTGCCCAGAGCACCACCCAAAGACAGTGAACCGACGTCTCCCATGAATACGCTCGCCGGGTAGCTGTTGAACCACAAGAAGCCAATCCCTGCGCCGATGATGGCGGCTGCGAAGACAGCCAACTCAGCGAGCCCGGCGACATGGGGGATGCGGAGGTATTCGGCCACATCGAAGGCTGCGTAGACCTGTTGTCCATCGACCTCGGCGGGAACGACGAGGATGGTGCCGGCGCCGTAGCAGAGCACCAAGAAGGTGGCTGCGGCGACAATCACCGGGCCGATGGCGAGTCCATCGAGGCCGTCGGTGAGGTTGACCGCATTGGAGGTGCCGACGATGACGAACATCGCGAAGACGGCGTAGAGCAGCACCGGCAGCTCGAGCGAGAAGCGGTCTGCTGCGACGAAGGGCAAATAGAGTTGTGTGGAGAAGTCGAGCGAGCCGTCGTTGAAGAGCACGCCGACCACGAGCGCTGCGATGGAGAACTGCAGGATCAGCTTCCAGCGACCAGGCAGTCCGCGGCTGCCCTTCTCTTTGATCTTTTTGTAGTCGTCGTAGAAGCCGATGAGCCCGAAGGTGGCGGTGATGGTCAGCACCATCCACACGAAGTGGTTGCTCAGGTCGGTCCAGAGCAGCGTCGAGACGGTGACGGTGAGCAGGATCAGGCTGCCACCCATGGTGGGCGTGCCACGCTTCTTGAGGTGGGTCTGCGGTCCGTCGTCACGCACGACCTGCCCAATCTGGGCGTTTTGCAGCCGACGAATGAAGCTGGGATACATCAGCCAGCTCATGGCCAGCGAGGTGATGACGCTCATCACCATCCGAAAACTGACGTAGCGAAAGACGTTCAGTGGGGTGAAAAGGTCACGATATTCATAGAGATAGAAGAGCATGCCGAGCTACTCCGCCGTTCCTGGCCGTGCTTGTCTTGCTGGGGGCGCTGTTCGGCTCCTTGCCGCACGCCGTTCCCAATGCCTTCGATTTCTTGTTGATTGGGCGCTTGTCCTGTTCCCCCAAGTTCTGCCGGCTAGGGTCTCGCCCCAAGCCCCTGAGCGACTCTCTCCAATGCCATCGCTCGGCTGGCTTTGAGCAGGACCACGTCCCCTGCCACCAGCAGCGAGCGCAACGTGTCCAGAATCCCCCCAATTTGCTCTGCGGTCCAAGTCGTGACCTTTGACGACTCCATCCCCGCCGCCAGGGCACCCTCGGCCATCGCTCGAGCCGCTTCTCCGCCTACACAGAGCAGCGCCCGCACGTCTGCCGCCGCCACCGCCGCGCCCAAGTCCCGATGCAGCGCCAAGGATTCCGGGCCAAGCTCCCGCATCTCTCCAAACACGACGATGCGGGACGTCGCGGGTGCCTGTGCGCAGAGCGTGGACAGCGCTGCGCGCATCGAGCTGGGGTTGGCGTTGTAGGCGTCGTTGAGGAGGTCGATGCCCTGCGCGGTCTTGAGCCACTGCAGCCGACCGCCTGGCAACTCCAACGCCGTGAGGGCCTCTTGCATGCAGGCTGCACTGGGAAGCCGATCGTAGAGGGCGGCCAAGGCAAGCCCCAAGTTCAGCGCATTGTGCGCGCCGATGAGCGGCATCTCGAGCTCGAGCTGGGTGTCCCCCAAGAGATAGCTCGCCTTCGTCGAGCGGCGATGACACTGCAGCGCCTGCACCCGAACACTAGGTCGTGGCTCTTCGGGGTCGCCGGGCTCGTCCACCAGCACCGTTCGTGGATCATCAAGCAGCGCTGGGTAGTGGCTCGCCAAGCGGCGCGGAAAGACCATGCGGCGACAGCGTGGGTTCGAGAAGATCTCTGCCTTGGCTCGAGCGACCCCTTCAATGCTGCCGAAGCCCTGCAGGTGGGCGGCTGCCACCGCGCTGAGCAGGCACACGTCGGGCTGGGCGAGCGACACCAAATGGGCAATTTCCCCAGGTGCATTCGCCCCCATCTCGAGCACCGCGCTGCGGTGCTCGGCGGTCAACTGCAGCGCGACCAGGGGCATGCCGATGTCATTGTTGAGGTTGCCGCTGGTCTTGAGACAGGGACCAGCGCAACTGAGCAGCGCGGCGAGCAGCTCCTTGCAAGTGGTCTTGCCGTTGGACCCGGTCACCGCGTAGAGCTCGAACGTGCCGAGCGCTCTTCTCTTGGCGATGATGGCTGCGGCGAGCGCTCCAAGCGCCTTTTTCGTGTCCTTGACGAGGAGGACATGGGCGTGAACTTCTTCGCACGCCTCGTCCACCACCACGCCTCGTGCTCCCTTGTCGATGGCGTCTTGGACGAACTGATGGCCGTCGAAGTTGTCTCCGCGCAGGGCAAAAAAGAGCGCTCCTGGCTGCAGCTTGCGACTGTCCGTGCTGACGCTGGTGAAGCGTGGAGGCACGGAGGCCATCGACGAGCTCGCGTTCATGAAGCCTGCGATTTCGCCGACATCACACTGACACAGGAGCGGCTCAGTCATCTTGGATCCCTTCTGCTTTCCATTGTTGAAGCGCCTCGACGACGAGCTCTCGATCGTCGAGTCGGTGCTGCGCCTGGCCGATGAGCTGATGGCCTTCGTGCCCTTTTCCTGCCACCAGCACGATATCCTCGCTCTGCGCCTTGCCGACGGCGTGGGCAACAGCTCGGCGGCGGTCGGCTTCGACCTCGACCTTGGAGCGCTGCTCGGTGGGAACGCCGGCAAGAATGGCGTCGATGATGCTTGCTGGCGGCTCGGAGCGTGGGTTGTCATTGGTGAGTACGACCGCATCGGCCAGCGCGGCGGCGACGCTGCCCATGGGCCCGCGCTTTCCTGGGTCCCTGTCACCCCCTGCGCCAAAGACCACGAAGAGCCGGCCGCTGCATACAGAGCGCAGGCTCTCGAGCACCGAGGCCAGCGCTTCTGGGGTGTGGGCGAAGTCCACGAAAACCCGAGGCGCGCCCTGGCCGCCGAACGCCTCGAGGCGTCCTGGAACCTGAGCGAGCTGGGGCAGTCGTGCTGCGAGCTCTTGCAGGCTGTGGCCCAAACAGAGGGCGGCGCCCACGGCGATGAGCGCGTTGTCGACGTTGAAGCGCCCACTCAGGGGAATGCTGCTCGGGCAGCGCTGTCCACGCCACTCGAGCTCCACTTGGTAGCCGCTCTTGGTGGCTGAGAGTGCGCGGGCGAGCAAGGTGTCGGGGCGCTGGCAGGTGCGGCTGGAGGTCCACATGCGGCCGCCGCCCCATTTGCTGTCGTCCAGCTCGTCTTGTATGCGCGCAACGGCTGCATCATCAGCGTTGCACAAGGCGATCGGTTGCTTGCCTGCCTGAAATGCGCGTTCGAGAAGTGGGTCGAAGAGGCATCGCTTTGCTGCGGCGTATTCTTCCATGCTGTGGTGGTAGTCGAGATGGTCGCGGCCGAGGTTGGTCCAGGCGGCGACGTCGAAGAGCACCCCGTCGAGCCGGCCTTGATGCAAGCCGTGGCTCGAGACCTCCATGCCGACCCAATCGACACCGCTGGAGCGCATGCGATGCAGCAGCCCCATCATCTTGAGCAAACCCGGCGTCGTGTTCGCCGCCTTCTCGCTGTATCCAGGCATGCGGTGGCTGATGGTGCCAAAAATTCCCACGCGGTGGCCGAGCATGCTGCCGAGCGACTCGAAGAGATAGCTGCTCGTGGTTTTGCCGTTGGTTCCTGTTACCCCGAAGACCTTCATTTCTTTGCAGGGCTCGCCGTAGAAGAGCTGCGCGATGGTCGGGAGGGCAGCGCGGGTATCGGCGAGCTTCGCGAAACAAACACGCGGATCGGGATGCTCGGGGATGCGTTCGCACAGAACCAGCGGGCATCCTGCGGCGATGGCACGTGGGATATGTGCGTGGCCGTCGGCACTGATGCCAGGCACAGCGACGAAGGCGCAGTCCTCTTCGACCTCGCGGCTGTCGTCGGTGACCCGCGCTGGGCGATTGGGGCTGCCGAGCACGACGAGTGGAAAGAGCGGATCGAGCCAGCTCATGGTTGCGCCTCAAAGCTGCTTTGACGGTAGTTGGTGGCGAGAAGCAACTCGACGATGGCGTCCTTCTCGACTTGGGTTCCTGCGGCAGGGTACTGCTCAATCACGAAGCCCGCAGCCGAGGGCTGGAGCACCAAGCCCAGGTTTTGCGCGAGCGCGAGCGCTTCGTTGAGCGACATTCCGCTGAAGCTGGGCACCATGACAAGGCCCTCTGCTGTAGCGTGGTAGCTGGCGCTGTCTTGGCCATCTTGGGGGAGGCTGTCGACGAACTGCGTCGGGAATTGTGCGGATTCGCCTTCATAGACTTTGCTTGGGAATACACTTCGAAGGGGCAGCGTCTGCGCGACGATTTCTGCAAAAGCAGGGGCAGCGACGACGCCTCCAAAGTGACTGTTGCGCGGCTCATCGACAAGCACCGCGACCACGATTTCCGGATTGTCGATAGGGGCGACGCCAACGAAGTTGGCCATCCACTTGTTGGTGTAGGCGCGGGTGCGCGGATCGACCTTCTGAGCGGTTCCGGTCTTGCCGCCGACGCGATAGCCCTCGACCCACGCCCGCTTGCCAGTCCCCTCGGTGACGACCTTTTCGAGGGCGAGCAGGGTCTGCTCTGCTGCTTGCTCGGAGATCACCCGATTCCTGACTTGCTTCTCGAAACTGACCACGACTTTGCCATCGGGATCGCGGATTGCTTTGATGAGCCTGGGGGTGAGGAGCTCGCCGCCATTGGCGAGTGCCGAGTAGGCCACTGCGAGCTGCAGAGGACTGACGCTGACGCCCTGTCCGAAAGCGATATTCGAGAACTGAATCTCGCTCCATCGCTGCGGCTTCCACAGGATGCCCGCCGTCTCGCCGGGCAGACCGATGCCCGTTCGTTGGCCGAAGCCGAAGCGCTGCAAGCCGTCGTAGAAGGACTCGCGCCCCAGCATCTTGACGATCTTGTAGGCCCCCACGTTGGAGGATTCGACCACCATCAGCTCGGCGCTCAGGTCGCGGATGGTGTGGGTATCACTGATGGTGTGTTTGCCGATGGTGATGCTGCCGCCGTCCTGACCGATGAGGCTTCTGGGGGTGATCAGCTTTTGGTCGAGCGCCAGGGCGTAGACAAATGGCTTGAATACGGATCCTGGCTCGTAGGCGTCGAGTACGGCGCGATTTTTTCGGTCCTCTTCATTGGATTCTGCAAACCGGTTCGGGTTGAATCGAGGGTACGTGGCGAGGGCCAGGAGGTCGCCGCTGTGTGGATCCATGACCACCGCGATGGCGCTCTTGGCGCGAAACTCGACGGCGCTCCGCTCAATGGCAGACTCGGCAATTCTCTGAATACGCTCGTCGAGGCTTAGAACGACGTTGTTTCCGCCGAGGTGATTGAGCCGAGGCGAGTCGAGGTGGAGCAGGATGTGGCCTCGGGCGTCGCGCATGCCTTTGAGCTCGATGGTGCTGCCGCGAAGCTGGCTGTCGAGGGTCGCTTCGAGGCCATCGAGGCCGGTGTTGTCCATGCCCGAGAAGCCAATGATGGGGCCAGCGAGGTCTTGTGCGGGGTAGTAGCGCTTGCTCTCGCGCTTGACCCCGAGTCCTGGAATGCGCAGTTCCCGAACGCGATCACCGATGGCGGGATTGACTTTTCGGGCGAGCCAAACGAAGGACGCGTTGCTCTCCAGCTTGCTGCGCAGGGTCTCTGGGGAGAGCTCGAGCAGCTCGCTGAGGAGCTCGATGGTCTTGTCGGGTTCGGTGAGCTGTTTGGGGTGGGCGTAGATGGAGGCGACCTCGACGCTGATGGCCAGCTCCTTGCCATTGCGGTCGAGGATGAATCCTCGGTGACCATCGAGGTGGTTCTCGCCACCCGCACCAACCTTGATGGAGCCAGAGAGCTGTCGCTCGCCTCGGGCCTCGAGCTCCTCGTCTTCGATTTGCAGGCTGTACATGCGGTGCATGACGAAACCGAAGAGCACGAGCAGGCCCAAGGTGACGAGGGCGATGCGAAGCTGCATCCAGGGGAAGGGGCGCTTTGGCGCTGTGTCGCTCTGAGGTACGCTCTCGGGTGCCTCGTTCTCTTGGGAGAGGGGCAGAGCGCGATGCTTCGCTTTGGATGGCCGCCGCTCGTCGCTGACGAGCTCAGGTGCTTCGTGGTGGAGGGATGCTTCGCTCATCGCATTTCTCCCATGGCGACGGTTTGCGCTTGGCTTGGATTCTCTGCCTGCTGAGCGAGCTTGGAGTCCTTGACCGCAGGGACGAGCAGGATCTGCTCGGGCGTCGGCGTGATCAAACCGAGCTGCTTGCGGGCGATGGGCTCGAGCCGATCGCTGCGGGTGAGCACGCGCATCTCGATACGAAGCCTTCGTTGGGTTTCGAGTAGGGACTCCTGTTCCGCAATCTTCTCGGAAATCTCGTAGCCCATGGCGAGCACGCGGTGCCGAGACCAGACTTGGAAGAGCAGCAATGCGACGATGATGAGGGTGGCCAGGAGCGCAGCCACGACCCGGCTCAGTGAGCGGCGTGAGCTACGGGGGGTGCTTGGCGCAATCTCGTGTTCAGTGTGCATACTCGACCATCCGTGGTGTCGTTGTGCGGTCATTGACGGCGCTGCACGGTGCATCACCGTCCGCTCCGCATGATAGAGCGAGCTGCAAGTCGGGCAACTTTGCATGCTTGGCGTGAGGGGCGTGAGCGGCGAAGCCCTTCCGCGGCAAGCGGGAACGTGCGAGTATGCGCAGGATCCTCCCTTGGGCGCATCCGAGGCGAGACTTCTTGTTGATTGGGCTCTTTTTGTTGATTGGGCACATGTCCTGATTCCCGAAATTCTTGTTGATTGGGCACTTGTCCTGATTCCCGAAATTCTTGTTGATTGGGCACATGTCCTGATTCCCGAAATTCTTGTTGATTGGGCACTTGTCCTGATTCCCGAAATTCTTGTTGATTGGGCACTTGTCCTGTTCCTCCGACACCAGACTGGAGAGGGAGCCACGATGAACGACGTTCTACTCGACGAGCTCCGTGCCCGTCTCACAGCAGCGGGAAGCAAAGGTCTGCGTGGCAAGATGGGGTTCAAGCGCAAGGCGGAGTGCGAGGCGCTGCCTGCTCTGTTGAAGGCGTTGTTGGACTCGGGGGAGCTCATCGAGCTGAAAAGCGGCAAGACGAGCAGCTATGTGCTGAAGTCGGCGCTTCCGCGGGTCGAACCAAAGGCATTGTTGCCTCTGGTGGAGGCGGCAGGGAGCAAAGGCTTGAGTCGCACGCTGCTGCGCAAGCGGTGGGCCGAGGCGAGCAAGCAGAACGTGGAGCCAGCATCGCTGGAGCTGGCATTGACAGCGTTGCTGGACGCAGGCGAGCTGCTCGAGCAGAAGAAAGGGCGCTCGAGCGTTCTGCTTGCGGCGCGTTTCGGGCCGCCCACACTGGCGAGCATCAGCCAGACCTTGTCGACGCTCTTTGCCGAGCAGCCGGACCGCCTCTTTCTGGAGGCGGAGCTGCGCAAGCAGTACGGGAAAACCGAGGCAGCCATGGTTTCGGAAGCCTTGGAGTGGCTCGAAGCAGATGGTGTTCTTCGTCGCGTCTTCCATGTGAAGCAGAGCAAAGCGGGAAGCACGCAAGTGGACTATTTTTTGTCGAGCCCAAGGACCGAGCTTTCGTCTGAGCCAGCCCAGCAATCCAAAGAGCTTGCGGTGCCGACAGGGGACGCAGACGAGGCGGCGCAGCTTCTGCTGAGCTATATTCGCTTGCGGGCCGAGACGGGCTTGGACTTCGTCGACCTTGGAGCGCTGATCGAGGCTTCGGGTCTAGCGCTCGCGCGGGTGCATGCGCTGCTTCGCCAAGGCCTGGAGCGCGGCTCGGTGCGGGTCAGCGGCACCAACCTCGCCATCGTCGACGCGCATCGTCGAGAGCAGGCGATAGAGTGGCGTGGACACCGCTGTCTGCTGGTGCAACTCCTGGAAAGTTGGGGGAGCTCGACGTGAACACCGCTGCGCCACGTACGCCGCCCTTCGAAGATCACTTCGTGGTCGATCCGCGTCGGATCGAGGATCCCGCAGGCGATCTGAACAATGCCGCGCTCGAGCGCTTGATCGATGACTTTCATCGCATCCTTTCTGGCGAGCTGCTCAACTTTGCGCGGCTCGTGCTCTCCCCTCAGCATGGCTTTGGCAAGTCTCATCTCATCGGGCGGCTCTTTCATCGCCTCGAGCAGGAGGCGGTCTGCGTCTATCTCTCGCCGTTCAGCGATCCGGCGCTGGCTTGGATGAGCGTGCTGGAGCGTACGGTGCAGACCTTGGATCGGGATGATCACATCGCCGCTCTGGCTGCACACGTGTTCCATGTTCTGGCCGGGCTCTGGATTCAGCGGGAGGGAAAGGCGCTGGCTACCGAGTACGAGAGGCTCTCCGCTGCTTTGCAGGCTCAGCAGGCCGAGCTCGACGAGTGGTTTGCCTTCATCGAAGACCATGCCATGGAGGATTTTCCTGCGCTGCTGCTGAGGCAGGGCGTCGACCTGGCGCCAAGCAACCGCGCGTGGCTGCAGGTGCTGCTGAGCTACCTGCAGTTCGACGCCGAATCCAACTCACGTGCCCAGTGTGTGGATTGGATGCGCGCGCGACCCATCGCGCTCTCACATCGCCGGCTTCTGGATTTGCGGGGCAACGAGTTGGTGCCCGACGATGCCTCGCTGCGTACCCTCGATGGCCTGGCCCGGGCTCGGCTGTCTGCTTTGTGTCGTCTGGCTCGCTTCTTTCGGCCAATGTTGTTCTGTTTTGATCAGACTGAGTCCTATGGCCATGAGCCAGCTTTGGCACGCTGCTTCGGGCACATGCTGAGCGAGTTGGTGTGTTCCACCGATGCTCGGGGTGAGCTTTTTCCTTCGCACCTGACCATCGTCACGGCCAACCAAGTCGACTGGACTGAGACCCTTCTGCCTCATATGGTGCGGGCTGAAGCGCAGCGGCTACACCCCGAGTCTCCGGTGGTGTTGCAGTCGATCCAACGCAAGCAGGCGGAGCTGCTCATCCAGAGTCGGCTCAGGAGAAACGGGGAGACGGAGGAGGCGATCGACGCCTTCCTCTCCCTGCCTTGGCTGGACCAATACTTTGGACCTGGGACCTTGGATCTGGGCGCGCGGGAGCTGATCATCGCCTGCCGTGCACAGTGGTCGGCGTTCTCCTCCGAGCAGGGGGGCAGCACGAGTCATGCGGAGCTCGAGCAGCGCTTCGAGCGGATGCGCCGCAGCGCGCTCGAGGAGCCAACGTCGCTGCTCTTCGAGCGAGAGCTGCTGAGCTGGTTCGTGCGTGAGCTGGGGCTGGTCGGCACGCGGATGCGCTATGCAGAACAGCGGCAGGCGCGCTACTTTGTCGATGTTTGGCGCGGACCCGCGTTCGAAGTGCATTTCTGCATTGATGGCAGCAACCACTGGCGGCGATGGGATGCGATAGCGAAGGATGCGCGCGCCCTGTGTGCTGAAGAGCGAAAGCGCGCCGTGGCGTTGCGTACGCCCGAGCTCGATGCGTTGCCTGGAAACTGGCAGAACGCAGAGGCTTTTCGTCAATCTCTCGACGCTGGTCTGGAGGTCTTGGTGCTCGAGCGGGCGCAGCTTGCTGCGCTGCTTGCCGCGCGGCGGCTCAGTTTGGCTCTGGAAGAAGGGGCCTTGCCTGGGCTCACCCTGGCTGAGCTACAGCAGTTCTTGGCCCCATTCTTCGAAGACTTGCGGGCGCGGATCTTGAGCGGCCTTCAGGCCAAAGGCAGGGAGGCGTTCGCAGCGCGCGAGGCTTCGCCCAGCCCAGCAGCAGAACCCATTCGTCATTCGGTGCCTCTCCCAGGCGTGGGCTCGCATGGTTTGCGCAGTAAAACACCACCCTCTGCACCTGGTGGTGTACGCCACGAACGCGAGGAGCCTGCTCCTGCTGTGAAGCCTAGGAGCGCCGCTGAGTCGAAGCTGCACAGCATGGAGGCCCCAAGGACAACGCTCCAGCGGGAGCCAAGCGGCAAGGAGGCCGGGGCTCAGCGCATCGTCACCCGGCCAGTGCCGGCGGCACAGATGTCGATGCGGAGCAGCCTGCATGTTGGCGCGCAAGCGCAAGATGGGCCGAGCGATCCCAGTGGGCTTTCCGGGCGCACGCTGCTCTCCCGGCAGGGTCAAGCTGAGCGAGCCCCAGAAGCGCAGGACAGCGCACCCCCGCGTCCCAAGAAACACTGGGAACGGCAAGACACCAGCGTCGATGAGCACCGCTCCGGGCCAGCGCTCAGCGCTTGGGACCATCCGCTCTTTGATGAGGACGAGCACACCACGGAGATGCCGATCGTCAACGCCGACGGTCGCGAATCACCGCACGAGGTGGACGGATTCGAAGAGGAGCCACGCACTGCACCGCAGCAGCCCGCGCGGCTGCTCAAGCGGCGACAGGCGACGCGTGTCCAGGAAGCGAAGCAGAGCTGGACGGTGACCGAGCTTTGGGGGCTGTGTCAGAGCCCATCGCGGCGCGCTGAGGTGCTCAACGACGCTGCCCCATCGAGCCTCGACGAGGCTACGGGCGCAAGTGCATCTGCCCTGGGGCAGGCTTTCCATCGCGCCGTGGAACTCTTGGTGAAGCTGCTGATTGCCGGTCGCGGGCCGAGCGTCGACACTGGGGCAGACGCGCTTCACGCCTTCGCACGTCGCGCTGTGCTCCCCAAGTCGCTGGGGCAGATTGCGGGGCCGGACACTCAGCTCATCGATGCAGCGGTTCGAGCTTTCGTCGAGCACATCGTGGACCTGGCGGGTGCCTTGAATGGCATTCAGGATTGGGGGCAGCTCTTTGTCGCCAGCGAGAAGAGTCTGGTGGCTCGTTTCGGGCCTCCCGAGCACAGCATCGAAATCCGCGGGCGGGTCGATGTCCTTCGGCGCAGGGCCGATGGACGGCTTGACCTGGTGGACTACAAGCTGCTTGACGCCGAGCCTGAGCGGCGCGGGCCCTGGCAGGGCGAGGATGCGCTTCAGCTCGCCATGTATGCCTGTCTCTTCGAGCATCCCGCCGAGATTGCCGAGGGGCTGTTGGAGGTCTACTCGCCGCAGCTTCAGACGCAAGCCTTTGAGATGTCTGCTTTGCAAGCACTGTTTGCCTCTCGCGTGCAGCCCGTCTTGGAGGCTCTCGCCGGGATGACGCAGGGCCCGAGCGCTACCAAGGAGGAGCCGCCGACGCCCGATGTGCTGCAGCTCTCCGAGGCGATCGTGAAAGTCCTGGCGAGCTTTGGGGCGACGGTCAGCACCAAGGAGCCGATCGTCGGGCCGCAGGTCATTCGCTTTCGGGTGGTGCCTGCAGCCGGTACCCAGGCCAGCCGCATCGGCACCCACGCCGACGATCTGCGCGTGCAGCTCAACCTGCCGAGCAAGCCGTTGGTGCGTGTGGCACCGGGATGCTTGCACATCGATATTCCGCGCAAGCCTCGTCACTTCGTGGACTGGGACGAGCTGATGGCGCTCGCGCCAGCGCCCGACCCGCGCTGCTGGGTGCCTGTCGGTTTGTCCATTGATCGAGAGGTGATCGGGGCGGAGCTGAGCGGCTCGGAGTGTCACCTCTTGGTGGCCGGTATGACGGGCAGCGGCAAGAGCGAGTTCCTGAAGTCGTTGGTCGCTTCGTTGGCGGCGCGACACACGCCCGAAACCTTGCGATTGGTGCTGGTCGATCCCAAACGGGTGAGCTTCGGGACGATCAAGGACAGCCCCTTCCTCAATGCGCCGGTGGTATACGAGAGCGAGGAGGCAGTGGGCCTCTTCGAGGCAGGCGTGGAGGAGATGGAACGCCGCTATGAAGCCATGGAGGAGCTTGGTGTGGAGCACGTACAGGCGGCGCGTGAGCGCGGAGCCGAGTGGCCGAGGGTGGTGATGGTGGTGGACGAGTACGCTGATTTGCTCCAACAGGCCAACAAGTCGTTGGCGTTGCGCTTCAGTAACGCGGTCACACGCTTGGCGCAGAAGGGGAGGGCGTGCGGACTGCACTTGGTGCTGGCGACACAGCATCCGACGATGGGGGTGGTGGCACCTTTCATCAAGAACAACCTCCCCTTCAAGGTCGCCTTGCGGGTGGCCTCGGGCGACGCTTCACGGGTGATCTTGTCGCGAGTGGGGGCAGAGAACCTGCTGGGATTGGGGGATTTCTTGGTACCGCGGCCCGGCATGGAACTGTTGCGCGGTCAAGCGCCGCTGATCAGCACGGAGCGCTTGAGCGAGGTTCTTGGGTGGAAATAGAATACTAGGGTATCTGATTCCTCGAGCTACAACGTGCGTTCGGTCGGATTCCTCGCGTGCTTGGGCAGAGCTACGTTCAGCAGTGGCTTGCTGGCTTTGCGGCAGTTGTGTGCGTGGCGCTGAGGCCATCATCAACGACGCAGTACCGCTGCACCGAAGTACCGCCGACGCGAGACATCGCGCCGAGCTGCGCGAATACTGCCGCCATGGCCGGGGCCTTGACACCTTTTCCAGGCAAGATAGTGTGGAACGCAGGCACGTCGTGGGTGTCCACTCGGCTTGTGTTCATGCGCACAGCATACGTGCTTCAGTTTCGTCGGAGGCTCGTGCGAACCCTGTTGCTGCTGCCAGGGGCTCGTCGCTCTCTCGAGAGCGGGAGGATGAGGTCATGAAGAGTGTTTCTCGGGTGTCACGTGGTCTGCTTCTGATGGCTGCATGGGCGTTCTTGCTCGGTGGCGTGCCACTGGCCTGTAGCGATTCGCCGTCGAACAAGGTGGATGCGGTTGAAGAGGTCGAGACCAGCGAGCTCGACCAGCTTCCCGAGCTCGACCAGGTCGAGGATGAGCTCGAGCTCCTGCCTGACCTGATCGATCAAGAGGACGACTTCGTTCCCGAATGCAGCTCTGCTGAGCAGTGTGCGAGCGGGGTTTGCGATATCGAGCAGGGCGTTTGCCTCGAGCCGAGCTGCGAGGATGGCGTGCTCAACGGCGATGAGTCGGACGCGGACTGTGGCGGTGCTTGCCTGGCTTGTGCCGACGAGCGTCTCTGTCGGGATGACGGCGACTGTGAGAGCGGCAACTGCGACAACGAGAGTGGACGCTGTGTCGCGCCAGCCTGTGATGACGGCATCCTCAACGGCGGCGAGCGGGACACTGACTGCGGTGGCGCTTGTGCGGCTTGTGCCAATGGCATGCGCTGTCTGGATGGTGTCGATTGTGAGAGTGGTCTCTGTCTCGATGGCTATTGCCAAGCCGAGCACTGCTCGAGTGGCAGCCTCGACGGTGATGAGACGGACGTCGATTGCGGCGGTTCCTGCGTTGCCTGCGGAGCTGGCCTGGCCTGTGTCGAAGCTGCCGACTGCGAGAGTCTGGTCTGTATCGAGGGCTTTTGCGCTGCGGCGAGTTGCTCTGATGGCGTGCTCAATGGCGACGAGGTCGACGTGGATTGTGCGGGCTCCTGCCCGGCTTGCCCCGAGGGAAGTCGCTGTGTGAGTGATGAAGACTGTGCCGAAGGCTCCTGCTATTTGGATCTTTGCCAGCCCGAGAGCTGTGCCAACGGCGCGCTCGACGCTGGAGAGACCGATGTCGACTGTGGTGGCGCTTGCGAGCCCTGTGACAACGGCAAAGCCTGCCTGGTCGATGCAGACTGTTTGAGTGGGATTTGTGTGGACTTGCTGTGTCGAGGTGAAACCCTGGTGCATTTCGATGCGCAGGGTGGCAGCACTCCCAACCCGGCGACCTTGATGGTTCGCTTTGGGCAGCCCTACGGTGAGTTCCCCGAGACCAGTCGTTCGGGCTTCGGTTTTGCGGGATGGTGGACTGAGGCAGGTGAGGGCGGCGAGCTGGTGACCCCCGAGACGGTGGTCACTCGGATCGACGAGCACACGCTCTACGCGCATTGGTCAGCCGCGACGGTAACCGTGAGCTTTGCCGCCGATGGCGGTAGCGCGCCGGATCCTGCGAGCAAGCAGGTGGTGGTCAATGCGCCCTATGGTCCCTTGGCGACGACCACGCGTGATGGATACACCTTTGGTGGCTGGTGGACTCAGCCCGGCGGTGTCGGCGAGCTGGTGACCTCCAGCAGCATCGTGCTCATCCCTACGGATCATACGCTCTATCCACGATGGTCCGTGAACAGCTACACCGTCACCTTCGATGCGCAGGGTGGTACGGCACCCAACCCAGCCAGCAAGGTCGTCGAATACGGTGAAAGCTACGGTCCTTTGGCCGCCACGAGTCGGGTTGGTTACACCTTCGGCGGTTGGTGGACTGCGCCCGATGGCGGCGGTAGCGAGGTCCTGGAGGGCACGGTAATGCAACAGCTCTCCGACCACACGTTGTATGCCAAGTGGACTGCGAACACCTATACGGTCATGTTTGATGTGCAAGGTGGTACGACATCTGATCCGACCACCATGACCGTGACCCATGGTGTTGCGTACGGTCCGCTTCCCGCTGTGACCCGCACGGGATATAGCTTCGGGGGCTGGTGGACGCAGCCTGGTGGTGCTGGTACGGCGGTCACCGCGGCCACCATCGTCAGCGCCACAGCGGACCACACGCTGTATGCTGCCTGGTCCGCAAACAGCTATACCGTCAGCTTCGATTCACAGGGTGGTTCGGCACCCAACCCCGCCTCCAAGTCGGTCACCTTTGGAAGCACCTATGGAAGCTTGGCCACCACCACTCGCACGGGCTATACCTTCGCGGGTTGGTGGACCGCGGCGAGTGGCGGTAGCGAGATCCAGGCGACGACGGTGGTGACTGCCACGGCGGATCACACTCTGTATGCCCGCTGGACAGCGAACACCTACACGGTGAGCTTCAACAGCCAGGGTGGCTCTGCCGCCAACCCAGCGACCAAGACGGTGACCTTCGGTGGCACCTACGGGACGCTGGCCACGACCACTCGAGCGGGCTACACCTTCGGCGGGTGGTGGACCGCAGCCAGCGGCGGCAGTCAGGTCCTGACCGGCACCGTGGTGACGGCCACCTCCGACCACACCCTGCATGCCCGTTGGACTGCGAACACCTACACGGTCACCTTCGACCCGCAGTTTGGCAGCGCGCCCAACCCTGCGGCAAAAACAGTGACCTTCGGCGGCACCTACGGCTCCCTGCCCAGCACCACCCGCGCGGGCTACTCCTTCGTGGGCTGGTACACCGCAGCCGCCGGTGGCACGCAGGTCCAGTCCTCGACCACTGTCACCACCGCCTCCAACCACACGCTCTACGCGCGTTGGTCGGCCCTCAGCTTCCAGGTCACCTTCGATCCTCAGGGTGGCTCCACGCCAGTGCCGGCGACCAAGTCGGTGACCTTTGGCGGCACCTACGGCACCTTGGCCACCACCACGCGCAGCGGCCACACCTTCCAGGGCTGGTGGACCCTGCCTGGTGGCACGGGCAGCCAGGTCTTCGACACCACCCCAGTGAGCACCCCCTCCAACCACAGCCTCTACGCCAAGTGGTCCACGGCCACCAACCCTGGCGGTGTGACGGCGCTCTGAGATCCGGGCTGGCTCAACACCGACATTCGGCCCTCTGGCCTTGGGCTGACCTGTGACAGCCCGGCGTTCCCTGGACAGAGCAACTGGTTCGACTTCGATGCGGGCCAGAAAGTGGCGCCCGGCGATCTGGCTGGAGACCTGAACAAGGACCTCTACTTCGAGGTCGAGAATGGTGCGGTGCAGGTCGATACGGGCATTCCAGCGAGTCAATTCGCTTCGGTGACCTGCTCCTCCAGTGATGGTCGTGTGTACGGCACGACGGGGGTTGATCACTTTGTTGAGACGGTGGTTTGTCTCCGTACGGCACTTGGAACCTACGTCAAGTGGTACTCAATGGCTGGCTCGACTGGGACGGGTGGCGTGGCCATCACCTGGGAGAGGATGAGCTCGGTACCCTCCGGCACGACGGCGCTCTGTGATCCGGGCTGGCTCAACACCGACATCGTCCCATCTGGCCTCGGTTTGACCTGTGACAGCCCAGCGTTTCCCGGGGTGAGCAACTGGTTCGACTTCGATGCGGGCCAGAAAGTGGCGCCGAGCGCTTCGACGGCAGATCTTCGCAAGGAAGGAATGTGGGAGGTGGTGAATGGGGCGACGCAGGTGGACACCGGCATTCCCTCCTCTCAGTTTGGCTCAGTCGTTTGTTCTTCTTCTGACGGCCGGCCGTATTCGAGCGGTGGTGTAATGTACAACCTCACCACGGTGATTTGTCTCCGCACTGCACTGGGTGTCTACGTCAAGTGGTATTCCATGGCGGGCGCTGGCGGAACCGGGGGTAGCGCCATCACCTGGACGAGGATGTAGTCCAGCGTCCCCTTCGAGACACGCCCCGAGCGTTGGATGCAATTCGCCGAGGTCGAGGGCGGCTCCTTCAGGATCACCAACGTCTTCGACGAAGGCTTCAAGGGCGCCCACGTGGTACCCCAAGGCCTGGGGCTCCAACCATCATGGCGATGACCATGGGGGCTACGAGGTCGACGTCGATACCAGACTGTTTTGATTCTCGAGCAGCAGTTTCCTGGACCAAAAACCTCGCGGATCCTCAAGAAAGCAAGTCAACTCAAACACAGTTCTACGAAGGCAATCTATGACAAACAGCGACAAGAAACTCGTGGTGGTTGCGCTCGGCGGAAACGCCATCTCTCAGTCCAATGAAAAGGGAACGGCCGAAGAGCAGTTCCACAACGTTGCCGTGACCTGCGAGCAGCTCGTTCGGCTCAACAAGGCTGGCTATCTGCTGCTCGTCACCCACGGCAACGGCCCGCAGGCTGGCAGCCTGCTCATCCAGCAGGACGAGGCCAAGGCGCTCGTTCCGCCGCAGCCCCTCGACATCTGCGGTGCCATGACCCAAGGTCAGATTGGCTTCATGTTCCAGAATACGCTGCAGAACATGTTCAAGGCTGCAGGGAAAGAGATTCCCATCGCCGCCATCGTAACACAGGTCGAGGTCAGCGACACCGACCCCGACTTCCAAGACCCTTCGAAGCCCGTGGGTCCCTTCTACACCGAGGAAGAAGCCAAGCAGCTCGAGGCGCAGAAGGGCTATGTGGTCAAGAAGGTCAAGCCCCAAGGCGAGAGGACCTGGCGGCGCGTGGTGCCCTCACCCGAGCCCATCAGCATCGTCGAAGCTGACTGCCTCAAGGCGCTCATCGCGGCCCGCGCGATCCCCATCGCCTCGGGCGGTGGGGGCGTCCCCGTCGTGCGTCAAGCCGACGGTTCGCTCAAGGGCTTGGAGGCGGTCATCGACAAGGACAAGGCAGGCAATGTGCTCGCCCAAGCGGTGGGCGCCAACATCTTCCTCATCCTCACCGACGTCGAGAACGCCAGGATCAACTTCGGCACGCCGGAGGAAGCTCCTCTCGGCAAGCTCACCGTGAGCGAGGCCGAGAAGCATGCGGCAGAAGGGCACTTCCTCAAGGGCAGCATGGGGCCCAAGGTGCAGGCCGCGATCCGCTTCGTCAAGGCAGGCGGCGAGCGCTCGATCATCACCTCGCTGAGCAAGGCCGCCGATGCGCTCGAGGGCAAGACGGGCACCATCATCGTGCCGGATTGAGCGCACGTCGACAGCGCTGACGATGCGCTCTGAAGACGGCCGCTCTGGAGAGCTGAGCACGGCCCGGCCTTTCGCTGGCCTTCGGTGTGGCAGAAACGCAGAAGCGAACGATTAGCCGTTGCGGTTTTCGTTGGCGCGGAAGCGCTCATCAATGACCTTGACCGGGTCGCGGAAGCTGCAGAGCATGATCATCGCCGCGATCACGAAGGGCTTGTTGCGGGCTTCGAAGTAGGTGTCGATTCGATACTTGTCGAACACACCGGCGGTGACCTCTCCACGCTCGCAGTTGAGGCCTTCCACGTCTGCGGGGAGGCAGTGCAGGTAGAGCGCAGAGCCGTCCTTGGTGTGGCTCATCATCTCTTCGTTGCAGACCCAATCGACGTGCTTCCTGTTGACGGCGAGGCACTCTTGCTCAAGCTCCTTGAGCTCCGAGGTCTGCTTGCGCTCAAGCAGGTCCGTACGCTTCTTCATGACCTCGAAGGGGCCCCAGCTCTTGGGATAGACCACGTCGGCGCCTTCGAAGGCCTCGCGCATGTCATGCGTGAGGGCGAAGCTGCCACCAGACTCGGCCGCGAAACCGCGCGCCTTGTCTACGATATCGGGCATCAGGTCGTAGCCCTCGGGGTGGGCGAGGGTGACATCGGCACCGAAGCGGGTCATGAGTCCGATGATGCCTTGAGGGACGGAGAGCGGCTTGGCATAGCTTGGGGAGTACGCCCAAGACATGGCGATCTTCTTGCCACGCAGTTTGTCGAGGCCGCCAAAGTGATTGCTGAGGTGCTGCAAGTCGGCGAGGGTCTGAGTGGGGTGATCCTGGTCGCACTGCAGGTTGATGACGGCAGGGCGATGACCGAGCACACCGTGGGCGAAGCCGTCGTCAAGGGCGGCGGCGACCTCTTGCATGTAGCTGTGTCCCTTCCCGATGTAGAGATCGTCACGGATTCCGATGACCTCGCTGAGGAAGGAGATCATGTTGGCAGTTTCGCGAACGGTCTCGCCGTGGGCCACCTGGGTCTTGGACTCGTCCATGTCGAGGGCGGTGAGACCGAGGAGGTTGCAGGCAGAGGCGAAGGCCATGCGGGTGCGGGTGGACATGTCGCGGAAATTCGAGATGGCCAGGCCCGTCTGGAAAACGCGCAAGCTGACGTTATCGCGGTAGAGGCCACGCATGATCTCGGCGAGTGTCAAAACGGCTTTGATATCGTCGAGTTTTTTCTCCCAACTCAGCAAAAAATCCTGACGATACATGTAAAAGTCGAGCTTTTTGAGTTCGACAAGCAGATTCTTTGCGCGCAAAATGGGCTCACTCATCTTCTCTTCCCTTCCCGAAACGCTTTTCTTTCATGCACTTGCCGCCCAAGCCGAAGGCGACGAGTAGAAGGCAAGCTAGCATTGTGCATCATGCACTGCAAGCTCCATTGCTCGTCGAGCCACCGAATTTCGGCATCTACGAGGGCGTGCATGTTGCGGCTGGGCGTGGGATTCGATTGACCCACCCATGAGAACAGACTAGTCTCGCAGCGGACCGGGCGAAGGCTCGCATCCTCGTGCGAATTGGGTGTTTTTTTTCTTCGCGCGAGGGGGCTGACGCTCGACCGGCGGCAGCACAGTGGCTGCTTCCGGAGCGCAAGGAATGGATCATCGAAGAGGAGCTCGTCGTCGCGATGGATGCAATCGCCACTCGTATTCTGGAACTGTCTGAGGCCTATCGTCAGTACACTGCCGAGAACCTCGCCAAGTTGGTGCGGATTCCTTCGGAGAGCATGCAGGAGAAGGAGGTGCAGCTCGAGCTTGCACGTCAGATGGAGGAAGCGGGCTTCGATGAGGTGCACATCGACGGGCTCGGCAATGTCATCGGTCGGATCGGCAGCGGAAGCCGTATCCTCGCGATCGACGGGCACATGGATACCGTCGGTGTTGGCAACCGGGCGAACTGGAGCTTCGACCCCTTCAGTGGCGAGATTCGCGATGGCTTCGTGCATGGCAGGGGCACGGTGGACCAGGAGGGAGGGCCCGCCGCTGCCGTGACCGCCGGTCGTATTCTAAAGGATCTGGGCTTCGATAGGGACCTCACGTTCTACGTGGTGGGTTCCGTCATGGAGGAGGACTGCGACGGTCTGTGTTGGAACTGGATCATCGAGCAAGAAGGCATCAAGCCCGATTTCGTCATCAGCACCGAGCCAACGCACCTCAATATCTATCGAGGACATCGTGGCCGCATGGAGATTGGCGTCGACTTTCGTGGCCTCTCCTGCCACGGCTCCGCGCCGGAACGCGGGAAGAACGCCATCTACATGGCGTCCCGTGTGGCGCTCGAGATCGAGAAGCTCAATGAGCGCCTCGCTCATGATGACTTCCTCGGCAAGGGCACTGTAACCATCTCCATCTTCCAATCGGGCAGCCCTTCGATGTGTGCTGTCGCCGATTCGGTGCACATGCACCTCGACCGAAGACTCACCTGGGGTGAGACCAAGGAATCAGCCATCAAGGAGGTCGAAGAGGTGGTTCGCTCTTGCGGGCTCGCCCTGGGCGATGAGGTCACCGTCTCGGTCCTGCACTACGAAGAGACCGCTTGGACCGGTACCCGCTACGGCATGGAAAAGTACTTCCCCACCTGGAAGCTCGCTGAAGATGAGCACGTGGTGACCACCGGCGTCGACGTCTTCCGAGCGCTGTTCAAGAAGGAACCCCTCGTGGACAAGTGGACCTTCTCGACCAACGGCGTCACCATCCGGGGCAAACACGGTATTCCTGTCATCGGCTTCGGGCCGGGAAATGAGGTGCTCGCCCATGCCCCGAACGAAAAGTGCCCCGTTGACGATTTGGTTGCCGCTGCTGCCTTCTATGCGCTCTACGCCTACCGCATTTGAGTCTGAGCTGACTTGCTGGCCGTATTCAGAGCGGTCTGACGCGCCTGCTCGGAACCAAGTGATGGCGGCCAGCAGCAGATGGGCTGCGCTCTGTTGAAGCCCCGCTTCCACTCCGAGCACGCGGACTAATCTTGCCGCGGGGTCAGAGAGTAGCGCCGCTCGTAGCCGTGACTCAGATTGGTGATGGTCACGTCGATCACGCCATCGGCGCGGTAGACATAGGTCTCCTCGATCTCAGCAAATCCCTCGGCAGAGCGCCGAATCTCGGCCTCCTCCAGGCGCGGATGCTGGGCGAGCTCCGCGTCGTAGGGAAAATAGACGTCGTGCCAGGGGATGAGATCCCCCGCCGGCTCGCCTTGGGGGTCGATGGCGGTGCACTCGACGAATCGCAGATGACCAATGTTGTGATGGGCGACGTAGCGCCGCTGCGCCACCACTTGACCCAAGGAATCGGGCTCGCTGTCTTTTCCCAAGAGCTGGTCGAAGTGCTTGAGTTTGCCGAAGGTCTGCTCGCGCCACACGCCGAAGAGCCGGGTCGAGGCCTCGCGGATGAGCAGATTCGCCTGCGGATCGCTCGCCACCGCCAGCCCCACTGCGGTCGCAGCGTGCGGCTGCATGGCGAGCTGGATCTTGCGCTTGTACATCGAGCGAAGCACACGCCCCACCGAAGGAAACGCGGCGGCGCCGCCCACCAGGTACAGGGCTCCGAGCTCGCGCAGGTTGCTTGCGTCGATGCCATGGCTCTCCAAATTGCTAAACACCTGCTGGATGAGATGGACTGTGCGGTTCACCAAGCGCTCGCAGCGTGCAAATACCTCGGGCGCATCCAAGACCAAGGGCTGCGCCCCAGAAAGCCACAGACTGACATCGACCAAAACCTTGCGGCTCGTGGGCTTGAGTGTCTCCTTGGCTTCCCGACAAACCTCCAACAGGCGGTGACGAGTGTGGGCAGCCAAATCCTCAATCCGTAGCCCAAGCTGCTCCAGCGCCATGTCGAGAATCACCTCGTCGAAATCATCGCCACCGAGCGCGCTGATTCCCTCTGAGGCGAGCAGCTCGAAGCGGCGGCCTTCCAAAGAGATCGCCGAGGTGTCGAAGGTGCCTCCACCCAGGTCGTAGATCACCACGTAGCGCTTGGGGCTGCGATCGCTCAAGGCGGTCTTGTGACGAGAGGCGAACTCGATCGCCGCAGCCGTCGGCTCGTTGAGCATACGCAAAACTCGGAACCCCGCCCGCCGAAAGGCCTCCATCGTCAAGTAACGCTGCTGGGTATTTGCGTTGGCAGGCACCGCGATGAACGCCTCCAAGGGCTCGCCAGCAGACAGCGAGAGGTTGCTGCGTTCGACCAGCATCGTGCGAACGTACGACAAATAATCACTGATCAGGTCTAGAGCAGTCCACTCGGCGCCGTCAGCCGAAAAGGCGACACCGTCTGGTCCCGCCTGCGCCGCGAGCCGCTTGATCGAGCGCAAGATGTGCTGTGGGTCCTCCTCGAGCGCTGCCACCGCGTCCCAACCAAATGAGGCGCGGCGTTTGTGCCACACCATCAGCCCAGGAAGGTAATCACGAAACTCGCCATCCACGTCGAACGACGCCAGGCCCACACGGCCTTCCAGCGCCACTGCAACCACCGTCCGCGTCGTGCCGAAATCAATGCCTAGTCTCATGCTCTGCTCTCCGACTCGACGAGCGCTGCGGCTCGCCTGGGGACTGGCTCTCCTGACCCGTCACCAGCTCGACAGGTCTGCGCAACTGTCCGAGTCTTACGTCAAACTACATGTGGTCGTCAAGCCGGTGCTCCAATGCCCATTCTTGACAACCGGCTTGCGCTCTGCGACCCATCCCACTCGCAGTGACCGGACGCACACAGAGGTCCTATGAACGAAGTCGAGCAGCCCGCCCCAACTGAAGATGCCGCCCACCAGGCGGCACTACAGCGCTTCTTCGCTCAGGCGTTGCGACTCAAACGCCTACGTCGCAGTGGCTGGGTGCGAAAAGGGGTCCGTGAGCCCGAATCGGTGGCCGAGCATAGCTGGGGCGTGGCCCTCATGGTTGCCGTGCTCTGTCCCACCACGCTCAACCGAGAGAGGGCGCTGATGATGGCGGTCTTGCACGACCTGGCCGAGACCATCGTGGGAGACCTGACCCCGCACGACCTTGAACCCGAGGGCGGCAAGCGAGCTGCCGAGACCAAGGCCATGCAGCAGCTGCTCGAGGAGCTCGACAACGGCGACGCGTTGCGCGAGCTCTGGCTCGACTATGAGCACCTCCGCTCGCCCGAGGCCGCCTTCGTCAAGGCTTGCGACAAGCTCGAGATGGGACTGCAAGCCCTGAGCTACGAGCGAGAGCAGGGGGCAGAGCTCGAGGAGTTCTGCTTCTCAGCGCGCGCCGCCCTCACTGACTTTTCGACGCTGCAGGCGCTAGTGAACCGAGCGTCTTGGACGGCGTCGCAAGAGCACAGCGACGAGACCGAGCAGCCATAGCCAGCTTGCCCGTGCCTCGTTGCTCCCCATGCTGAGCTTGCATCCGCAGGATTCCTCGGCTTCTGTAGCCGGCTCCGGCTCCATGAGCTCTGGCTCGTCAGACAGGCAGGCTTCCACACCACCGGTGCACTCTCCGGAGAGACATCGCTCGCCGGACGTGCAAGGATCGCCGTCATTGCAGGCCCCGCCTTCGGGGATGGCCTCTCCAGTGCAGACCCCGTCTACACACGCGTCTCTGGTGGTGCAGACCACACCATCATCGCAGGCAGAGCCATTGGAGAAGGGGATGGCGCGACACTCGCCGGTCTCTCGGTCACAAGCGCCGAGATTACAGTCATCGTCGAGTGCAGAGCAGTCGAGAAGCGTGCCCGCACACTCACCTGCAGTGCAGCGATCGTCCACCGTGCAGGGGTCGCCGTCATCACAGCTCGCGCCATCGTCAACAGGCTCTCCCGCGCATTCCCCGGCGCTGCACGCCGTGTTCTGAGTGCAGGCATTTTCGTCATCGCATTGGGTGCCATCGGGAAGGTCTACGGCGTTGCAGAGTCCGGTGAGCGCATCGCAGACGCCTTCTCGGCAGGCATCTCCGCAGTCAGTGCCCGAAGGCAGGGGCGTGCCGACGCAGAGCCCCTCGACACAGGTGTCGGCATCGGTGCAGGCGTTATCGTCATCACAGCCTTGGTCGTTGAGCAGGAGCTCCGCGCAGGTGCCTGTGGTGCTGTTGCAAACCCCCTGACGACAGCTTGCATCGAGGCCGCTGCAGTCGAGCGCGACGCCCGTGCAGAGCGCTGAGAGACAGACGTCGTCGAGCGTACACAGGTCGCCATCGGAACACTCGGTGCCGTCAGGCAGAGGGACGCCCTTGCATAACCCATCCATAGGGTCACAGGCGTCGGGGACGCAGGGGTTGTCGCTTGCGGGGCAGACCACGAGCTCGCCCACGCAGACGCCGCTCGAGCAGGCGTCGTTTTGGGTACACAGGTCTTCATCGCTGCAGGGGCTTGAGTCGGGGAGTGTCTCACTCTCACAGTCGCCGCTGAGGGCATTGCAGATGCCAACATGACAGCTTCCGTCTAGGGCGCTGCAGTCTTTGGGCGTACCCGAGCAGCTGCCTGCATTGCATAGGTCGGTGATGGTGCAAGGATCGTTGTCGTCGCAGTCGGTGGTGTTGGGCAGCGGGACGGCAATACAGTCGCCATTGCTGTCGCAAACCCCTTCGTTGCATTGGTCTGACGCGCTGCTGCAGTCGATGGCGAGGCCAGCGCAACTGCCTGAAGTGCAGACGTCATTAGAGGTGCAGGGATCTTGGTCGTCGCAGGAGGTGTCATCGCTGCGAGCTTGGGCCTCGCAGATTCCGGAGCCGACATTGCAGACCCCGACGTTGCACTGATCATCGAAGCTGCTGCAATCGACGGGTGAGCCGGCGCAGAGGCCGCTGACGCACTGGTCCCCGGTGGTGCAGAACAGCGCGTCATCGCAGAGGGTGCCATCGCTCGCCAGGACACAGCTTCCGGCCTGGCAGAGCTTACAGGGTCCGCAGTCCGCGTCGGTGATGCATTCCACCGGCAGCACCGAGACATAGGCAACGGCTTCAATGAGCTGGTCGCCAGCAGTGGTGGAGCTGTTTTCAGGCAGCAAATTGGGGCTGGCAGGCGCAGTATGATCTGCTGAGGTGAAGACGGAGATGGCGACGGTTTCGGGCTGCGGGGTTCCAAGCAGGCTGAGGGGGATTCGGACTTCGATGCTCTGGGGTGCGTCGAATCCGGTTCCAGATGCTGCCGGGATGCCCACTGTGACGCTGCCGACTTCGACGTCGGCGAGCAGCCCGAGATAGGCAAAATCGTTGATGGAACCGGTGACACCACCGCTACCCAATCCGCGCAGCCCGCATTCTTCTGCGCTGGGACAGTTGGCGTTGGTGACTCCAACGAAGGCGTCAAAGCCGACACCTGCGGTGCTCAAGGCGGGAGAGAGTTCGACGCCAGCGTGGGTCGCGTCGTTGTCGAGGGCACCGATGATGTCGGCGAGCTGGTTGGAGGGGCCGAACCAGCGGGTGCTCCCGGTGCTACTGCCTGGATCGACGTCGAGGGCGAAGAAGGTGGCGTTGATGCTGGCGTCGGTGGTGAAAAACTGGCCGCGAACGCCGAGCCAGAGCTCATCGGCGACGCCGTCGAAATCGCTGTCGACCACTGTGCCATAGAGCTCGCTGAGGCTGCCATCGCCACCGAAATCACCAACTCCGGACCCTGGGCCATCCACGGAGGAGACCGCCAAGGGCGCGCTCATCGCGGCGAGGTCGGCGATGTCGCCGTCGAGCTGCAGGTGAAAGCGCCCTGGTGAGGCGGGGGGGAAGCTGAAAGCCGCAGCCCAGTTTTCGCTGCTCTCGTCATGTCCAGTTCGGCCATTTCCGCCAGAGGCGAGCTCGCCTGGCTCGAGAATGGAGCTGCGCTGCAGGGAGCCGCTGCTGCTGTCGGCCGCCTTGACCCCCGTCCCTGCGTCACTGGCGTAGCTGCTGGGGGTGGTGTCGCCGTCAGGGCCATCCACACTGACGCCGCCCTTGTTGACCATGGGGCCGCTCCCCCAGACCACGAGGTCGACG
>JAVFAO010000019.1:0-34440 GCA_034002465.1 Myxococcota bacterium
CGTCGAGAACAACAAGCGCAACAAGCAACAGCTTCGGCGCAAGGACAACGACGTGGGGCCGGACCTCGCTTTCCTCGGCATGCTCGCTGCCCTCGCCCTTGGCGAGCAAGGACGGGATGCGCTCCTGGCCTTCCTCGATCACCCCGACCTCGATATCCACAGGCGCGCCCTCTTGCTCACCTTGCTGCTCGAGCTGGGCTGGGCTCGAGAGACGCCGCAGCTCGCCCTCGCCGCCATGTCGAGTCGGCACCCACGCACCCGCTTGAGCGCCGCTTGGGCTGTCGAGTGCTGGCCTGAGAGGGAGCGCTTCGCAGAGCTCGTGACGAGCCTCGTCAATGATCGCGGAGACACCGTCAAACCTGGTCCCCTGAGCATCGATACCATCCAGAAGATGGCCGCTTTTCTCGCCCACGACGCCTCGACCGCCCGTATGCGCGTGGCGAGCTTGCTCTGGTACCTCAACGACTTCGACGACGAGAACCAAGTCGTTGCACGGCGTTGGGCGCTGCTCGCACGCCGCTACGAAAGCGAGATGGCGAGCTGCTTGTCCGCCGCCAAGAAGCAAGCCGTTGCACCCTCGAAAGAGCTCCAGTCCCTGGTCCTGGGGGCCTACATCGGGCTGCTGCGACAGGGCGGTCCCGAGAGTATCCGCGTCAGCGCCATTGCTCGCCTTGGCAGCATCGCCGAGAAGATGCGATCCGAACAAGATTCCATCATGCTCGGAAGTGTTTTTCCAAGTCTGCTGATGGCCCTTCGTGACAGCTACGCAAACGTGCGCAAAGCCGCTTTCGAGGCGCTGCTCCAGCTCTCCTTCGATCGCAGCGCCCTGGCTGCCGAAGCGCTCGCTACGGGGATCGACGCCATGGGTGCCATGGGGCTCGAGCTGTTGACCCGCAACGTGGAGCAGAAGAAGGCCTTCCAGGTGCTCTCTCGCGTGGTGCTCGAGCACACCGACGGGCTCGAGCGCGAGGCGTTCACCCAGCTCTGCAAGCTCGTCGACGAGGTCGAAGCCATCGAGGTGGCCCTGGAAGCCTCTTCGTCCTCTCTGCAGCTCTCTGCCCTCTACCGCCTCGTCGAGCTCGCCCATCGCGATGAACGTGCGCTCGCGAGCCTCCGAAAGACGCTTCAGTCACGCTTCCGTGCCTTGCGCCTGTCTGCTGCCGATATGCTTGCCCGCCGTCAAGACGAGAGCGCATTCGAGCCACTCGTCGCGCTCCTCCAGAGCAACGTTCGAGACGAACAAGAGCGCGCGGCCACTGCCCTCCTGGCTCTACGTCATCCCAAGAGCGCCGAGGCTTTGTTGGCGCGCATCGAGAACGATCCGGCTGGGTCTGCGAGCGCGCTACGCTTGCTCCAGCTCGTCGGTGACCTGCGCAATACTCAGGCGGTTGCACCCTTGTGCGCGATGATGCTCGACGCCAAGTGGAGCAAGGACAATCGCTTCAACGCGACACAGTGGAAGCGCCAGTGCCTCAGCGCCGCGCTCAAAGCCTGTGGGCATGATCAGCGCATCCTCGATCCACAAGACGAGCGCCCCGACAAGACCTGGCTCGAAAAGCAGTCCCCTCGCGATGACAAGGCCTTGGCGACGATTCTCGAGACCTTGGTGAAGCTCGGTGACGAACGCGCTCTTCTCGAGGCCATACCCAAGGCTCGCTGGTCTCAGAGCAACGCCGTCGACGCAGTGCTCGCTGCCCAGGTGCGCAGCAGCAATGACGCGCTGCGCCAAGCAGTCGTCGAGGCCATCGCATGGCGCGCACGCAAGCGCGGTGCAAAGCTTGATGCGCTGTATACCGCCTTGGGCGTCGCTGAGTCCATGACACAGTTCCTTGCCGCCGAAGGTCTGGCGCTCACCGGCCACGCAGAAGGGGTCGGAACCTTGCTCACTGCCGCCGAGATGATGACGGACGATGCGCTGCGCATTCGTGCCGTCGAGGCGCTGGGCAAACTGGGTGACGCACGTGCGCTCGAGCTGCTGCTGCGACATGCGAAGGACAACGAGAGCGCGCTGCGTCCCGCTGCCATCGAGGCCCTGGGGCATCTGTCCAAGTCGCCGAAGGAAAAAGAGATCTTCACCCTGCTCGAGCAGCTCGTCAAGCGCGACGACGACGAGGCCTTGCCGGAAGGGGTGCGTGCGCTGCGCTATTTCGGTAGCGCCGAGGCTTGGCTGCTGCTTCGCCAGCTCGTCGCGCACGAGGACGACGGCGTTCGCTGCGCCGTGGCCGAGGAGCTTCGCTACGACCAAGACCCAGGCAGCGTAGAGCTGCTCCTCAAGCTGGTCTCCGAAGATGAGGACCAGGACACCGCCGAGAAGGCCGTGGAGAGCCTGCGCGCTCGTCTTGGCGATGCCGTCGAGATCGACTACGCCCAGCTGCAGAGCATGCATGAGTTCTGGGCTGACGACGACGGGGAGCTGCTGCGCCGCATTCGCGAGCGTGGAGACGCCGGGCGATTGCTCGACTTGATGCCCAAGTTCGACGAGGAGCTGCAGACGCTCATCGGCAAGGCATTGTTGTCGCGGGAGCCACTCCCCGTGGACGCTTGCGCGGCGCGTCTCGACGCTGTTTCCTACGAGGTGGCGACGCTCTCGATGTACGTCCTGGGTCGTGCCGGTGAGGCGGTGGCCAAAGCGCACGGCAAGGCGATGGGCGCAGCCTGCGGCACGGCTCGACTCGGCTGGGCTCGCGAGCTTGGTCGCGCCGAGGCGGGGGAGCATCATACCCTTGCCGAGGCCACCAAGTGTTGGTCGCGTGCTCTCTGGGCCTGTGCCCGCTGTGGTGTCGCGGCTGAAGAGCTGCTCTTGGTCGCCGAATCGAATTTGGACGCCATCCGCGGGATGGCAGCAGAGAGCACGAAGCTGCCAGAGCGTGGTGGCGCGCGGCCCAGGGCGCACCGAAAGCTCGAAACCTCCTCGCTCGTCATCGCTGCTGCCTGGAGAGAGCTACGCACACAGGCGCTGCTGGCGCTGGGCACCGGACTGGGCAAGAAGAAGGGGCTCGAGGCTTTGGAGCGCAGTCTTGGCGACGACGACGCTGCCATTCGCTCGGTTGCCGCAGGGGTCTTGAAGACGCTCGACGCAGCGCGGGCCGCTGCTGCCGTTGGGGCTGCACTGGATGACGCGGTGAGCCTGCACTTGCTGGTGGATCCGAGCAACGCAAAGGCCAAGAAGGCCTTGGCTGAGGCGGCTGGCTCGACGCACCACCAGGGATTGGCCCTCAGCCACCTGATCGCGGCGCAGGACGTGGCTGCCCTCACGGCGGCGGCAGGCAATCGAGATTTGGTCGAAGCCGCGCGCCTTGGGGCTATCGAGGCCTTGGGTTGTGTGACTCAGGGCAGCGCCCAGAAGGCGCTGCTCGGCATTGCGACCGATGCGAAGGAAGATGAGGAGCTGCGAAAGGCTGCTTGGCGAGCCTTGCGACGCGCGAAGCGATGGGCAGCCAAGTCCAAGGAAGCCAGGGTCTGAGCCAGCAACAGCGTACGGCTATGCGCGTAGTCGCGCACGTTTCGAAATGGGGATCATCGATGATCGACGACCAATCCAAACCCACGGTCGATGCCGACGCCGCGCTCGCGAGCGTTGAAAGGCTCGATTTCTCTCTGGAGTATCGAGGGGCGAGTCAGCTCCTCACATCCGAGGGAAAGAGCCTCCTTGCATTGTATTCGAATACGCTTCGCGAGTCCGTCAAGCTCCGCGCTCGGGTGCTCGATCCCATGCGCTTCCGAGAGCTGCTCAGCGTACTCTTCGAGATCGTCGAGAGCGATTTCCGCTATGTCCCCAAGGATCGCAGCGCCTATTTGGCCTACCAGCAGCTCAAGAAGCAGGCGCTGAGCATGAGCGCTTGGCAGGCGCAGAAAGCCTTCTTCGAGTGGCTGCAACGCGCCGATCCCAACGCGTTTACAGCCCTCGATCCGGTGCTCAGCGTGCACCCCGACCAGCTCGCGTTCGAGGTCTTCTCCAAAGACGAGAGTACCTATGCGAAGCTTGGCATCGACTGGTCGGCCTTCGAGATTGAAGGAGAGCTCGAGTACGGCACCAGTAACGTCGATTTCTCCCGCACGCTCTTTGATGGCCTCCAGCGCATGCGCAGCTATCGCCCAAGTGTGCTCAGCATCGGCAACGAGCCTGCGCCCAGCGCCGAAGGCAGCATCATCAGCAAGAAGGCGACGCCCCCTGCCTCGTGGATGCGCGCCTTTTTGCAAGTGCAGTCTGCGGCGACGCTGCCTCGCACGGTGTTGAGCTTGGCTCCCATCGACCTCTACAACGCTCTGCGTCAGCTCCGCATGAACGCCGACCGCAAGCGCGGTGGCCGGGCCATCCGGATCGAGCTCGTTCCGGGCGAGCGTCCGCGGCTGGTGCTCGAGCCTTGGGAGTGTGTGCTGCGAACCCACGGCGAGCCCTTCCGCGGGAGGGTTGCGCAGGTGGTCCGGGTGTGGGGTCGCCGCCGCCTGATGCTTCTGCGTCGTTTGCTGCCATTTGCCGAGCGCATCGAGCTGCACTTGCTCGGCAGCGGATTGCCCAACTTCTGGCTCATTCAGGCAGGACCCTATCACCTCAGCCTCGCCCTCTCGGGCTTTACCGCCTCCGACTGGGCCAAGGCGATGAGCTTCGATTTGCTCTTGCCGCGCAGCCCTATCCTTGCCGAGGCAACCACCGAGCTGCTCGGCGTCCTTCGAGAGAAGGGGCGAGCAAGCTTCGATGAGCTCCTCGCTGCGATCCCCAAGCTCGACAAGAGCAGCGTCAACGAGGCGCTGCAGCAGGCCTGTCAACAGGGCAAGCTCGTCTACGACCTGCAATGCGATGCCTACCGCTATCGACCTTTGAGCGCCGAGCCCCTTGACCTGGTCAAACTCGAATTCCGCAACGAACGAGAGCGTGTGGCCTACGACCTTCTCGCCCAGCCGGATGCGGTCAAGGTCAGCAGCGAGAGCGTCATCTTCGAGCAGGGCCTAGAGCTCGTCGGCAAGGTCGTGGTGGCCTCCGAGAAACGAGAGTACCGACCGGTGCTGCTGCTCTCCGACGAAGGAATGGTCCGCAAGGCCGAGTGCACCTGCTCCTTCTTTCGCAAGAACGGACTCAAGCAGGGTCCATGTCCTCACATCATTGCCCTCAGGGTGGCTCAGGCCCGTGAGGAGGCGAAACGTCGGGAGGGTCGAGCTGGTGGCCGAGGTCGGGTCACCATCGAGTCGCGTACCTACGTGAAGCGCTTCGATGACCGTGAGGAGCTCGTGCAGCTCAACCTCGATCGCAAGCGACTCAAGATTCGTTGGGGACGTCGTGGGGAGGCCATGCGTCTACAAAACCTCGTCTTCAATGAAAACGGCGGCGCGCGAGACGCCTACTTCGCTCACGTCGATCGCCTCGAAGCCGAGGGATACTTGGATGCCTCGGCTACGTAGTTGGCGGAGAAGATGGAATACGTTTCAGGGGCTTTGCCCCAGACGTGCTGAGCTTGTCGAAGCACACCTCGAAGTCCCGACTGTTTGACCTGTCCCATGAGGCGATACCACATCGCAAGCGGAGAATAGCCAGATGGCGAGCACGGACAAAGACGGCCGTCCCAGCAAGCAGGGCGTGGCGGAGCAGAGCGAGAGCACGCTTCAATTGTGGGCCCGCATCGAGCAGGCCGGAAGCATCGAGAACCACATTCGCCAGGAGCTCGCGACCCGTGGCCTCGCTGTCACACGCAAGCCCACCGAGGGCATGAACAAGGCCGAGCTGGAGCGCTACAAGAAGGCGCTCAAGGCCGAGGCCGCCGAGAAGCGAAAGCTCGCCAAAGAAGCCTGGCAGGCCTATCGCGCCACCCACTTCGTGCACCTCGGTGAGGGCGTGTTCTGGAACGACCTCATTGACTTCGACAAGTGGGATCTGGACGACGCGGAAAACCGCGCCGCCGAAAACGAGCTGCCACGGCTCGACAAGCCCATCCAGCTCTCCAAGGCGCTTGGTATCGAGCTTGGTCAGCTCCGACAGCTCGTCTACCATCGCGACGCGGCCCGCAAACTCAACTACCGCCGCTTCACCATCCCCAAGCGCGATGGTTCGGCACGCGCCATTTGGGCACCACTGCCCCGCCTCAAGGCGGCTCAGCGCTGGGTCCTGCGTGAGATCCTCGAGCATCTACCGGTGCACGGCGCCGCGCACGCATTCCTGATTCGTCGCTCCATCGCCAGCAATGCTGCGGTGCATAGCAACGCCAAAATGCTGCTCGAACTCGACCTCAAGGACTTCTTCCCCACCGTCAGCTACCGCCGCGTCAAGGGCATCTTCCGCAAAGCCGGATACCGAGAGCAGCTCTCGAGCTTGCTCGCTTTGCTCTGCACTGAAGCCCCCAGAGAGGTGGTCGAGCACGACGGCAAGCGCTACTTTGTTGCCCTCGGCGCTCGCTGTCTGCCTCAGGGCGCGCCCACCAGCCCCGCGCTCACCAACGTCATCTGCATGCGTCTCGATAGACGACTCGCGGGCCTCGCCAGCAAACTCGGCTGGAGATATACGCGCTACGCCGACGACCTCACGTTCAGTCTGCCCATCAAACACAAAGGAAAACCGCAGCTTGGGAAGCTTCTTGGGTCGGTCATGCGGATTGTCCGCGACGAGGGTTTCCAACCCCACCCCAAAAAGACGCACGTCTCCCGCAAGGGAGACCGTCAGAAGGTCACCGGGCTCATCATCAACGCTCCAAAAGGACCACGTTGCGAGCGCAAGCTCAAGCGCATGCTGCGCTCCGCAGTCCACAACCTGGAGCACGGTGCTGAGCTTCGACCCGGCGAAAGTTTGAATACGCTCATCGGCTATGCAGCCTACGTCGCCATGACCGAGCCTGAGCTCGGCAAGGCCTACCTGGCGCGGCTAGAGGCCCTCCGCGAACGTTTCTCGTGAAACAGGTCCTCGTCCTTCTCTCTGTCGCGGCTTTGCTCGCGAGCTGCGATGCGCTCTGGCCAGCTCCCTCCGAGCCGCCACCCAAGCGCTGGACCATCCGCGATGAGCACGTACTTGCCGTGCTCGAACGCGAGCGGCCGTGCGTGGAACGACTCGACGCCCTGATCGCGCAGGACGCCTGTCGTCTTCAGCGAGGCGTGCGCGGTGATGAGGCTGTTTGTGACTTGAGACCCCCTTTCCTGGAGCTGCGCTTCGGCTGTGGTGCGACAGAGCAGGCCAAGGAAACGCTCAGCCTGGTGCCCAACAGGCGTGGCTATCTGCGCTTTCTCGAACGGGTCCGAGAGGGCTTGGGTTCCTGCCGGCTCAGCAGCGCTCACCTCGATACGCCGAGGTTTGTGGGTGACCATGGCGCACTGGTCTGCTTCTTCGGGGAACTGAGCTCCTTTCGACACTTCGAGAGCCTGAATCAGTATCCGTCCGGACTGTTTTTCGAATACGATCCTCGGCTTCCCGAGGAACAGCAACGCATCTTGAGGGAGAAAGGCGCCTTCGCCCTTGACGCCCCTACACCCCTCGCCCTGCGCGCCGATACCAGCATGCTCGACGAGGAGGAGAGCGCACAGGTCTGGGCGAAACTGCAGCACTTCTTCGAACGACTCAAGTAGTCCGAGTTGGAGGCTGCCGTGTACAGAGTGAGCGAAGCAAGGCACGAGTCAGCGTCTGTCGCGGGCGCGTCCGGTGCGCCTGCGCAGCGCTGCGAGGGTCTCGCGAGAGCGAGCGAATGCAAAGGCTTAGAACGAGCGGTCCAAGATGTCGGCCGCTTGCGCCTTGCGCTGAGTGGGGCTCGCTGCGCGGCGCGTGGGGCCGGTTCCCCGAAGAAACGGCATGCTCACAGCGCGTCCCTCTGCATGGGCCAGCTCCCCCGTCTCTGCGTCAATCCGCAGCCATTCGATGCCAGCGGGGGTGTGGGCGCGAGGGTCGAGGAACTCAGCGCCGCCCACCGCCTCCGACATGAACGCCATCCACACGGGGAGGGCGCTGGTTCCGCCGGTCTCCTTCTCCTCGAGCGGGCGAAGGTTCAGATCGTCCCCAAGCCAGACGCTGCTCACCAGACCACCCGCATAGCCCACGAACCAAACGTCGAATCGATTGGTGGTTCCCGTTTTTCCGGCCACGGGAAACGGCAGCGACGCGGCGGCGTGAGCGGTTCCGCGCTGCACCACTTGGCGGAGCAGCCAGTCCACCAAAAAGGCCTTCTCAGCCGACAGCAGCCGCGCAGGTGCTGGCTCCAGGAGCCGTCGGAGCTGCGCTTCAAAGGAGACGCCGGGGTCGCCAAAGCTGCCCCGATCATAGACCAGGTCTCCCGCGACAGTGAGCGCCCTCGCAATGCCATGAGCCTCGATGGCCAGACCCCCATTGGCAAAGAGCGCATACATTTGGGTCAGCTCCGGCAGCTGCACGCAGCTTGCTCCAAGCACCAGCGCAGGCGTCGCGCGCATCGGAGTAGTGAGGCCAAGGCGCCGAGCATGGGCGATCACACGCCCCAAGCCCAAGCTCTCAGAGAGCTTCACCGTCGGTACGTTTCGGCTTCGGGCCAACGCGTCCACCAAGCTCAGCTCGCCTTGAAAGTCCCTGTCCGCATTGCGTGGCGTCCAGATCAACTCTCCGCCCTGCGTCTCGTAGCTGATCGGAAGATCCACCACACGGCTCGCGACCTGATAGCCTGACTCGAGAGCCAGCGAGTAGACCACCGGCTTGAATACACTTCCAGGTTGCCTACAGGCCCGCTGCGCGCGGTTGAAGGGGGTGACCGAAAAGTCGGTCCCCCCAGCGATGGCGCGCACCGCCCCGCTTCGCTCATCCATGGACAGCAGCGCCCCCTGCAGCAAGGACGAGGGCAACAGCTCGCCAGCGACAGGCAGCCCCATCACGCTGTCGCGCGAGCTCCGAAGCTGAACCACATCTCCCACCGAAAACACGGTGTCGAGCGCGCTGCCCACCCAGGATGCGCCGTCACTGACATGAACCACGACACCCCCGGTGTCGACCAGCATCGAAAGCGGCTCGACCTGCGTCACCACGCCCAGGTAGCGCTCTCCTTCACGCCTGATGAGCCCCTGCAAGCGGCCTGCATCGGCGAGGAAAGCTGCCCGCTCGTGCTCCTCGAGGTGCAGCAAGACTGCAGGGTCCCCTCGCCGTTGCCCCAGGGTGAGCGCTTGCTCGCGCACCAGGCTAACCGCTCGCTCCTGCAAGTAGCCTTGGATCGTACTGAACACCAAGAGCTTGCCGCTGCCACGAAGCGCTTGGAGCTCTTCGTTGTGCCTGAACTCCTCGGCCACACTGCTCGCGGCGTAGCCCATCGCAATGCTACGGCGCGGTGGCTGTGCGAGCAGCAGAGGCGCTTGTGCAGCTTGCTCGGCTCGAGCACGGTCGATGAGCCCAAGCTTGACCATGCGCTCGAGCACGATCACCCGGCGAAGCCGAGCGCGAACGGGGTTGTGGAAAGGATTGCTGCGAGAAGGGGAGGGGGCAAGACCCGCGAGCAGCGTGCATTCCTCCAGGCTCAGCTTGGAGACGGCCTTGCCAAAGTAGCGCTGCGCGGCTGCACCCACGCCGTAGGCCCCAGCGCCTAAATAGATCCGGTTGAGGTAGGCCTCGAGGATCTCCTCCTTGCTGTAGCGCTGCTCAATTCGACGCGCCAACACGGCCTCGGCCAGCTTGCGTTCGAGGCTTTTCTCACTGCCGACGAAACTTTTGGCGAGCTGCTGGGTGATGGTGCTTCCGCCCTGCACGGTCGCGCTTTCACGAAGGTTGACCAGCGCCGCGCGGGCAATCGACCAGGCGGAGATGCCGTCATGGTCGAAGAAGTCTTTGTCTTCGGCCGCCACGAAGGCGCCAATCAGCGCAAGCGGCATCTCGCTGAGGGGGTACCATCGGTCGTCGGCTTCGGCGTCGTCGCTGAGCGCGATGCCCTCGCTGCTGAGCAGGCGAAGGTCGGCGCGCTTCAGCGGCGCTTCCTGCAGGATTGGTGCGCTCGGATAGGCTTCGCACAGCTCGGCATACCAACGCAGCGCGCGCCAAGGGAGTCCGAAGAGCAGCCCCCACAGTAGCGCGATCAACAGTGCTCGCCCGAGCACACCCCAGAGAGACGGAGAGCGTGTGTGTGTGAGGTATGGCCGTTGCACAGCGTCGTCGTACATGGCATCTTGCCGGCGGGGCGAAACAGCTTGCCCCTGCCTGAGAGGAGAACATGGCGGAAACGATCGAAGAACTCACCGTCGACTATACCGATCCCGATGGACAACAGCTCGTCAAGCAGCTCGACAAACAGATCCTGTCGAAGGGCTCTTGGACCACCATCATCTATCTTTACCAGGAGTGGGATCGACGCAAGGAATCGTGGACTGCGCCCAAGGCACGGTTAGAGCGCTACCAGAAGCGAAAGGGTGTGATCCGTTCACAGTCACGTTTCAAGATTTCCAGCGCCAAACAAGGGCGAGCAGTAGCAGCCGCGCTGCTGCAGTGGTTTCCTGAAGGTGGCGACGACGGTGATGGCGCCGACGAAGAATGAGCCGCTGCGCCTTGCCTCGCTCGAACGTGGGCAAACTGCTTGTTGGAACTCTGCCACGCTGCGCGTCCATGACGAGAACGCGTCGCCGCTGAGGCGAGGGCGTTCCGAACGTCGAACCAAGACGTCCTGGAGACCGAACAAGGCAGGAACGTGACTCATGTTTCGAGGAAGCCTGCACACATCTTGGCGCCGCCTGGCTGCATCAACGGTACTCAGATTCCTGAACTGTAGATGAGGATGACATGATTGAGAGTTATGAAGGGACCTGGCCAGAGGTCGATGAAACGGCGTTCGTGCACCCTTCCGCAGTGCTCATTGGCGATGTGAAGATTGGCGCCCACGCCTCCATTTGGCCCAATGTCACCATGCGCGGGGACGTAGGCTTGCTGAGCGTAGGGGCATTCAGCAACATCCAGGACAACACCGTGGTGCACTGTACAGGGGGCCTGTCGACCACAGAGGTCGGTGAGAAGGTCACCGTTGGGCACGCGGTGATTCTGCATGGGGCAAAGATCGGAAACTCTTGTCTCATCGGAATGGGCGCGCTCTTGCTCGACAACGTGGAGATTGGAGAATACTGCCTCATCGGGGCGGGTACACTGCTGACGCAGCGTACGAAGATCCCTGCGGGGTCGATGGTCCTCGGTCGGCCGGGCCGGGTGGTGCGAGCGCTCAGCGACGAGGAGCGTCAGTGGATCGACCACTCCTGGGCTCACTACGTCGAGATGGCCAAAAACCACCAACGGCGCTGAGGCGGTGGCGGCCTTGCTCGCCCACGCGAGCGAGTGTCTGTGGCGTCTGTATGCCATGGACAAGAGCTGTGCCCCTCGAGCGTCATGGACATTTGGGCCAGAGCCAGCCAAGATGTGCGTGCCGGGCCTGCTGCGGCGACGGCACGCGAAAGTCAGCATAGGGCACGCATCCTCGCGCCAATCCGAAGGATTTGCAGCTGGTACGAGGTCGGTGGTCGGGAGCGAACGATGGCATCGGACTGCTGTTGAGGGGGGATGGATGCGTCGAGCGCTACGGTTGGGATTGCTGCTTTGGGTGCTCTGGCCTGCAGCCGCGGCTGTTGCCGACGAAGGCTGGGATAGTGAAGACGATGACAAGGGAGACCTGGTCACGCCAGTGGGCGGCAATGAGGCTGTGCCCATCTCTGAGATGCAGAATACGATATCCGGGGTGCCGGAGGCCGATGAGCATCGTTACGCAGCGGCGTTTCTGCAGGCGCATGTGGGCGGTTGGATGGGCCAGAACGTTGGCTTGAGCGTGGCCTTTTCCTTGCAGTTCTTGGGCCGACATGCTGTCGAGCTGGTGGGATTCGTAGGAGGAGGAACGCATCTTCGTACCGGACCGGCGCTGCGCTATCGGTTTGCTGCGAGTGATGCCTTGGCATTCTTCGTGAGTGCCGGCGTGTGCTTTGATTTCCTCTTCGCCAGTGATGAGCTCAGCGTCTGGAGCTACACCAGCACGCTCGGACTAGGCTTGGAGCTCGCCCTCTCCGGGCCGCTCTATTTGGCCGTGGACATGGCCTTTGCGCTTCGCGTCTCGCCCCTCTCGATGACCACGGTGCTGCGGGGCGATGACACCAGAGAGCTGCGTTATGACACTGACGAGATCCCCTTCGATTTGGCCTTCGGCCTGCTGCGTCCTGGCCTTGCTCTGGGGCTCAGGCTGTGAAATCAAGAACAACGAACGTTCGTCGTTGCTTGCGAGCGAGGGGCAGTCGCTGAGCCAGGTGGGCGACTTCGAAGCGCCCATGTGTCGTATTCTCTACGAGCTTGGAGCTGGCCGCCGAGGAATCGTTGTCGAGCTGCAGGCCGCTGGCGATGGCAGCCTCTGGGTGGCGACGGAAGCTGCGCGTTTGTCCGAAGCCTTCGAGGGTGAAAGAGAGCTCGCTTCGCTCGACCGAAGCAGCCTGACTGCGGTCTCGGCCCCTTATCAGGAAGAGCAGCTCTGCGTGCCCACCCTCGACGCCGTGCTGGAGCTGAGTGAGCGTCGTTTTGCGTCTTTGCCTGCAGCCGAGCAGGGGACTTTGCTGCTCAATGTTCATCGTCCACCCGAGTCCATTCACGACGCTGCGCTCGAGACTCTGGTTGCGGCGCTGAGCGCCTTCGATTTCAACGAGAATCTCTGGCTTGCAAGCGATGAGCTCGACTGGATAGAGGAGCTCGCGAGCGCGTTGTCTCTGCCTCGAACACTGGCCATCCGTAGCGCTTGGCGTGCGCCCCGTGGCGCCTCCGATGCGATGGAGCAGGCCGCTGGCGCCGGTGTAGATCTGGTCTTGCTTCATGCCCGTCACTACCATCGCCTCGATGACGCCCTTTCGTTGGCTGCGCAAGCTGACGGCGGTGTGGCTTTGGGGGTCTATGGTTTCGACGACATGGCAACAGTGCGCGAGATGCTCAGCATGGAAGGGCCGCGCTTGGTGTTGGGAGCGCTGGTCCCAGCGCTCTTCGACGGCTGGAGTGTCGACGCGCCGGAGTCCTTCGATTGTCTCAGCTTTCTGGATGAGAACGGGCTGCGCGATGTGGTCTTCGCCGAACAGGGCGTTTGTCGCGTCCTGCCGCAGGAGTGAACATGCCCTCGACGTTGTGGACAGGAGCTAAGGTCGACCTGGTCAAGGTGCACGAAGACGACCTGGCGCTTGCTCAGTACTGCTTCGACCAGACACCCAGCTACCACCAGTTGGTGATGGGGGAGGCGGCGGATCCCGGGATGGCGCGACGCTGCCTTCACGCCCCAATCCCTCGAAGTGCTAAGAGTCTGAAAGTGTTCAAGTACTTCGCCGGCGCGCTGCGGAGTGGGTCGAGCGAGTGGGTGGGGCTCATGGATCTCTATGTGGCCTATCCCAAGTACGACGCCGCCACCATTGCATCCTTCTTGGTTCGCGAGCCCCTGCACCGACGTGGCTGGGGCAGCGCGATGCTGGAGTCGTTGGAGGCGTGGCTTGGCGACTGCCATCCCGCGACGAGCTGGCTCGACATCACCATCACCGATGACAACCATGTGGCGACGCGGTTTCTGCAGGCTCGGGGCTTCGAGCGCACTGATGATTGGCATCGCATCCCGTTCAAGGGCAAGGAGCGCCTGGTTGCGCGCTTCGAGAAGCGGCTCGACCGCGCTCCTTCCTCAGGCTTGCCTTGAAGGTACAACAACGTGGCTTTCTGTAGGCGATGGTCTGGGAGTCTCGCGCAAAGCCGCAAAGCCGCAACGAAGAGCTTGGAACAGGCCAACAACTTGGGGGAACAGGCCAAGCGCCCAATCGACAAAAAGTTGGGGAAAACAGGCCAAGCGCCCAATGGACAAGAAGAGCGTCTGGGTCGAAGAGCCGGGCAGCGCTCAGATGTCGAGGAAGCGCACGTCGAGTGCCTTTCGCTCGATGAAGTCGCGTCGGGGTTCGACGGAGTCGCCCATGAGCAGGGTGAAGAGCCCATCTGCCTCGACCGCGTCGGAGACGCGCACCTGTAGCAGGGTGCGTTTCTCTGGGTCCATGGTGGTTTCCCAGAGCTGCTCGTGGTTCATCTCGCCCAGACCTTTGTAGCGCTGGATGGTCTGACCTTTCTTTCCGTACTCCAGGATGGCGTCAGCGAGCTCGCTGGTCTGACCAATGCTGCGCCCCTGATCGGCCGCGTTGAGCCGCAGCTCATGGTTGTCGGCACGCAGCTCCTGGAGGGAGGCGTAGAGCTGTTTGAGAAGGAGGAAGGGGCGTTTGCGCAGGAGCTTGCGGTCCACCGAGCTGCTTCGGACCATGCCATTGTAGCGGCTCGTCCAGAAGAGGCTGAAGCCTTGTGGTTGGCCGAGCTCGTCTTCGGGCAGCTCGTTGAGGGAGGCAGGCGAGAAACCTTGCTCGGGATAGAGCTCCTTGAGCTTGGCATCGATGCGGTCTGCTGCTGATTGGGCTGTGGCTGGGTCGAGCAGTTCGTCCTCTTGGAGCTCGCCGAACTGTACGAGCACGTCGATGATGCGTGGATCGAACTGGCTGGAGAACTCGAGGTTCTTTCGTCTGTATTCTAGCGCTAGCTTGACGAGCTCGCGAAGGGCATCGCCGCGAAGTTCGCCGAGGCTTGCATCGGCGCAGCCGCAGTCAAGGAGGTATTCTTCGAACTGCGATTCGTCTTTGAGATAGCGCTCGGCGCGGCCGCGTTTGACCTTGTACAGCGGAGGCTGTGCGATGTAGAGATAGCCCCCTTCGATGAGGCCTGGCATTTGGCGGAAGAAGAAGGTCAGGAGCAGCGTGCGGATGTGGCTGCCGTCGACGTCGGCATCGGTCATGATGACGATGCGATGGTAGCGCAGCTTCTCGAGGTTGAAGTCTTCGGCAATCCCTGCACCGAGGGCGCTGACCAGGGTGGCGATTTCTGCCGAAGCAATCATCCTGTCGAAACGAGCCTTCTCGACGTTGAGGATCTTGCCGCGCAGCGGCAAGATCGCTTGGAAGCGACGATCCCGCCCTTGCTTGGCGGTGCCGCCTGCGGAGTCGCCCTCGACGATGTAGATCTCGCACTGGGCCGGGTCCCGCAGCTGGCAGTCCGCCAGTTTGCCTGGCAGGCTCGATGAGTCGAGCGCGCCTTTGCGTCGCACGAGCTCACGCGCCTTTCGGGCAGCGTCGCGCGCCCGCGCTGCATCGACCGCTTTGCCAATGATGCTTCGCGAGTCTGCAGGGGACTCCAAGAGCCAGGTACCCAGCTCCGTGGTCACCGCCTGTTGCACGTGCTGCGCGATGTTGTTGTTCAGCAGGCGGTCCTTCATCTGGTTGGAGAAGGCAGGGTTGGGGAGCTTGACGCTCACGATCGCGACCAGGCCCTCGCGGATGTCCTCACCATCGAGCAGGTTGCCCTTGAAGCTCTTGAGCAGCTGCTCTTGCTGAGCGTACTGGTTCACTGTTCGCGTCAACGAAGACTTGAAGGCCGTCTCGTGGGTGCCGCCATCACGGTTGCGGATGTTGTTGGCGAAGCACCAGACCGTGTCTCGGTATTCGCCCGTCCACTGCAGCGCGATGTCGATGGTGATACCCTCCTCAGGGATCTCCCGATAGATGGAGATGACGTTGGGGTGTACCGGCTCCTTGTTCTTGGCAAGGTGCTCGACGAAGACCGCGATGCCACCCTCGAATTGAAAGTCGACGCTCTTGTCGTCGCGCTCGTCGATGAGCTTGATGCGCACGCCACGGTTGAGATAAGCCAGCTCTCTGAGACGATTCGACAGCACCTCATAGTCGAATTCGAGCACGGTAAAGATGCTCGGGTCGGGGAGAAAGGTGACGCGCGTACCCTTGCCCGTCGTGGGCCCAACGAGCTGCAGCCGATCGACGGGCACGCCACGCTCGTAGTCTTGGCGATAGAGCTGACCGTCGCGCTTGATCTCCAGCCGGAAGCGCTCACTCAGGCCGTTGACGCAGGAAATACCCACACCGTGCAGTCCGCCAGAGACCTTGTAGGAGTTGTTGTCGAACTTGCCCCCAGAGTGCAGCTTGGTCATGATCACTTCGGCCGCGCTGATCCCTTCTTTCTTGTGAATATCCACAGGGATACCGCGACCATTGTCGTCGACGCTGGCCGAATTGTCCGGGTGCAAGATCACCGTCACCGTGTCACAGTAACCGGCCAAGGCCTCGTCAATGGCGTTGTCCACGGCTTCGTAGATGAGCTGATGCAGGCCCTGTACCTGCGTCACGTCTCCAATGTACATCCCAGGCCGCAGGCGAACGGCTTCGAGGCCTTCAAGCACTTGGATGGAATCGGCGTTGTAGAGCCTGGGCTCTTCGCCGCCCGCTATCTCGGAAGTCGGCGCGATGGCCGGGGTGATCGCTTCGCCTTGTGGGTTCAAGGTGCTCTCCTGGGATCGGGAAGTCGGGCACGCCCGACCGGAGAAGCGCGGTGCGCGCTTCGAGGCCAGTAGTATAGCTCGAATCGCTTCCAGAGTAAAGCCGACGCGCTCTCTGGAAGCTTTTTGATTTCAGTAGGTTACGCCGATGCCTCGGCGTCCTCAGCACCAGCGAAGACGAAGCGCCGCACCTCTTCCTTGGGGCTGGCCATCAGAAGTGATGGCGGACCGGCTGCTGCGATCCGTCCCTCATAGACCATCGCCACGAAATCGGCGATCCGAAAGGTGCTCTGCATGTCGTGGCTGATTACGATCGAGCTCAGCTCGAAGGCATGATGCGCCTCCACGATCATGTCATCGACATAGCGAATCATAATCGGATCCTGCCCCGTCGTCGGCTCATCGTAAATCATGAGCTCGGGACGGGTCACGATCGCTCGCGCAAGGCCGACCCGCTTGCGCTGACCAGCCGAAATGTCAGCCGGCAGCGCTTCTCCGATACCATGAAGGTGCAGACGCTCCATCACCTCGTCGACCCGCCGTCGAACCTCCGACATGCGCTCCCGATGGCGTCGCTCGAGCAGCGCAAAAGCGATGTTCTCCCAAACCGTCATCGAGTCGAACAAAGCTGCTCCCTGAAACAGCATCCCGATCTTGGTGCGCATGTGCTCGAGCTCGCGCTCACTGAGCCTGGTGAGCTCCTGGCCATTGACCCGGATCTCCCCCTTGTCCGGCCGAAACAGGCCGAGGATGTGCTTCAGCAACACCGATTTGCCCGAACCCGAGCCGCCAATGATGACGCTGATCGCGCGCCTCGGGATGTCGAGCTCGATGCCCTTGAGCACCTCGTTCGAGCCAAAACGCTTGTACAAGTTACGAACGCTGACCACCGCGTCCGTCACCGCGCCCGTCGCGTCGCGAGCTGCTGCATCAGATTGGGCTTCGAGACGACCGCTGCCACCCACGCTGACAAAACGGCGCACTGCTTCATGCTGGCTCGCTTGCACCTCTTCGGGAGTGCCCGAAGCGATGATGCGTCCCTCGTGCAACATCGCAATATGATCGGCGAGCCGGAATACACTCCCCATGTCGTGGCTGATGATCACCGAGCTGATCTCGAAGCGCGCCTGCATCTGCTGAATCAACCCATCCACGAATTCGATCATCAGCGGATCGAGACCTGTGGTCGGCTCGTCAAAGAGCACCAGCTCCGGCTCAGTGACCACTGCACGGGCGAAGCTCACCCGCTTCTTCATGCCGCCAGACAGCTCGGAGGGTAGCCTCTTGGCCGCATCCGCCATCCCCAACATCGAGAGCAGGTCCATCACCCGGTCATGCACCTCGCTGCGCGACAGGCGCGTGTTCTCCGTGAGCGGGAAGGCCACGTTCTCCAGCACCGAGATCGAGTCGATCAGCGCATAGTTCTGAAGCACCATGCCAGTGCGCTTGCGCAGCGCGTTGCGGCGCGCTTCCGACGACGCCTCGAGGGCCTCCCCAAAGAGCTCCACTGAGCCCGAGTCGGCGTGCAGGAGCCCATTCATCAGCTTCAGCAAGACGCTCTTGCCTGAGCCGCTCTCACCAATGATGACCGTCGTCTTCCCGGTCTCCACATCGAAGCTCAGGCCATCGAGCACCCGCTTCTCGCCAAAACGCTTGCCGACCGCCCGCAGACGAACGATGGGGCGCTCCGGATCCAGTGGCCAACGAGGAACCTCTGGCGCCATCAATGAGCGCCGCTGCGAATCCTGAGCTGGGGCCTTCATCGACGACTCTTCCATCCCGAACCACGCCGCCAAAGCGCAGACTCCAATGGGCTCGCCTCTACACGTTCCGCTGTACCGCCCGCACCAAGGGCCAACCCAGGAGGCTTGCTCACGTCCCCATCACCCTCGCGATCTCACGGCTCGAACCCCAAGCGCATGCCGCCGAGAAGCTGCCGTTGCAACGACGAAACCTCATCAGTTGTATCGTCGTCAAGACCCTTCTATACTCCATCCTTGGTTCGATGGCACGGCAGCGTCGACTCGATGGTCCATTGCACGCTGCACGACCGTTGCTCGTTCAGGAGGAAGCCGTGAGTCTCCCAATTCGTCGCTCGTTTCTACTTGCTCCCGCCGCATTCTTGCTCCTGCTCGCCAGCGCCTGCGGCGAGGACGCGCCTGCCGTCGGCTGCAAGCAAGACAAGGACTGCGAGCGAGGCACCATCTGCAGTGCCGTCGACGGAAAGTGCATCGCCCAACAGTGTATCAGCAACACCGACTGCGGCGTCAATCGCGTCTGTTATCAGGGGAGCTGCCACCGCGTCGAATGTGTGTCCAACGAAGAATGTGCGTCCTTCGGCGAGGGCTATGTCTGCATCAGCACCATCTGCCAACCCCCACAGAGCTGCACGAGCCGTGAGGATTGCGCCGAAGCCGGACGAATCTGCAACGCCTTCACCGGCCAATGCGTCGACCCTCCCGCGAGCTGCAGCAGCGACCTGGACTGCGTCCACCCCCTCGTCTGTGACCAAGAGAGCGGCGTCTGCAACGCCGATCTCAACTGCACCGCCGATACCGATTGCGTTGAGGGCAAGTACTGCGACGTCACGAGCGGCAACTGTTTGAGTGGCTGTCGCGCCGGCACCTGCGCCGAAGGTGAGACCTGTCACATGGAGTCGCGCACCTGCGTCCAGTCCTGCACCATCTCCGAATGCGCCAAAGAGAACAAGGCCTGTGACGCCAGCACTGGCCAGTGTGTCGAGCGCAGCGGCAAGAAAATCTGTGAGCCCTGCACCATCGGTGTCGATCAGTGTGGTGGACCCGGTGACCGCTGCGTGTCCATGGACACCAACATCTGTACCTACGCCTGCCTCCTCGACGGCGATTGTCCCTCAGGCTACGAATGTCAGCCCGTCACCACCTCCGCCAGCGCCTGCGTGCCCATCGGCCGCAAGTGTGAAGGCTGCCTCCTCGACGGCTGCCAAGACAACGAAGTCTGCGATCCCGATACCACCGCATGTATCCCCAAAATCGACATCTGCGAACCCTGCACCAGCGCCGTGCAGTGTGGACCGGGTTCGGACTGCACACCTTTCCAGGCCCGTAACCGCTGCCTGCCTTTCTGTGAGGATGGACAGTGCCCCGAAGGCCTGGTCTGTGGCTCTGATGGCCTCCACTGCGAGCCCACCGATGGCATCTGCTCCCAATGCGAGAAGCAGCCCAGCTCTTGCCAGCTGCCGCTCAAGCTCGACGAGGACCTCTGCGAGTGCGTCCAGTGCACCGCCGATATCGATTGCGGGACAGGGCTGCTCTGCGCACACGGACTCGGACAATGCGTCCCAGGTGCCACCCACTGCGCCAGCGACACCGACTGCATTGGCATGATTTGCTACGGTGCCCTCTCCGAGCGTGAAGGCGTCTGTGTGCAGTGCGCCAGCAACGACGACTGCGGTGCCAGCGAGGTCTGCACCGACTACAAGTGCGTCGTGCCCTGCCAGCCTCCCCTCGTCTACGACCCGCCCTCCGGACAATGCCTCGACCCCAACGCCTGCCGTGATACTGCACAGTGCGTCGCTACCCGAGGTGAAGGCTGGTACTGCGATCCCAACAGCAGCCTCTGTTATCAGCCCGGCTGGTGCGATCCCGCCGATGCGACCATCGCCCCCTGCGCTGCTCCCTCACAATGCCTGCCCGGCGTGCTTCTGCCCTTCGTCTGCAAACCCTGTGATGCCGCCACCATGACGGGCTGCCGAGAAGGAGAGATCTGCCTGCCCAACCTGCTCGTCCCCAGTGAGCCCGCTTCCTGTGTTGGGCTCGACATCTAATCCTCCTCGGCCGTAGCTCCCGAGTACAGCTTTGGGAAACAGGCCAAGCGCTCAATCGACAAGAAGTCCACCTCCTGACGGGGCCGCCCTCTGGTGACGGACACCACCTGGCTTTCGCATGCTTTTCATGTGAAACATGTGGACCTCATGCCCAGTCGATGAGCAACCCATGAAGGATGACTGAGTCCTCTCCGACGCCACGATCAACTCTGGGGAACAGGCCAAGTGCCCAATCAACAAAAAGTTGGGGGAACAGGCCAAGCGCCCAATGGACAAGAACGCCAGGAGCCGCACGTATCGCATGGAGCAGGAAAGCCCACTTCAGAGCATTCTTCAACGCCTTGGCTTGCGCCCTGAGCTGCCTCCTACACGCGCCCAGTGGGAGGCACTGCTCTCCGTTCTCCATGAGCGCCTTCAGCAGACTGGTTCCGACACCAACCTCGGCCCTGGTCAGTCACTCTTGATGGCTGGTCTCAGCCACGAGATCCGGACCAGCCTCGGGGGGGTCCTCGGGATGCTCGAGTTGCTCCTCGATACCGCGCTGGAACCGACCCAGCGAGAATACGCACAGAGCGCCCGCCAGTCCGCAGAAGCGCTGCTCGCCATCATCAACGATGTGCTCGATCTCAGTAAACTCGACGCCGGCATGTTCGAGCTCGAAAGGGTCGCTTTCGATCCTAGAGCCATCGTCGAAGAGCTCGCTGTCGCCTTCGCCGAACGCGCGCACCGCAAGGGACTCGAGCTCAACTACCACGTCGCACGCGATGTGCCCATGCGCATCAAGGGCGACCCCATGCGTTTCAGGCAGGTGCTCGCCAATCTGCTCAGCAATGCCGTCAAATTCACCGAAGAGGGGGAGCTCGGAATCGAGCTCGAGTGGGACGAAGGTGATGCCTTCTGTTGCCAGCTCAGAGGACATGTCTTCGATACCGGGATTGGGATTCCTGAGAATACGATTCGTAGCCTCTTCAAACACTTCACCAGAGGTGACGCGGCCACCGCCCGACGCTACGGCGGAACGGGCTTGGGCTTGGCCATCGTGCGCCGACTGCTGCACCTCATGGACGGAGAAATCGAGGTTCATAGCAGGGTCGGACAGGGCAGCCGCTTCAGCTTCTCCATGCGCGCCGATCCCGTCGAACAAAGTCGGGTCCGCTTGCCACGCAGCACCAACGCTGAGGTGCTCGTCATCGAGCCCAATGAGCTCGCGCGCCGACATCTCGGCAGCTTGCTCGCCTCCTGGGGCGTCGCCTGTGACCTCGCCGAAGACCCCAACACCGCCATGGATTTCCTAGAGCAAGCCAGCTACCTGGGAATCCGATACAACGTCATCTTCGTCGCCTTCGAACTCGGAATTCAGACCGGGCTCGAGTGGATCGGGAGACTCCGCCAAGAATACAAGCGCGCCATCCCCGTCGTCATGATGACCCGACACGGCGTCCGCATCCCTGGTGAGCTGCTCGACCAGCTCCGCATCACGCGCTGTCTGCTCAAGCCTCTGCGCGCAGCACAGATTGAAGAGGTGATGAGCCTGCTCAGCAGGCACTCACCTGGAAGCATGCCCGCCATGCGACGCCTCGATCTGGTCCTCGCCTACCACCCAAACCCAAAGGTGCTCGAAGAAGTCCGACAGAGCCTCGAGCGCCATGGCGTCATGTGCGAATGCACAATCAGCGTCGACGTCTTCATGCAAAACCTCCACCGCTGCGCTTGCCGAGCCGTTATCGTCGACGAAGAAATCCGAGCCAGCGTCCAAGCCAGCGTCCCCGTGCTCACCATCAGCAGCAAGAGTAGCGGCGACGCCGATGTCGATAGCGTGCCGCGACACCGGATCCGTGACCGGCTCTGGGCCGTGCTCAGCAACGCCATGCACCGACTCCCAGACGAGCTCGCCAGCAGCAAACAGACCGAGCTGCCCCCAGTCAGAGTCCTCTTCGTCGAAGACCACCCCATCAACCGGCGCATCGGGCACACCATGCTGGTTAAGCTCGGATGTCGCGTCGACGTCGCCGTCAACGGGCGAGAGGCCATCGATGCGTGGCAACGAGGACGCTACGATATCATCCTCTTGGACTGTGAGCTGCCTGAACTCGACGGCTTCCAAACTTGCGCCAGAATACGAAGCCTGGAATCCCCTGAGCAGCACGTGCCCATCATCGCCGTCACCAGCCACCAGCACGAAGAACAAAGAAGCAGAGCCCACAGCAGCGGCATGGACGACTTCGTCGTCAAACCTTTGCGCTTCGAGCTACTCAAGCAAATCCTCGTTCGGTGGGGAAAAGGGGTTCCCCACGCCGCCAGCGACTCCGCCGTCTCCAGAGTCTGCGAATCGGCCATCCTCGACAGCCTCCATGAGCTCAGCGGAAAGCACTTCGTCAACGAACTCTTCCGGATCTTCCTCGCCGACCTCCCAGAACGCCTCATCACCCTCGAACGAGCGGCCCGTGCCGAGGATTGGCCCGCATTACAGCGCGCCGCCCACGCCCTCAAGGGGGGCTGCCAAAACCTCGGCATCCGTACCATGGCCAAGCTCTGCGCCCTGCTCGAGCAGGTGGCTGGGAACGTCGACCAATGCCGAAGCCTACTCGGACGATTGCACATCGAATCGGAGCTCACCGCTACCGCCATCGAGGCAGAATTGGCAAAGCACGAAGTCGATTGAGCGAGGCCCCAGCGACAAGGCCAGGCACGGCAGCTCGGGTCGCACACGGAAGCACGAGCTTTTCTGACCCTCTCTTGGGCCGGATACCCCGCCGCGCATTGACCACCCTTGGCCTGGTTGCTACACTTCCCGCGCCGTGCTTGACACGGATTGGACCCCTTCGCGGCCGCAGCCATAGACGCTGACCAAAGCTTCGTACACGCATCTGCGGCGCTCTCTTGAACGCACTCTGTCGAGGTATTTCCATGTCCAACGGTGACGCGCGTTTGGGCGAATTGTTGCTGCGCTCCCAACTCATCTCTCAAGCACAGCTCGAGCGAGCGAAGACCGAACAGCGAAAAACGGGCGGGCGGCTCGCCGGCCAGCTCGCTACCCTCGGCTACATCAAAGAAAGCGAGCTGACCAACTTCCTCAGCAAACAGTTCGGCGTGCCCTCGGTGCAACTCGACGAGATCGGCGATATCTCCCCGGAGATCCTCGACCTCGTCCCCCAAGATGTCGCCACGCGACATATGTGCCTGCCCATCAACCGCGCGGGGCAGTCGCTCATCGTCGCCATGGCAGATCCGATGAACATCTTCGCCATCGACGACCTCAAATTCCTCACCGGCTACAACATCGAAGTCGTCGTCGCCAGCGAAGCCGCCATCAAACGCGCCATCGAACGCTACTACCAAAGCGCGCAAGATGACCTCAGCTACAACGACTACCTCGATGACTTCCAAGCTGAAGACATCTCCTTTGGAGAGGAAGACCAGGACGTCGACGTCGTCGACCTGCAAAACGCCGCCGAAGAGGCACCCGTCGTACGCCTCGTCAACGCCCTCCTCCTCGACGCCATCCGCAGAAAAGCCAGCGATATCCATATCGAAGCCTACGAGCGCAGCATGCGCGTGCGCTACCGCATCGACGGCGTCCTCCACGAGGTCATGACGCCACCCATCAAGCTGCGCAACGCACTCACTAGCCGCATCAAGATCATGGCCAACCTCGATATCGCCGAGCGACGCCTACCACAAGACGGACGTATCAAGCTGCGCATCGGCCGCGGCAAAGAGATGGACTTCCGTGTCTCCGTCCTCCCATGCCTCTTCGGAGAAAAGGTCGTCCTGCGTTTGCTCGACAAGAGCAACCTGCAGCTCGACATGACCAAGCTCGGCTTCGATCCAGAACCCCTCGCCGCATTCAAAGAGGCCATTCATAAGCCTTTTGGAATGGTTCTAGTTACCGGCCCAACCGGTAGTGGTAAGACGACCACGCTGTATTCGGCGTTGTCTGAGCTGAACAAAATCACCGAGAACATCTCCACCGCTGAAGACCCCGTCGAATTCAACCTTCACGGCATCAACCAGGTCCAGATCCACGACTCCATCGGCCTCAACTTCGCCGCTGCCTTGCGCTCCTTCCTCAGGCAAGACCCCGACATCATCATGGTCGGCGAGATCCGTGACTTCGAAACCGCCGAGATCGCCGTCAAGTCCGCACTCACAGGCCACTTGGTGCTCTCGACTCTGCACACCAACGATGCGCCAAGCACCATCAGCCGCCTGCTCAACATGGGTATCGAGCCCTTCCTCGTCACCGCCTCGGTCAACCTCATCCTCGCACAGCGACTCGCTCGGCGCCTCTGCAACGAGTGTAAACGGGAGGCCAAGGTCGAGGTGCAGGTGCTTCGAGATCTACAGGTGCCAGAGGACCTCATCGGCTCTGCACCCATCTTCGAACCCGTGGGCTGCTCCAACTGCTCCAACACAGGATACCGCGGCCGCGTCGCCCTCTATGAGGTCATGGTCTGCGACGACGAAGTCAAGCAGTACGTGCTCCAGGGCTACTCCACCGCCGAGCTCAAGCGAGAAGCCATCAGAATCGGCATGAAATCTCTGCGCATGGCCGGGATCCTGAAGCTGCTCGAGGGCATGACCTCGATCCCCGAGCTGCTGCGTACCACCATGCCCGACTGACCGTGAAGCGTGCCCCAACGCCCAGGGCGGTGAAAGACTCAATACGTAGAGCCAACGCTCAGCTCAGCAGGCCCCACACCACCGCGGCTGCGCCCACCACCGCGCAATAATACGAAAACGCGCGAAACTTGGCGTTCTGCAGCATGCGCAACAGCAGCTTCAGACTGAAAACGCCCACCAGCGCCGAGAGCGTTGCCCCAAACAACATCAAGCCCCAGGGCGCTGACTGCACCGAATCGAGCTCACCAAGGTGCAGAACCAGCGCGCCGAGGATCGCTGGGATCGACAGCAAGAAACTGATCCGAGCCGCGTCTTTTGCGCTCATCCCCATGAACAGAGCGCCGCTGATCGTTAGCCCGGAGCGCGATATCCCCGGCATCACGGCGAGCCCCTGCAACACGCCAAGCACCACCATCTTGCCCCAGCTCCGCTCGGAGCTCTGCTCCACCCGCCGCGGCGCTACGAACAGGATCAGGGCATTCACGAGCAAGGCTGCACCAACCAAGACGGGCGTTCGAAACACCGTCTCGACGCTGTCCTTCAAGACGAAGCCAATGATTCCCGTGAATACCGTGGCCAGTAGGAGCTGAGAGAAAAACACGATTGCAGAATGCGAATCCGGGTCGAGGGAGGTGGCTTCTCCGCGCCGCAAAGAGCTCCGCCAACCCACTCGATGGAAGTGGGACAAGGCTCTGCAGGTGCTCAGCAGCAGGTGCTGGAGGTCGCGTCGATACACCCAGAGCACCGCGAACAAGGTCCCAACGTGCAGCATCACATCGAGCAGCAAGCCACCTTCATCGAAGGAGAAGAGGGCGTGCAGCAAGACCAGGTGACCGGAGCTCGAGATCGGAAGGAACTCCGCCAAGCCCTGGACGATGGCCAAAATCGCGACGCTGAGAAGCTCGCCCATCAGCTCGCCTGCACCCACTCGCGCATGGCCTCGAGCTCGTGTTGCCAACGCTCTAAGCGGATTTTCAGGAATACACCGAAGAGCCCCTGCAGACTCGACTCCAGCTCAGACAGCAAATCCATGCGCTCATAGAAGCGGTCGTCGTCTTGCTTCGACAGCACCGCAGGGATCTTCGCGCTCGCAATGCTCATGGCACGCGCATTGAGCACGAAGCTGTACTCGCGATCCTCGCGTCGAAGGCGAAGCTTGGCAACCGTCACCACCTTGCCGCAGCGCATCGCCTGGAGCGCTTCGGGGCTCTCACTCGGTGCCCCGCCCATGAGGCGGGTTCGTTCGGTCTCTGCGAGGGTCGTCTCGAAGGTCATCTGATTGTCGAACTCGACCTCGAGCGGCTGACCGTCGAGCTCGAACACCGAACGGCCCGCTGACACGCGAAACCAAAGCCAACTCAGAAACTCTACGCCCAGAAAGCGTGTGGATTCGATTTGATCGTAAAGATCCATAGACTTGTCCATTTCGTGCAGCGGCCTTCAAGAATTCGCCCAGGTCTCCCGGCGCTCCCTGCAGCTGCCTTGCTTTGCGTTCAACCAGGAGCATCCGCGTTGTCGAACACGACCTTGCTCAGATCGTCAGGGTCGAGCTCGAAGAGTGCCTCGAGCGCTTCGTCCTCGAGCAGGCCGTTCGCTGCCATCGTATAGGGACTGAGCGGAACCAAATGCAGCTGGAAGGTCTCTTCGAAGAGCTCCTGGAAGAGCTCGTTCATTGCGTTGTTGTGGGTCCAGAAGCGAACGGATTTGCCAGCCGTGTCCCAAGCCATGTCCACTACGCTCATGGCTGGAAGGCTCTTCTCCTTCAGCTGCCGTTTCTGCTCTTCCATGATCGCGTCGCGCTCATGTCGGGCGAGTCGCTCTTTTCCGCTGCTCGCCATGAGTTTGAGCCGTGCGTCGTTGACCCTCGCTTTGAGCAGGGCCGCAGGCAGACGCCACCGGTCCTGCCGCAGCGCAAGCACGACGTATTGATTGAAAAATACGTTGTCGCGCCGGAAGTCGACGTCCAGTGGATTGGCTGCACAAACCCAGCCCCACTTGGGCTCCTCATCTTCGAGATTCAACGATGAAAACGAATGATGGCGAATACGCTCGAGGAGAGCATCGTGGTCGTTCAGCTCACCGTCGACGAAGTACTGACGGTAGCTGAGCGAGCCTTCGAGAGCACCCATGAGAACTCCTCACTTCCTGCAGAGAGAAAAGCAGTTGAGAACGGCGTGATGACAATCACGGCTGTTGCTGTGTTGGCACACAGGTCTACACACAATCTGTCGAAATCAGCTCAAAAAACGGGGAACGACGAGCAGCCCCTGCCGGCCGACTGGCACGAGCGCACCAAGCTCGTGGCGTGCGGGGTCTCTTCATGCTTCCGCTTTCTGCGAGCGCAAGGACTGAAAATGGGTGTGCCAACCGTAGCCCACTCCCATCGTGTACCTTCGCGCGCTGCCGGAAAGCAGCTCGGGGCAGCAATGGCTGCAAAGCCGACAAGAACTGTCCTTGGCTTGCTTCATACGCGTGGCCTCGGCGCGGGCCTCCTAGAAAGACCACAGACGGTGCCAGTCGCCCTTGAAGTAGAAGATGAAGAGCAGCGCACCCACAGCCAAGATGAAGAGCAGAACGAGCAGCATGATGCGCTGCCGCGTCACTGGCTTTTGGGCTTCGGGTGTCTGCTCCAGAGGCTCGGCAACGGCCGCATCAACGGCCGCTTTGCCCGTGGACGGCTCGCGAAGCTCGTCGAGGTGTCGCTTGACCTCAACGGTGATGGGCCAGTCCGCATATTGCCGAACGAAGAGCTCCTCGAGACTGCTGTTCACGGGGTTATAGGCCCACAGATGCAGCTGTCGGGTCTCCTCGGACTCGTCGAGATAGGGGGGCTTGACCTGCTTCGCAAAGTCAGCAACCCGAGGATCGAGGCGTGCCGGCTCTGGAATGTCAGCCGTGGCATCGAGATACTGCAAAAACGGTCGATGATACTTTCGGACGAGGTCGACGAGCTGTTTTTGGTCAGCTTCGCGCACGCCCAAAGCCTCTCCCTGAAGGAAGGCAGCGAAGTCATCGAGTCGGTCCAGATGTCGCAGACGCTCTTCACTCTTCGAATAGGCAAAAAAGACCTTGGAGGGCGGTGTCGTCTTCGGATTGATGGCAGAGAAGAGCGCATGTTGCAGATCGAGCTGTAGCGCGCTCAGCGATTCCTTATCAATGCCAGAGTCGGCAAAGAGGGACTGCACCATCTCCCGAACCTCGGCGACCTTGGGTACCTTGGCCTTGGGTGCTTCCGGCTTTGGCGCTTCCGGCTTGGGTGCTTCCGGCTTGGGTGCTTCCGGCTTGAGTGCTTCCGGCTTTGGCTCCTCCGGCTTGGGTGCTTCCGGCTTTGGCGCTTCTGGCTTTGGCGCTTCTGGCTTTGGCGCTTCTGGCTTTGGCGCTTCTGGCTTTGGCGCTTCGACAGCAACTGGCTTTGGCGCTTCTGGCTTTGGCGCTTCGACCGCCTTTGGTGCTTCAGTCGCCTCTGGAGGGGGCTCGGGCGCTGGGCTCTCAGTCACAGGCGCGTCGAAGAGCTCGTATGCTTTTTCGGCGATCTTGTAGGCACGGTTCCAGAGCTTCTCGATGAGCTTGACGTTCTCTTTTTCCTTTTCACCGTCTTTGACGTTGGCGGTGCCGGCGAGAAAGCCTGGGATGAAGTTGGCGAGAGAGATGTTCTCTTCGTTTTCCCAGTCCTTCGGATCGCCATACACGCGCAGGTAGAGTGCGCCGTCTTCGAAGATTTCTGCCGAATACGCAGGTGCAGCAACCAGCTCACTGGGGTTGTAAAGCTCAGCGTAGACCGCGGGGTGCACGATTTGCAGCCACTCGATGCGACCAAGGCCGGGCATCAACACCAGCCCGTGTCGACTCTTGAGCTTGTCACGAGCCTCGGAGTCCCCGATTCGGATCATGCGTGGTTGGATGGCCTTGTAGAGCTTCTTCGCAAAATCATCGATGTCATCGATGGAGATGCTGCTGCTGCCATCCGATTTTTCGAGGTCAAAAAAAATGGCACCCACGCCATGCTTGTCGGGCATGACGAGCGACATCTGCCAGAACTGCTCGGCTGGACCCCGCAGCATGACGAATTTGCACTTCGGGTCGGCGCTCGCCGTGACAATGGAGGCCATTGAAAATGGCTTCACCGTCGCATCGACGTTCGTGCAGAACGAGCTCGGCGGACTCAGCAACGAACCCGCAATGCCTTCAAAGAAGGTCTGCAGATCTGATTCGGTCCGAGGCGGCTGCTGGTCGTGGAGCGAAACGAATGCCTGAAGCATGGATGAGTTCTCCTGTCGGCTCGTCCCCCGAACGACCAAGGGCTGCAACTTGGGGGGCGTCCGGCGCCCTGCGACCATAGCGCGGCCCATGGTCCCAATAACGGCCGGATTCTAGGGTAGCACCGGGATCTTGGCAAGCAGAAGGGCTCGAGAGTTTTGCATTCGACAACTTGACATCATCTGCTCTGGACTTGCTCGAGGATTCGCCGCCCCATCTGCGCTGTCCCTGGGTCGCTATGGAGCGCCGCTTGATACGCCAAAGACTCGACTTGCATCGCTTCCCAGAACGCGGTGCGATGCGCAAAGAGCTCGACAATCTTTGACCAAGCCTCTCGAGAGCCAGAAGACTCCGCCAGTGCGGACGAAATCCCCTCGAAAGATGAAGCTAGCACATCGAACGCGTGACGCAACCAAGCCAGGTCGCTGTCGCGCGAATCAGTCTCCAAGAAGAGCTCGGCGCTTGCTGGGATGACCAGACCCATCGTCGAAGGAGCCAGCAGAAGCCGAGCTAAATTGCTGAAACCTATTTCGATTCCAAAATCCTCTGCTGCGCCGAGGAACACCAACAGCGCCCGCAGTAGCCGAATCTGGCAGGCGCTCGAGCAGCTGGGCAGCGTCTCGAAGAAAGGACGAAGCGTCGTTGCGGAGCCGAGTTCCACACTCTGCAACATCAGTGTCCCGTCCCGCAGTGCATAGAGTCGGGGGAGAATACCGGAATCAGCCACTCGTGCCAGCCCACAAACGCGTCGACTCGCCGTTTCGGCCGGGAGCAGCGCCAGCTCTCGCTGCAGCCATTGATCCCAGCAGATGCGGAGCCCTGCACGCTCAGCTCGAACGACGAAACGTTGCGTTGTCAGTGCGCTGACCTGCGGCTGCGCGTGCGCATTCGGCTCCCAATTGCGCCAATCGAGCTGCGAGAGAAGGCTCTCCAACTCGTCGTGACGCGAACAACGCTGCTCTGCACGTGCGGCCAGCAAAGTACCCCACACGCCACCCGACACGGGCTTGGGCGGCGACGCATGAGCCACCCACCACAGCACCGCCGCCAGACCATAAAAGTCCGCGCGCAGATCCCAGTCCAGACCAATCGCTCGCTCGGGTGCCAAAAACGCCAGCTCCTGCTGCGCCATCAGGCTGCTGGTCTGCGCTTCGCTCAAACCGAGGCCCGCTCCGAACCCGCCCAGCAAAACCCCAGCGCTCGCATCAACCCAAACACAAGACGGACGAAGCGCCCCGTGCAACACCCCCCGCCGGTGAGCATGACGAAGGCTTGCTGCCAGCTGCAGCCCCAAACGTTCGAGCTGCGCTGGCCGGGGATTGCCCTGCAACCAGGTGCTGAGCGGAACACAAGCACGGGCCCGAAAGAGCACGAAGCGAAGCCCCTCATCGAGCTCGATTGGCTCCAAAATGCCAGGCAGCTCCACGCCGCGCAGACGCTCCAGGGTCTGCACATAGCGCTGGCGCTCAGCCAGGTCTCCCTCCAAGAGCTGCAACCACACCTTCTGGCCGCTCAGTGTGTCTCTGGCTTCATAAGCCTCCCCAAAGGGACCAAGGAGTGAGCCCTCGAGCACGAAGCGCGAGCTGCTCGCCAGCTCCAACTCATAGCGCTGCTCCAAGTCCCTCAACAAGCTGGACGGCTCGAAAACCGCGTCCATCCCCTCTCGTTGGAACAAGAAGCTGGCCGCTCGAGCATAGCCCTGGCGGCACAAAGAGTACGCCGCCCGCTCGATCAACGCTTGGCGTTCCGAGGGCCCTGCCTCATTCCGAGAGAGCGCCGAGAGCAACGCGTCGCAGGCCTCTGCATGTCGCCCAAAGGCCTGCATCACCCTGCCCAGTCCCGCTTGGGCGCGCCAGTCATCGCTCGTCAACAGCCGCTGCTCGTAGAATGCGCCCGCACGGGCGTAGTCTCCAATGCGTTCGCAGAGCTCTGCTGCTTCGACATGGCAAGATGCCTTACTGTAGGCATCGATGGCGCTGGGCCAATCCCCTAGCGCTCGGGCCAGCTCAGCGGCGCGCTCGAAGTGAGCGCTGCGCTGCAGGAGCTCCAACAGACGGGGCAAGGAGCTCGATAAGCTAGCCAGCTCCTCTCGGCACAGGGCTTCGAGCTCAGCCAAATGCCCGCCGCGCAAAAAGTAAGTCAACGCCGCAGGGCTGTCGTGCCGCGCCCTCGCCATCTGCCCAGCTGAGCGCTCGTCCAAAAGCTGCGCATAGATTTCTTCGGCGAGCCGAAAAGCTCCCGACTGTGCCGCCAAATCTGCCGCTTCCCGCCAATGACCTTGGGCTCGGAGAGACTCAATGTGCGCCCCGAGCTCAGCGGAACTCTGCTCGTTCTTGTTCATTTTCGGAGGCTTACATTTCTAGGTCGCTGATCGGCTCGATGCCCCAGTCCGCTTGCAGCCAGGTCTTGGGCATGCCCTGCGCATCGACACGAGTGACACTATGCGTATCAGCCACCCCGCTCGTCGACACCGGCGCAGGCGTAAAGGTCGCACAGCTCGGACCACCCGGATCGGCGTCGTTCCGCCGACGCACATAGTCCAGCACGTTGTCACAGCTCGTGACGTCGCAGTCGCCCTTGCACAGCAGCGTGTAGCCGTTACCGTCGGAGAAGTCGCAGAGCGCCCACTCCAACATCATCTCATTCTCGAAAAGCTCGTAAGGGAAGGGGTTCTCAAAGGCCCGGAAGGTTCCGCCGCCCGCGCCCGCAATGCTGCCAGGTGGGAAGCTGATGTTCACATAGCCTGGCCCATCCTGGTAGAACCCTGAGCCAGTTTGGCAATCGGGACGATGCCGCACCACGTACGACGAAAGCTCCATTGGGCAGGCGCTGAGGTTGCGCAGCTCGACGAAGTCGTATTCCGCAGCGCCAATCTCACTCAGGATGATATGGCTGTCTGCCGTTCCGACACGCAGCGTGAAGCTCGACTGCGCGCCAGAGTAGCCGTCCACGACAATGTAGTACGTCGTTCCCAGGGTGGCCATCCACTCGACCCGCTCGGAGCTCGTGCCACCTGAGGTCGAGCGACCATTGGGGATACACGCCGCGCTGTCGCTCGCTGCACATGCACCACCTACCGCGGTCATGACCATCAGGTCGAGGTCAGCGTTCAAGCCCGTCAGGTCTGCTTGCAGCAGGCCGTCTGACGCCGCGGTGAAGGCATAGACCCGCTCGGGGCCCGTCGTCTGCAGGGTGAAACAGGCCCACTGATCTGTCGTGTCGGGTCCTCCCGTCGTGTCGCCATTGACGCTGAGGTTGCAGCTCATGGTGGCCGCAATCACGCAGCCCTCACCTGTACAGGTCGCGCTGCAACCATCTCCATTCGTGGTGTTGCCATCATCACATTGCTCGACACCCACACGCAGGAATCCGTCACCGCAGCTCGCAGACACGCAGCTGTTCAGGCACGCGTCGCCGTTCTCAGCGTTTCCATCGTCGCACTGCTCAACCCCGGTCTGCACGAAGCCATCACCGCAGCTCGCGTCGACGCATGTATTCAAACAAGCGTCTTGATTGCTGCTGTTCCCATCGTCACAGTCCTCGCCGGTCTGGGGGATACCATCGCCGCAAGAGGCGCCGGTACAGCTGTTCGAACAGCCGTCGTCATTGATGTCGTTGCCGTCGTCGCAGGCCTCGCCAGGCCCAACCACGCCATCACCGCAGAACGCCAACACACAGCTGTTGCGACAACTGTCCGTGTCGACGAGGTTGCCATCGTCGCACTCTTCGACACCACTGTGCACAACCCCATCACCACAACGCGCAGCGACACAAGTCGAGAGACAGGCGTCCTGCTCATTGCCGTTTCCGTCGTCGCAGGCCTCTACCCCAGCCCACACGATGCTGTCCCCACAACGAGCTGCCACACAGCTGTTGCGGCAGGCGTCGGTCTCGATGGTGTTGCCATCGTCACACTGCTCCTGACCCGCCCACACCACGCCATCACCACAGCGAGCAGGCACGCAGGTGTTGCGGCAAGCATCGCTGTCGACGTCGTTGCCGTCATCACATTGTTCGATGCCCGACCGTACGTAGCCATCGCCACATTCGGCGATCGTGCAGTTGGTCAGACATGCATCCGTATTTGACGTGTTCCCATCATCGCACTCTTCGTGGCCGCTCCACACCCGCGCGTCACCACAGCTCGCTGGAACACAACTGTTCAAACAGCCGTCGGTTTCGTCCCGGTTTCCGTCGTCGCAGGCCTCGACACCAGCACGCACCACGCCGTCTCCACACACCGCGTTCTGGCAAGTGTTCAAACAGGCGTCGGTGTCGATCTCATTGCCATCATCACATTGCTCGACGCCTGCGTGCAGGTATCCGTCACCACATGTCGCCGACAGGCACGTATTCAAACAACCGTCGTTGTTGGAGCTGTTGCCGTCATCACACTCCTCTCCCGACTGCTCAATCCCATCGCCACAGCTACCAAGTCTGCAGCTGTTGGTGCACTGGTCGTCCTCAATGTCGTTGCCGTCGTCACAGGCCTCCACGCCAGCTTGTACATAGCCATCGCCACAGCTCGCCCGCTCGCAGCTGTTGAGACACGCGTCGGTGTTGCTGCTGTTGCCATCGTCGCAGGCCTCGACGCTGTCTTGCACGAAACCATCTCCGCAGCTCGCAGCCACACAGGTGTCAAGGCAACTGTCCGTATTGTCGCTGTTTCCATCGTCGCAAGCCTCGACGCCGATGTGCAACACACCGTCGCCGCAGCGCGCCTCCGTGCAATCGTTGCGGCATGCATCCGTGTCGATGTCATTGCCATCGTCGCACTCTTCCTTCTCTGGATCCACTTGGCCGTCGCCGCAGTTGCCGACGGTTTCAATCACCTCGCGATCCTCTTCGACGTCCACATCGAGCTCGGGCTCCTCCTGATCAGGAAGATCACCGTCCGGCACGTCAACGTCGACACCATCCTCTTCGGCCTCATCAACGAGGTCGACGAAAACATCCTCGTCGTTGTCGATGACCTCAAGCTCGGTCTCTTGATCCGGTTGAGGCTGGACTGACGGATCTCCCGTTGCGCAAGCTGTGGTGAACAAGGCCAGCGCGGAGAGAAAGGCGAGTCGGTGAAGCCACGTTCGACACTGGAGACGAACAGACCTGAGCGAAGGACACGCTTCCTCGCACCACTGGGATAGCTGAACGGTTGCGGCGAGGTCGGTGCCCGAATGCGAGTCATTGCGAAGTGACATGGGAACTCCCAGGAATGGCGAGCGAAGAAGGAGCGCTCATCCGAGCCTGAACAAAACACAGAGGATGTGTCAAGAGCGAAGGCTCAGCGTGAAGTTTCAGCGCGAAGTCTCAGGGATGCCCAAGACACGGAGAAGATCTTCCTTCTTGTTCGCTGCCAAGGCAAGAAAGGCAAGCAAGTCGCTCAGCTCCATCAGTTTTCCGGGGCTTGGCCGACGAAAGTCCAGCAACGCCGAAAGCCACCAACGCTCCACGCCCTCTCTTGCCAGAATCGGAGGCCACGGT